>NZ_CP099222.1:2400000-2726062 GCF_029717145.1 Citrobacter freundii | reverse complement strand
TCCCCTCAACCTGCAGGTCTGGCCAGCAAACAAAGTGCTGATAACCGTGCATCCTACGCATTCGGTGGAGTAACCAACACAGCAGCGCAGGGTTATCCAGTACCGCTCCTGTACGGTCGCCGGAGAATCGGCGGGGCAATTATTTCTGCCGGAATTTATGTCGAAGATCAGCAGTAGATAACTAACCTTTTTTTCTGGCCACCTTCGGGTGGCTTTTTTTATGGGCGCAATATGGCTACAGAAAAAGTGTTAAAGGGCCGCAAGGGCGGCAGCTCAAGTTCCCGAACCCCTACCGAACAGCCTGATGATCTGCAATCTGTAGCGAAGGCAAAAATCCTAGTTGCGCTTGGTGAAGGGGAGTTTGCAGGGCAGCTAACCGGCAAAGATATCTACCTGGACGGAACGGCGCTGGAGAATGCCGACGGTTCCCAAAACTTCAGCGGCGTGACGTGGGAGTTTCGCGCGGGAACGCAGGCGCAAAAATATATTCAGGGTATTCCCGGTACCGAAAACGAAATCAGCGTGGGAACTGAGGTATCAAGCGCTACAGCTTGGACGCGCACGTTTACCAATACGCAGCTTTCAGCAGTTCGCCTGCGTCTGAAATGGCCCTCGCTTTTCAAACAGGAGGACGACGGAGATCTGGTGGGTTACTCGGTCAATTATGCGATTGACCTGCAGACGGACGGCGGCACATGGCAGACGGTACTCAATACCAGCGTGACCGGAAAAACGACGTCTGGTTATGAGCGCAGCCACCGCATCGATTTACCGCAGGCTGGCAGCACCTGGACAATCCGCCTGCGTAAGATTACCTCTGACGCCAACAGCGCGAAGATCGGCGACACGATGACGCTGCAGAGCTTCACTGAGGTTATTGACGCCAAGTTACGATATCCAAACACAGCGTTACTCTACATCGAATTCGATTCAAGCCAGTTTAACGGCTCTATCCCGCAGATCTCCTGCGAGCCCCGCGGCCGTGTTATCCGCGTTCCTGATACCTACGACCCTGAAACCCGCACTTATAGCGGTACATGGACCGGTGCGTTTAAGTGGGCATGGACGGATAACCCTGCGTGGATTTTTTACGATCTGGTTGTTTCTGACCGGTTTGGCCTTGGGCACCGTTTGACCACTGCGAATATTGATAAATGGACGCTTTATCAGGTCGCCCAGTATTGCGATCAGATGGTACCAGACGGCAAAGGGGGCAATGGAACAGAACCGCGTTATACATGCAACGTGTACATTCAGGACCGGAACGATGCTTACACTGTCCTGCGTGATTTTGCTGCTATCTTCCGTGGCATGACCTACTGGGGCGGGGATCAGATTGTGGCCCTGGCTGACATGCCGCGCGATGTTGATTACAGCTACACGCGCGCTAACGTTGTTGGCGGTCGCTTCACCTATTCGAGCAGCACCACGAAAAGCCGCTACACCACAGCGTTGGTTTCATGGTCAGATCCCGGTAACGCCTATGCCGACGCGATGGAGCCAGTATTTGAGCAGGCGCTGGTGGCGCGGTACGGCTTCAATCAGCTGGAAATGACAGCCATCGGCTGTACCAGACAGTCAGAAGCGAACCGAAAGGGGCGCTGGGGTATTCTCACCAACAATAAGGATCGCGTTGTTTCGTTTGATGTTGGCCTGGACGGAAACATTCCGCAGCCGGGATACATCATCGCCGTGTCAGACGAGCTTCTGTCCGGCAAAGTTATGGGCGGCCGCATCAGTGCTGTTAACGGTCGCGTGATTAAACTTGACCGCGTAGCTGATGCTGCAGCAGGCGATCGCCTTATTCTCAATCTTCCCTCCGGTGCGTCACAGAGCAGGACTATTCAGGCGGTTAACGGGGAATCAGTCACAGTCACCACGGCATACAGTGAGACACCACATGCCGAAGCTGTATGGGTGGTTGAGTCAGATGAACTCTACGCCCAGCAGTATCGTGTTGTCAGTGTCTCCGATAACAATGATGGTACCTTCTCGATTACCGGCGCATGGCACGACCCGGATAAATATGCCCGTATCGATACCGGAGCCATCATTGACCAGCGGCCGGTGAGTGTGATCCCGCCGGGTAGTCAGTCGCCGCCGGCTAACATTGTGATCAGCTCGTTTTCAGTGGTGCAGCAGAATATCAGCGTCGAAACCATGCGTGTGAGTTGGGATCAGGCGCAGAACGCCATCGCCTACGAGGCACAGTGGCGCCGCAATGATGGTAACTGGGTAAATGTGCCGCGCAGTTCCACCACGTCATTCGATGTTCCGGGTATTTATGCCGGGCGCTACCTCGTGCGTGTACGCGCCATTAATGCCGCTGAAATATCCTCTAGCTGGGGCTACTCCGAAGAGAAAGCGCTGACGGGTAAGGTGGGAAATCCACCGAAACCTGTCGGCTTTGCGACAACGCCGATCAACTGGGGGATTCGCCTGAACTGGGGATTCCCGGCTAACACCGGGGATACGCTGAAAACGGAAATTCAGTACACCGCGAACAGTGATTTCTCGAATCCTCTGTTGCTGTCGGATGTTCCGTATCCGTCAGCTGAATATATCCAGCTGGGGCTGAAGGCGGGGCAGGAGTTCTGGTACCGCGCGCAGCTGGTAGACAGAACGGGGAATGAATCAGGCTGGACTGACTGGGTTCGTGGCGAATCCAATGCGAATGCTGATGACTACCTTGGGGATATTGCAGATGATTTCCTGACATCTGCCGATGGCGATCGTCTGACGGGCGACATTGATACCAACCTTGAAGGCATTCTGCAGAACGCGCTGGCCAACCACGGAACAGTTGAACATCAGTTTGCGCAGTATGGCGAGGTCCGCGCAGACATTCTGGTGGTGAAAACCACGATCGCCGATGTGGATCAGGCGATGGCGGAAATGTCCACGCAGGTGCAGGCGCAGATTGAGGACGTAACCGCCTCGCTTGAGGATAAGCTCACCGCCACCGTTGACGCTTCAGGTGCAACGGCCATTCATACCCTGAAAGCCGGAGTGCGTATCAACGATATTTTTTACAGCGCCGGTATGTCGATTGCTGTGCTGGCGGAAGCGGGTAAGCCGGTAGTCACCCGCGTCGGGTTTAACGCTAACCAGTTTGTCCTGATGAGTGGCAGCGGTGATACGCAATATTCTCCATTCGCGGCGGTCAATGGGCAGGTGTTTATCAGTGATGCATTTATTCAGTATGGGCATATAACGCTGGCAAAAATTGGTGAGCTGCGGTCCGCTAATTACGTTCAGGGAAAAACAGGGACCATTATGAAATCGGACGGAACGTTTGAGGTTAACGGGGCTGTGGCGGGTGAGGGCGCGTCAAGAATGAGTAATCTCAACTATAGCGTCAAGGACGGGAATGGGGTGCTTCGTGTTCAGCTTGGGAAAATAACAGGGGTGTTCTGATGGCATGGGGTATTCAGACGTGGGATGCAAACGGTGTCAAAAATAACTACGGGATTAAGCCAACGATGGTCCTGGGTAGAGCGACCGTCACAAGTTTTTCTCAGTCAGGCACCTGGTCTTTCGCCATCAGAAGCGGGTATGTTCTTAAATACGTTCAGGCTCCGCTTGAAAACGTTAATACAGGGTTACGACGGAAATTCACTGTAAGCGGAGGAACAATTACGTGCTCCCCGGCGGGTACCGGGCAATATGAGATTAATACGGAGCCAGCCATTGCGGCAGTCCTCGTGTTCTATCAGGAGAAGGCATAATGGCTTATGGGGCATATCTTTCCACTGATGATGGTGTTGAGTTTTTTACGACTGAGACAACATCGATTGCTTTAGACCAGAAACTGACTGCCAGTGGTTCCGGCCAGTTTATAACGGTTAACGCGACAGTAAAGACTGAAGACATTATTCTTCCCTTTTGTGTCACAACGGGCGGCCCGGCATTCTTTGAATATTCCATTACCGGGAATAAAATAACCATATCAGCAAGGCAGACGGTTGGTCTGTATAAAAACATTGGCCTTGAAGTCTATCTGTTTACCACTAAGGCCCAGATACCGCCATCGTGGGGTATGGCCATTTGGGACGCTAATGGCAAATGTGTTCTCACAAATGAAACGAAGATATTAACCGACATAAGACAGATAGGTGTACCGGGGGGGAGTGCTAATAACGGCGCTAATATCAATTATACGCTACCCGGTAAATATGCAATCGTGCCTCAGGCAGCAGGGTATCGGGTTGCGGTCTCATCGTCAGGGACATTACAAACGCCTATAGGCATGTGCTGTTATTATGACGGGAACAACTCAATTATTAGCGCCAGGCTTGGTGAGATCCCTCCCGGCTCCTGGACGCCGAGCGGAGTCGATTTCCACACAACAACGACCGCAATTAAAACGGCCAGTTACGATTAAACCAAATCCCATTAAGAACCCTGCTCCGGCAGGGTTTTTTATTATCTGAATTCAGGAGAAATCAATGTCAGCAGGAACATTAACCCTGACGAATAACTCTGCTGCGGTCGCTGGTAGCGGAACTGCATTTACCACAGAACTGGCGGCCGGTGATTTTATTGTCGTTACGGCCGGTGGCGTTCCGTACACCCTTCCGGTGAAAACCGTCAACAGCAACACATCAGCGACACTGGTGAGTAATTTCACAGGACCAACACAATCAGGTGCGGCCTGGTATGCAGTTCCTCGTATCGCTATGAATCTGGTCACCGCTGCTGCAGTAACACAGGCTGCGGAAGCCCTGCGTGGTCTGAATTATGACAAGCAAAATTGGCAAAGTATTTTCAGTGGCACAGGTAATGTCACGGTGAAATTACCTGACAACACAACCTGGACTGGTCCGGCGTGGGGTAATGTCGCGAAAAAGGGTGACAATAGTGATATTACCAGTTTATCTGGGCTGACGACTGCACTCAGTATAAATCAGGGCGGTACTGGGGCAAAGGCCGCCGCAGACGCTCGCACAAACCTCGGTTTAGGAAGCAGCGCCACGAGGAATGCGTACAGCAGCACAGGATATATGCTTTCTGTCGGCGATTTTGGTGTGGGTTCTGAAACGGAAACGAAACCGACAGAAGCAAGATCTTCATTTATCAGTGACACTAATACGGCAACTTTATGGGCTCCTTCCAATGGTGCAGGCTATCAAAGTTCATACTCCACGAACCGAATCTTTCAGATGTGGATTACCTCAGCTAACTCTATTTTTGGCCGTTATGTTTCGACGAATAACCCACAGGAACCGAAAACCAGCACCCCGTGGACGCAGTACCAGTCCTCAGGTACATCCGATCTTAACTTTAAGGAGGTTACCGGAGATCTCGATTTAAACGAGTCGCTTTCAAATATCGAGGCAATGGATTTTAAAACCTTCTATTACCTTGCTGACGAGGCGAAAACGACTCGTCGGGGCGTCATTGCACAGGAAATTGAGAAGATTGATCCCCAGTACGTCCACTCTGCCGAGCAGTCGGGGAAAATGACGCTCGATTTAAACCCTCTGGTTCTTGATGCGCTGGCTGCTATAAAAGCTCTGGCAAAATTAAATCATGATAAAGACGCTGAGATAGCGAGTATTCGAAAAGAACTTTTGGATCTGAAGGCTGCGATTGGTTAAACAACTGACAGATTGCTGAAGCGTTTGCCTGAGCTTTAAAATGAATACAGATGGGGGCAGGAGAAAGCCTGGGGCTGCTGACACAGCGATCAGAAGGAGATCTGTAGTAATTATCAATAGGCACCTCCAGCTTGATCACTTTCGCACCCATAATTACTGTTTATATATACAGTAATTATGGAGTGCATACTATGCCCCGCCAGTCAGACATTAACCCCGTGTTCGTGAAAGCAATTCAGGTCAACCCGAAAGGTTATCAGTGGTTACGCACTGAGGACTTTATCCGCGAACTGGCGAAGGTTAACTGGCATTTCAGCCAGGCCGATGCCAATAAGTGGATCGCGCGTTATCAGACATTCTTCGTGGACAAGACGCCGGACGACAGCGAGAACCGTCTGTGGATGCTCCGCAATATGGGGAGGGTTCTCTGATGGGCTTCCCGTCACCTGCCAGTGATTACGTTGAAACAAAGATCTCCCTCGATCAGCTGCTTATCAGTCATCCCGCAGCGACTTACTTCATGCGTGCATCACGTTCACATTTCAAGGAAGGGATAATCCAGGGGGCGCTGCTTGTTGTTGATGCGTCACTTTCTCCCTGCGATGGCTCGCTGCTGATATGCGCGATAGACGGGGAATTCAGGATCAAGCGATACCGAATTCACCCTCAGCCCCACCTGATAAATCTGGAGAACGGGAGAAGGGAGGCGCTGCCAGTAGACGATGATAGCTACAATTCTTCACACGCTATATTCGGGGTGATCACTTATATTATCAATAATGCCAGGACTGCAGAGTTTGATGACTGCCCGGTGATGTGAGTACCGAAATTATGCAATGTAGTCGATGCCCTGCGTCGGGTTTTTTCCCCGATAATTCCCCATTGCTTCCCCGTACAGAAAACAGGCATAAAAAAACCAGCCGTAAAGGCTGGTTCTTAAAGGAGTTTCTGGTCGGCACGAGAGGATTTGAACCTCCGACCCCCGACACCCCATGACAGAGATGGGAGATTTCAGAAGTGTATATGTTGAACATGGAATTATATTTTTTGGAATATCCACTCAACAAGTTTCGTACTCTGGGTTGCTAGAGATATGATGAGCAGGACTAGACCCAAAATCCATTTATGCTTTCCCACGAAACGTTTGATCCTTTGGTATTTTGTTAGAGATGCTTCGTAGTTTTCAATCAGGGAAATCCATTGCCTAATTTTTGTCTTGTAATGATCCCATGAATTCTCAGCTGATTGTAGTTCTGATAAGGGTTTTATCCTTCTCGAGATCCATCCACAAGATATAAGCGGCTTAATTTCTGGCAACTCCTTAACACCAAAGTCAAATCGCTGTTGGTTAAGAAGGTTAACAATTACATTCTGTTCTTGGGCGCTGACTCCGGTGAGTTCACAAATTTCTTTTAGTTTGTCCAAGGTCATAATCGTCATGCTCACGTGGCTGGTGATATCGATTATACCATCGCTAATTTTTTTTCGTGGGACTGCCACCGAACAGAAACATTTATAATTAACCTTTGACTCGATAAACCGAGTGATATTAAAGCATTCCCAAAAAATGAAAGCATAGTTTTGATATTCAATGAGTTCAAAAAGGTAGTTGTGCTGCCATTCTGCTAGTTTAAAATTTAATAATTATCATGTGGTTATCTTGTTTTTCTAGGTAACTATGCATCATATTGGCTGGATTAACTGGGGACCCTGATTTTTCACATTCCCAACTGCACGCGTTACAGCGTGCCATATAAATTTATCAGCCGGCACGGAACCGTCGGCCGCAATTTCCTCAGCTTCTTTCCCTCCAACGTCCTGCCTCATCCATTCGCGAGCAGCATCTGGTGACAGTACCAGTGGCCGCCTGTCGTGAATATCTACCAGTCCTTTGTCTGCAGCAGCCGTCACTATCAGGAATCCTTCTGCTTCATCTCCACGTTCGAATGGCGTGCTGCCGATCGCCGCCATGAATATCGGCTGGCCATCGGCTCGATGAATGAAGTAGGGCTGCTTTTTGTCACCTTCCTTTTTCCACTCAAACCAGCCATCAGCAAAGCAAATAGCACGGCCATGCTGCCAGAGTGGTTTAAACATTCTGCTGGTGGCCGCAGTTTCTGAGCGAGCATTAATTAGCGGTGGTTTATCCCACCACCCCGGGGCGTATCCCCAGATAACTGGATCAAGATGGAGTTTCTCGTCACGTTCGCTTAGAAGCAGAACTTTGGTGCCTGGCGCCACGTTAAAACGCCCGATCGGTTCCGGGTCATATGGAATGTCTCGTTCGACTTCTTTAGCGAGAAGGGCGAGATAGTCTTCACGCGTCATCGACTGTGAAAAACGTCCACACATAGAAACCTCCAGCTATATGTCAGACTGAAAGTATAGGGCAGGAAGAAAAAGTGGTGCGCACCGGTAATGATTTAAAAAGGAGCTTGTAAGGTAAACCGGAATGATTGTTTTGTGAGTTGATGAATTCTTAAAAATGGGTTGTCGCTGGAACAATGCGATCCCGAACTTTTCCCGACGACGCCACGAAACCAATGGCAACTGATTGATCTTGAATGATTGCAATAGTAAGTATCAGGAGGTGTTTTTTAGTGGGTTTTTGGTGTTAAGTTATTGAATTTTATAGGTTATTTCGTTTTGAGTTGTAAACAGGAATCGTATTCGGTCTCTTTTTATCTGTCGAATACGATGCCGTCCAGGGCAAAACACTGCGTGTCGCATGCTGTATTCTTCCCAAACCATACCATACTCCGCCCCTCAATCGTCCAGGCTTTTTTGCTGCTATTGTTAAATTATTATAAGGGCGATCGCTCTATCCGGGAGGTCGAATGGAACACCCTGATGCTGTCTACCAGAGAATAGAAGGTACGCGTTGGCGCCACGTCTGGGTGGTGGGGGATCTCCACGGCTGTTTTTCCATGTTGATGGCTAAATTGCGCCAGTGCCGTTTTGATCCGTGGCAGGATCTGCTGGTTTCAGTCGGTGATGTGATTGACCGTGGACCAGACAGTTTGCGCTGTCTGGTGTTATTGCGTAAAAACTGGATGGTAGCGGTCAGGGGGAATCATGAGCAGATGGCGCTGGATGCGCTGACAACAGGAGAACAGTTGCTGTGGCAAATGAACGGGGGAGAGTGGTTTACCCATGCCGTGCAACCGGCGGCGAGGCATGCGCTTGAGGCGTGTCAGCAATTACCCTGGATTGTGGAACTGCGCTGTCAGAATGGTGTGCACGTTATTGCCCATGCCGATTACCCGGATGATGAATATCAATGGCAAAAGCATGTCGATTTACAGCGGGTATTGTGGGATCGCTCGCGGTTGATGAACAAAAGTGGCGGAATTGGTGGCGCGGACCATTTCTG
This sequence comes from Citrobacter freundii, assembly GCF_029717145.1. Classification (NCBI taxonomy): domain Bacteria; kingdom Pseudomonadati; phylum Pseudomonadota; class Gammaproteobacteria; order Enterobacterales; family Enterobacteriaceae; genus Citrobacter; species Citrobacter freundii. The sequence goes on along the minus strand of NZ_CP099222.1, from coordinate 2,717,089 downwards.
GTTTGGTCATACGCCGCTGCGCCATCGTCTGGACGTTGATAACCTGCACTATATCGATACCGGTGCGGTATTCGGCGGCGAGCTAACGATGGTGCAATTACAATAATCAAAAATCGCTATATTCCTGCGCAGGTCGCCAGAAGCTGTCGATGTAACCATCTGCTGGCAGGCATCCGCCATTGCGAATCCGCTGATCGTCCATCGAAATAAGGCACTGCTGTTCCGTATTGTAGACATCGACCACGATATCTTCACAACCGCCATCCAGGTAGCAAACAAAAAGAACCAGCGTGAACATTCCATCCCCAAATTATACTGCCGTACCGATAGTGTAGAAGAGGTTACTGCGTGGGGGAAATGAAGACATAAATAACCCGTCTGGCGACGGGTTCTTTTTGAATCAGGCAAAACGCATGATCCAGGCATCTGACTTACGATCGTAGTGCTCGCGGAATAGAACAGAATGTTCGCCATTAAGGAGAGCCGGGACGCTGGTATCGGCATCCCAGGCGTCCAGTTGCATACATAAATCCGGATCGGATTTACACGGAATGGTTAACGTTCGGTCTCCCGGCGATTCGCCGTGTAACTCGGCGTCGTCGATTTCAAAAGCGCCAATGCGCACACTGGTTTTCATCATCGTGCTCTCCGTCAATTTGCTGGTTGTGGTACGACCAGTTAGGTCGTCCATTTTTCAGCGTAGTCAACGTGAGCAAAAGCGCCAGTAAAAACGTGCGTTATCCTGTAAAGAGTTTGCTATCCCGGACAAGATCGCGTGGATAGCTGTTCTTCAACCGTGAACCAATCCGTTTTGCCAGCCCAACCGGCTGGTGCTGGAAGGTGACCAGCACGTCGTCGCTGGCAGGCGCGGTCTGCGGGTAGACATCTCTGCCGCGATACCACTCTTCTGCTTCTTCAAGGTTCAGTTCGAACGCGTTGCGGTGATGTGGGTTGGCGAGAGCGATGACGGCCTCATGTTGCCAGCGGTACCCTTTATTGTGGGTTTCAGCCAGCTTAATCCCGAGGCGGGAAAACCGCACTTTACCAATCAGTGATTCAATCTCAACAGGGAATAGCCAGACTTCTTTATCACGCTGCCAGAGGCGAAGATTGTCTTCCCATTGTAATCCGCTGGCGTTTGCCGCCGCAGTGATTTGTGCGGTTTCACGACCTTTCAATGGGCTGAACGGGAAATTGCCGACCTTATATTTAGGGGTAGGCAGAGGAGGGATAGCGGCTGTTTTTCGCAAACGGGCAACAAAGAATCCTTCGCAGTCGTAAATTTGCGGGAAGACATGCAGAAAACCTTCTTGCGTCAGCGCGCGTTCAGCATCCGGGAATAAATCACCTAATGGGAGAAACTCCACGGCGTCCGGATAGGTTTCTAGTAGCCACTGCATGACGAGTTCATTTTCATCACGGTTCAGCGTACAGGTGGAATACACCAGCGTGCCGCCAGGGCGTAAAGCATGAAACGCGCTGTCGAGCAGTTCGCGCTGGGTGGCGGCAATCTCAAGATTACTGTCGACGGACCAGTTTTTCAGCGCATCGGGATCTTTACGCACCACGCCTTCACCGGAGCACGGTGCGTCCAATAGGATGGCATCGAAAGATTCTGGCAACGCTGCGCCAAATACGCGTCCGTCAAAGTGGGTGAGGGCAACGTTAGCGATCCCACAGCGGCTGATATTGGCATGCAGCACTTTAACGCGACTGGCGGAAAACTCATTGGCCAGGATCGCGCCCTTATTCTTCATTTTTGCGGCGATTTGCGTGGTTTTTGAACCCGGCGCGGCGGCTACGTCCATCACCCGATCCGGAGTATTCCCTTCGGCAAACAGCGCGGCAACCGGCAGCATTGAGCTAGCTTCCTGAATATAAAACAGCCCACTTAAATGCTCGGCGGTGCTGCCCAGTGGGACTGACTGCTCTTCGTCACGCTCGATCCAGAACCCTTCTTCACACCAGGGGATCGGCGTGAGCGACCAGCCGTAAGGTGCCGTTAAGGCGAGGAAATCGGCAACGGAGATTTTCAGCGTATTGACACGAATGCTGCGTCGTAACGGACGCTGGCAGGCGGCGAGAAAATCATCGAAAGAGAGCGTGGAAGGCATTGCTTCCCGCATTTGAGTCAGAAAGGCGTCAGGAAAATAAGCCACTTGGTACCACCGGAAAAAAAACAGGCGCGCAGTGTAGCATATTTGCTCCGGCGCGAGTACGCCGGAGCAGGAGGGTCATTAACGCGGCAGGGCGGTTCCCCATTCACGCCACTCTTTGGGTTCGCTTTCCAGCAACAGGAAGTGTTTTCCAGCCTGTGCTTTTGGTGCCAGTGGCGTACCCGGTGGAGTGGCGAAGGCAATACCGCCGCGAATGAACTGATTAAAGGTCCCGGTTTTCACCACGCCGCCGGTCAGGCCGAAGTCGAGGTTGTAGCCGGACGCCAGCCAGAACACGGAGTTATTACGCACCAGATGCTGATAGCGCTGGCTGATGCGCATGGCAATCATCACGCGGTCAGAAAGCGAACCCAGCGTCAGCCCGGTGACGGTACCCACCTCGATACCTCTGAACAGAACCGGAGTGCCGATATTCAGCGACCCGGCTTCCGGCGCTTCGACCACGATGCTCAGGCCATCAAGATAACGCGAGTCGGTAATAGTGGCTTCCTGTAGCTCAAAATCACGGCGTGGATTCCCGCGACCCGGCTCCACGTTAATATAAGGCTGCAAGATGGTATCGAGGTGCTCCACGCCTGCCGCAGAGATTTGCGGGGTAATTACAGAGAAGCGTGTCCCGCTGCGCGCAAAGGTCTGGACATATTCTGGGTAGAGTACCGCTTTCGCCTGCACTTCATTGCGTGCGGTGATGAGTTCCAGGGTTTGGATCTGACCAATATCGATGCCAAGATAGCGAATTGGCATGCCCGCGGCGAGCTTACCGGCGTCAAAGGCGTGCAGGGTAATTTGGCCGCCTACCGCACGTGCGGCGGTTTCAGAGGCGTACAGAATCCGCTTGTCACCTTTACGTTGGCTGGCGCTGGCACCGCTCAGGTTGTCGAAGCTAATTGCCCCTTTTAGCGCGCGAGACAACGGAGAAGCCTGTACGGTCAGTCCGCTACCGTTAAGTTGAACTTTTGCGCCGCCTTCTGCCCAGAACACGCTGTTGTTGGTTAACAGGTTGCGGTATTCCGGTTTGATGTGCAGGTCGATATCAAACGCATCGGCGCGAGGGCGCACGCTAATCACTTCACCTACTTCGAATTTACGGTACAGCACCACTGAACCGGCCTGAACGTCAGGCAACGTTTCGGCGCGCAGGCTGAGCGTGGTGGTCGGCAGATCGCTCAGGCTGTTTTCAATCGCTTTCTCCAGGTTGGCATAAAGCGGATAGCTGGTTTTCATTTCACCTTTGGTGCCGGGTAAAATACGAATACCGCCGCTAATCCATTCGCTGGCGCTGGCTCCTAAGAACTCCACGCCGTCAATGCCTACTTTGACGTCAACCCGACTGTTGACCACAAATTTGCTGTCACCTTGTACCAGGTCGCGATGCTGGGGGTCGATGGCAACAGTAAAGGAAACGCCTTTGCTGGACAGCGTACGTTCAATCACTTGTCCAACCTGGACACCATGCAGGATCAGCGGTTGACCCGCCTCAATGCCGTAGCTTTCCGGTGCAGTCAGGGTGAGCGTCATCACACCTGGATCATGCAATAAGGATTTTTCGCCGGGAACTACCACAAACTGACTGCGAGGTTCGCCCTCGCCGGGGACCAGTTCGAAGGTTTTACCGGTTAACAACGAACTGAGGTTTGCATCGCTCAACGACAGTTTGGGGCTGTGCAGTTCAATGCGCGTATTGTCCCGCAGCAACGAGACGACGCTCGGATCCACCGTCATTTCGCCGGTGACTTTGCCTCCTGGGATAAGTTCCAGTTTTGTCAGTTCACCGACCTCCAGGCCCTGGTACATCAGCGATGTGGACCCTGCTTTTAGCCCATCGCCGCTGGGTAATTCCAGCTTGACGATCACGCCGCGCTGGCTGTGGGCGAGGTCTTGATACAGACCAAATGTATCGTCGGCAACAGCGGGCTGTGAATCTTCCGGTGAGTCAAAGGCGATGGCACCATTCACCAGTGCGGCCAGACTTTCCAGCTTAACCTTCGCCCCACTGAGGCTGATATCCGCATTGACCCCAGACACGTTCCAGAAACGGCTGCCTTTTTTGACCAGATTAGTAAATCGGCGCTCAATGAGCACATCGATGGTTACGCCCTGATTATTGGGGTTAATGGTGTAGTCATATACCCTGCCTACCGGTATTTTGCGGAAATATACCAGCGAGCCGCTGTTCAGGGAGCCGAGGTCAGGTGCATGCAGATGCAACATTAAATCGCCGTTATTCAGGCGATACTTGGGCTGCGTATCCAGGGCGACGAAATGATCTCTCGGCTCTCCGGTTCCGGGCATCATTCCGATATAGTTTCCGCCAACCAGTGCGTCGAGGCCGGAAACGCCTGCCAGCGAGGCTTTTGGCGTCACCAGCCAGAACTGCGTATCTTTACGCAGGGCATCTTTCATGCTGGCCTTGATGCTGACGCGAACTTCAATCTTGCGCAGATTTTTGCTGAGACTGATATCCTGCACCGTGCCAACTTCGACACCCTGATAGCGAACAGGCGTCCGGCCCGGCACAATACCATCTGCAGACATAAAGTCGATGGTAACGGTGTTGCCGCGGTCTTCATAGCTTCCCCAGATCAGCCACCCGGCGATCATCAGGGCGATGAACGGTAGCAGCCAGAATGGAGAAATACGGCGTTTTGTTTTAATCTGCGCTTCAGTCTGCGAAGCGGGCGTTTCCTGACTCATGTGCATCCCAAAGTAAGCGGCTGTCCAGCCATTCCACAGCAAGAATAGTCAAAATTACCGCTGCGCCGAAATAAAACGCAGCCGGTCCCATAGTAAAAGCCAGTATCTGGTCGCGATTAATCAGCGACATGGTTAAGGCAATAACAAACAGATCCAACATTGACCAGCGGCCAATCCACGTCACTATGCGCAGTAGCAGAATGCGCGTGCGTAAGCCCTGTTCACATTTAAAATGGATGCTAATCAATAGGGTAAGCATCACGATCACTTTGGTGAAAGGCACCAAAATACTGGCGATAAAGACGATTGCCGCGACACCAACATTGCTGCTTGCCAGCGACATAATGCCGGACAGGATCGTGTCTTCCTGCCGGGATCCGTTAACGTAAATAACCGAGATGGGCAGCAGATTAGCAGGCAGCAGCAGGACAATCGAGGCCAGCAGCGCGGCCCAGCACTTTTGTATGCTTTGATTCCTGCGCCAGCGCAACGGAATATGGCAACGCGGGCAGCGACTGCGGGTGTCCGGATAGCCTGTAAAATGGCAGCCGAGGCACACGCGAAGCTGTTCATCGGGGCGCCGTGCGGGTCTTTGCGGGTAAAAACGGTCCCACAACTGTTCCACGTTGAGGTGCGACAGCGTCAGAATACTGAGGATCACCAGCGCAAGAAAAGCATACAGCCCCACGCCCGGCAGCAGAAAAGCGTAGTCCTGCACTTTGATCGACGCGACGCCGATACCGACCAGGTAAATGTCGAGCATGACCCACTCTTTGAGCCTTTCCAGCATCAGCAGGACCGGGCGCAGGTTCATACCGAGAATGTTGCCTAACCACAGATAAGCAATGGACGAGACAAGTATTATCGGCGCGCCCATCACGCAAAAGAGCACGAAGGAGGCGGTGAGTGGATCACCCTGGCGGGTCATTTGCCAGATCCCCTGAACCACATTGGCGTCAATACGAATGCCTAATAAAAAGATGTGTAACAGCGGCTCTCCCCAGGCAAAAGGCATCAGCAGCAGCATGGTGAAGGCCATTGCCGCCAGCCGTGTTAATGACCAGTCGCGTCCGTCACGAATTTTTGCCTGACAGCGGGGACAGTATGCACTTTGGTGCGAACGCATTTTCGGCAAGCTAAATAGCATGTCGCATTCGGGGCAACGCTGGTAGTGCGCACGGGGTAGCGCCTCACCGACGGACCTGATCGCTATTTTTTTGGATGGCTTGATGCGTGGAGTATTTAGGGCCATGTATCGCGGATCAAAGTGTTAGAGTAATGTTATCTTAACCCATGACGGGAATGATCTTGAGCATTAACGCATTTAATGTTTATTTTAGTAGGCTGCAGTTTTAAGTAAGACAACTAAGTGATTACATAATGAACAAAATAGAGCTATACACGGATCTGAACCGTGATTTTCGCGCATTGATGGCAGGTGAAACCAGTTTTCTGGCAACGTTGGCAAATACCAGCGCCTTGTTGTACGAACGTCTTTCAGAAGTGAACTGGGCTGGTTTTTATCTGCTCGAAAACGACACGCTGGTGCTCGGTCCCTTCCAGGGAAAGATCGCCTGTGTGCGTATCCCTGTTGGGCGTGGCGTGTGTGGTACAGCGGTGGCGCAGAACCAGGTTCAGCGCATTGAAGACGTTCACGCCTTTGACGGGCACATTGCTTGCGATGCCGCCAGCAATGCTGAAATCGTCCTGCCAATCATGGTTGAAAATCAGATAATCGGCGTGCTGGATATTGATAGCACAGCGTTTGGCCGCTTTACTGAAGAGGATGAACAGGGGCTGCGTACGCTTGTGGCACAGCTTGAAACCGTGCTTGCAATGACGGATTACAAAAAATTCTTTGCGACCGTCGCAGGATAATCAACGGATAACGTAGCAATTACTGATGACGTCATTATAATGACGCCTGTTCATGCCTGCGCTTGTTGGCTACGTCCGTTGTAATCAGGAAATTTCATGGAAAATCAACCTAAGTTGAATAGCAGTAAAGAAGTTATCGCGTTTCTGGCCGAACGCTTCCCGCAATGTTTTAGTGCGGAAGGCGAAGCGCGCCCGCTGAAAATTGGCATTTTTCAGGATCTGGTAGAGCGTGTTGAGGGTGAAATGAACCTCAGCAAGACACAGCTTCGTTCTGCCTTACGTCTCTACACTTCAAGCTGGCGCTATCTGTATGGCGTTAAGCTGGGCGCAACGCGTGTCGATCTCGACGGCAATCCATGTGGTGAGCTGGATGAGCAACACGTCGAACATGCGCGCAAACAGCTTGAAGAAGCAAAAGCCCGCGTTCAGGCACAGCGTGCCGAGCAACAGGCGAAAAAACGCGAAGCGGCAGCTGCTGCGGGTGAAAAAGACGGCGCACCGCGTCGCGAGCGTAAGCCGCGTCCTGCTCCGCGTCGTAAAGAAGGTGCAGAGCGTAAACCTCGCGCTGAAAAACCGGCCGCTCAAGCACCGCGTGCTCCTCGCGAAGAACAGCATACTCCAGTGTCTGATATTTCAGTGCTGAAGGTAGGGCAGTCTTTAAAGGTGAAAGCAGGTAATAATGCGATGGATGCCACCGTATTAGAAATCACCAAAGATGGCGTCCGTGTACAGCTGAATTCGGGTATGTCTTTGATTGTACGCGCAGAACACTTGGTGTTCTGAAACGGAGGCCTGGCCTGGCATGAACACTTTTTTTAGGCTTACTGCGTTAGCTGGTCTGCTTGCATTAGCAGGCCAGGCACTCGCTGTGGAAGACATCACGCGTGCCGATCAACTCCCCATACTGAAGGAAGAAACGCAGCACGCGACGGTGAGCGAACGTGTCACATCGCGTTTTACGCGTTCTCATTATCGCCAGTTCGATCTGGATCAGGCGTTTTCGGCAAAAATTTTTGACCGCTATCTGAATCTGCTCGACTACAGCCATAACGTGCTGTTAGCGAGCGATATAGAGCAGTTTGCTAAAAAGAAAACCGTCATCGGTGATGAACTGCGCACGGGCAAGCTGGATGTCTTTTACGATCTCTACAATCTGGCGCAAAAGCGCCGGTTTGAACGTTACCAGTACGCGTTAAGCGTGCTGGCGCGTCCAATGGATTTCACCGGTAACGACACGTTTAACCTCGATCGCAGCAAGGCCCCATGGCCAAAAAGCGAAGCCGAGCTAAACGCATTGTGGGACGGTAAGGTTAAATTCGATGAACTTAGCCTGAAACTGACCGGTAAAACCGATGCTGAAATTCGTGAAACGCTGACCCGTCGTTACAAATTTGCTATTCGCCGTCTGGCGCAGACTAACAGTGAGGATGTGTTCTCACTGGCGATGACGGCGTTTGCGCGTGAAATCGATCCGCATACCAACTACCTGTCTCCGCGGAATACCGAACAGTTCAATACCGAAATGAGCCTGTCTCTGGAAGGTATTGGCGCGGTTCTGCAAATGGATGATGACTATACCGTTATTAATTCAATGGTAGCGGGTGGTCCGGCAGCCAAAAGCAAGGCGATAAGCGTAGGCGATCGTATTGTTGGTGTCGGCCAGGCTGGTAAAGGCGTCGTTGATGTGATTGGCTGGCGTCTCGATGACGTTGTCGCGCTGATCAAAGGACCAAAGGGTAGCAAGGTTCGCCTTGAAATCCTGCCTGCCGGTAAAGGCACCAAGACGCGTACCGTTACGCTAACGCGTGAACGTATTCGTCTGGAAGACCGTGCTGTTAAAATGTCGGTCAAAACCGTTGGCAAAGAAAAAGTCGGTGTGCTCGATATTCCCGGTTTCTACGTTGGCTTGACGGATGACGTTAAAGTTCAGCTGCAGAAGCTGGAAAAACAGAATGTCAGCAGCGTGATCATTGATTTGCGCACTAACGGTGGTGGTGCACTGACCGAAGCCGTATCGCTTTCCGGTCTGTTTATTCCTTCTGGCCCTGTTGTTCAGGTTCGCGACAATAACGGTAAAGTGCGCGAAGACAGTGATACCGACGGCGTTGTTTACTATAAAGGCCCGCTGGTGGTGCTGGTTGACCGTTTCAGTGCTTCTGCTTCTGAGATTTTTGCCGCGGCAATGCAGGATTACGGCCGTGCGTTAATCGTCGGGGAACCGACCTTTGGTAAAGGCACCGTGCAGCAGTACCGTTCTCTGAACCGTATCTACGATCAGATGCTGCGTCCGGAATGGCCAGCGCTGGGTTCCGTTCAGTACACTATCCAGAAATTCTACCGTGTTAACGGTGGCAGCACGCAACGTAAGGGCGTGACGCCGGATATCATCATGCCGACAGGCAATGAAGAAACTGAAACCGGTGAGAAGTTCGAAGATAACGCCTTACCGTGGGATAGCGTTGATGCTGCAACCTATGCGAAGTCAGATAATTTAACGCCGTTTGGTCCTGAATTACTGAAAGAACATAATGCGCGTATCGTTAAAGATCCTGAGTTCCAGTACATCATGAAGGATATTGCTCGTTTCAATGCCCTGAAAGATAAGCGCAACATAGCGTCTCTGAATTACGCTCAGCGTGAGAAAGAGAATAACGAAGATGATGCCCTGCGTCTGGCGCGTATCAACGATCGCTTGAAGCGTGAAGGTAAACCGCCGCTGAAGAAACTGGACGATCTGCCGAAGGATTACCAGGAGCCGGATCCGTATCTCGATGAGACGGTGAAAATAGCGCTCGACCTGGCGCGTCTTGAAAAAGACAAGCCAGCGGAACAGTCTGCGACCAAACAGTAATATCCAACAGGCACAAGAAATTGTGCCTGTTTTTTTAACAAGCGTATGAAGTCGTCAGTCTGATACGGTAAAATGTAAAGTTGTGTCTTTCTACTGACTTAGCACGTATGCATGCTTGAAAATAGCCGTAAGACCCATACGATATGGGTAATCGCATAGTGCGTTTTGTTAAATTGAGGTTAAAAGAAAATTATGATGCGAATCGCGCTCTTCCTGCTGACGAACCTGGCTGTGATGGTCGTTTTCGGGCTGGTATTGAGCCTGACAGGGATTCAGTCAAGCAGCGTTCAAGGCTTGTTGATTATGGCTCTGCTGTTTGGTTTTGGTGGTTCCTTTATTTCGCTGCTGATGTCCAAATGGATGGCGTTAAAGTCCGTTGGTGGGGAAGTAATTGAACAGCCCCGTAATGAAAGAGAACGCTGGCTGATGAATACTGTAGCAACTCAGGCTCGTCAGGCTGGGATCGCTATGCCGCAGGTGGCTATTTACCATGCGCCAGATATTAACGCGTTTGCGACCGGCGCTCGCCGGGATGCGTCGCTGGTGGCTGTCAGCACCGGCTTGTTGCAAAACATGAGTCCCGATGAAGCCGAAGCCGTTATCGCACATGAAATTAGCCACATTGCCAATGGCGATATGGTTACCATGACGCTGATCCAGGGCGTGGTGAACACCTTTGTTATCTTTATCTCACGTATTCTGGCGCAACTCGCCGCCGGCTTTATGGGCGGAAACCGTGAAGAAGGTGAGGGTAGCAACGGCAACCCGCTAATCTATTTCGCGGTAGCGACGGTGCTGGAGCTGGTGTTTGGTATTCTGGCGAGCATTATTACCATGTGGTTCTCACGTCATCGTGAATTCCATGCGGATGCAGGCTCTGCCAAACTGGTGGGTCGTGAGAAAATGATTGCTGCGCTGCAGCGGCTGAAAACCAGCTATGAGCCGCAGGAAGCAACCAGCATGATGGCCTTCTGCATCAACGGTAAATCTAAGTCGCTGAGTGAGCTGTTTATGACTCACCCGCCGCTGGATAAGCGTATTGAAGCGCTGCGCAGTGGGGAATACCTGAAATAACCCGCAGCAGGTTAAATAATGAAGAAGCGCGTCGTTAGACGCGCTTTTTTTACGCCTGAATCCGAGGTTGGGTGATCCGCAGTCCGCTGACAATAGCGGCAAGCGTCGCCAGAATGGCCGCCAGCAGAGACATGTGGGTACCGCTGTCGCCAAACTGATTCAACATCAACGCCACTAACGCGGCACCGGTGCTTTGTCCCAGTAAACGCGCCGTTCCCAGCATCCCGCTTGCGCCACCGCTGCGTTCACGCGGCGCGGAAGTGATGATGGTATGGTTGTTTGGTGACTGGAACAGACCAAAGCCAGCACCGCACAGGATCATCGGCCAGATAATATTGAAGTCCGACGGGGCGGAGGGCAGCAACACCAGAGAAAATAACCCGCATGCCATCACCACCATGCCTAATGCCCCTAAAAGCCCGGCGTGGACGCGTTCAATCAGGTAACCCGCCAGCGGTGCCATAACCATGGTGGCCAGCGGCCATGGGGTCAACAACAGACCTGTTTCAACTTCACTACGACCCAACACGGTTTGTAAAAAGAAGGGGAGAGAGACCATGGCCAACATTTGCGCGCAGAATGAACAGATCGAGGTGCCGATGGAGAGCGAAAAAAGCGGTATGCGCAGCAGATCAACCGGTAACAGCGGTACAGGTAGTGACAGCTGTCGACGGACAAAGAAATAGCCCACCACGAGAAGTCCCGCCAGTTCAGCCCCGATTAGCGTGAGTGACTGTCCCTGGGCAAACCCACTGAGTGCAGTTATCAGCAAACCGAACGTTAACGCATTCATCACCGCGCTGGGTAAATCAAAACGGGGTTTATTGCTGCGTGCAGCGTTTGCGGGCAAAAAGCGCATAGCCAGCAGTAGAGCAATAATCCCAAGCGGTACGTTAATCAAAAACAACCATTTCCATGAGGCAATGGAGAGGATCGCCGCGGCAATAGTCGGACCTGCAGCAGACGAGACCGCCACGATGAATGAATTAATACCCATTCCGCGCCCCAGTTGGCGTTGAGGGTAAATAAGCCGGATCAGCGCCGTATTCACGCTCATTAATGCGGCTCCGCCAAACCCTTGTGCCACGCGCGCCAGCGTGAGCATCTGCAGGGAATCTGATAATGCGCAGAAGAGAGATGCGAGCAGAAAAACGACCAGTCCGCATTTATAAATACGTCGGTAGCCAAACATGTCGCCCAAAAAAGAAAATGAGAGTAGTGAAACCACTATCGCAATTTGATAGGCATTAACGACCCAAATTGAACTGGCGGGGGAGGCCTGAAGATCGGCGGCAATCGTCGGCAGGGCAACATTGGCAATTGCACCATCCAGTACGGCCATCGAAATACCCATAATAATGGTTAATATTGCGCCATATCGTTGGGGCAGCGGCAGGCCATCGGCCTGAAATTTATCCATAGGAAGTCAATATTGTCGGAAATTATGATGAGAATAATAATTTTAGCATTGATATTCAGGTGTTATGTCGCAGATTTGTAACTAAGTGGGCAAAGATGGATTGCGAGCATCGGTACGTGAAATTATAATAAAAACCGGTTCTGATTTTTATAAAACACTCGTAATGAGGTGATAAATGGCTATCGCAGATCTGGATAAACAACCCGATTCTGTTTCTTCCGTGCTGAAGGTTTTTGGCATTCTGCAGGCGCTGGGTGAAGAGCGCGAAATTGGTATAACCGAATTGTCGCAACGCGTCATGATGTCTAAAAGCACCGTTTATCGCTTTTTACAGACCATGAAAACGCTGGGTTATGTGGCACAGGAAGGTGAGTCTGAGAAATACTCTCTGACCCTGAAACTGTTTGAACTGGGCGCTCGCGCGTTGCAAAACGTCGATCTGATCCGTAGCGCTGATATTCAGATGCGTGAACTGTCGCGTTTAACTAAAGAGACGGTCCACCTCGGTGCGCTGGACGAAGACAGCATTGTCTACATCCATAAAATCGACTCGATGTACAATTTACGCATGTATTCTCGCGTAGGACGTCGTAACCCGTTATACAGCACGGCGATCGGTAAAGTACTGCTGGCATGGCGTGACCGTGACGAAGTAAAACAGATTCTTGAAGGCGTGGAATACAAACGCAGCACCGACCGTACGATCACCAGCACTGATGAGTTGCTGCTGCTGCTGGATAAAGTGCGTGAGCAAGGCTACGGTGAAGACAACGAAGAGCAGGAAGAAGGACTGCGCTGCATCGGCGTTCCGGTCTTTGATCGTTTCGGTGTGGTCATCGCAGGTTTGAGTATTTCATTCCCGACTCTGCGTTTTTCTGAAGAGCGATTACACGAATATGTCGAAATGCTGCACACGGCTGCGCGAAAAATTTCAGAACAAATGGGTTATAACGATTATCCATTCTGATTTGATTTATACGCAATAGGTCAAAAGCCCCAGGTATTTTGTACCGGGGCTTTTTAAATGAGCAAAATTAATACAAGCCGACACCAATAACAGGTGATTTTCTTGCTTCAATATTAACCGTTATCGACAATGACGGTGCTTTTCCTTAACAGGGGACAGTCCGACAAGCCGATGATACCGCTGCTGGTATGTACGTACTGTGCGGTGCTGGTGCCCCGTGCCGTCAGGTACTTGCATTGCAGACCCAGTCCTGCTGCGTTCTCCTTACTCCCTATCAGCACGCCATAGCCACTCAGTAATAAACCAATCCAAACCAGAGCCAGCAATACAATTGCGCGAATAATCAGACGCATTACAACCTCTTATCTTTTCTCGTTATTATAAGATTAGCTTGTACACTGAATGAAACAAGTGAATCATTCCTAAAAATATTTATGCCGCTAAGGTTAACGTTGGGTTTAGGTAACGCATGATAATTTAGTCGCATAAGATGTGGATTCGGAGAGTGGAGTTGGAGTGAAAAAAATTCGGTGGGTGGTGCTGATCATTGTCGTACTGGTATGCATACTGATGTGGGCGCAGGTGTTCAACATCATGTGCGATCAGGACGTACAATTTTTCAACGGAATTTGTGCCATCAATAAATTTATTCCCTGGTAAGCGCATTTTAGCAACAGTTGATTACCTTCTTGTGCGGCAGTGGTAAACTACGCTGTCTACATTGAGGTGGTAAAATGAACGAAGTTTTGAACTCTGGCGCGCTAAGTTTTGCGTCTTTAGTGGTATCGGTGGTGGTTCTGGTTATCGGGCTTGTGCTGTGGTTCTTCATCAATCGGGCAAGCTCACGAACTAATGAGCAGATCGAGTTACTTGAAGCGTTGTTAGATCAACAAAAACGACAGAACGCATTGCTTCGTCGTCTTTGTGAAGCTAACGAACCTGAAAAAGCCGCAGAACCTGCAGTGAAAAACCAGGATGAAGATGAAAGTATCATTCGCCTGGTAGCAGAACGTTAGTCAACTGAAAGACAGGGTGGGCGTCTGATGACGCTGTTCTCAGATATTCCATCCTGTCGTTAACCCTGCCATATCATTTTCTTCTGCGACCTCCACGCGGTTCGCGCGGTGAACTGTCGATAACGTTCTTCCATCAATCCATGTTGGCCGATTAATTCTGTGCCTGTACGTGGTGTTAAATATAATTACCCATACGTTAATAATATGATTATGCCATTTTTGTGATAGTGATCGTTTTTATTATCAGCGAAACGTTTCTCTTACTTTTTTTGTGCTTTGTCATCATTCTTTCATTATTTTTCTGCAAAACCAGAAGACGGATCTCATTTTTACCGTTGTGACAAATTATGCATTACTAAGCATAAAAAATGATATTCAGCACACGGTGCATCAGTGAGTCTGGAACAACCTCACAAGGTGAGCTATGGTAGACATGTCGCGGCTGCTGCGTATGCCAGCCGGGGCAGGGCGGGAGCGGTGAGAATATATCCAGACTCGGTCTGGCGCATAACTGTGCAGTTGTCGTGAGATGAACTTCGGGATTTGTGCGACCGATCGAGACACGTTTAAAAATGGCTTGCCATTATTATCGTTGTATGTGATAACACGTTTTGGGTTAAACGAGGTACAGTTCTGTTTATGTGTGGCATTTTCAGTAAAGAAGTCCTGAGTAAACACGTTGACGTTGAATACCGCTTCTCTGCCGAACCTTATATTAGTGCCTCAAGCAGTAATGTCTCAGTTTTATCTATGTTATGCCTGCGGGCGAAGAAAATACTCTAAGGAATTTTGCAAATGGCAAAGATTAAAGGTCAAGTTAAGTGGTTCAACGAGTCTAAAGGTTTTGGTTTCATTACTCCTGCTGATGGCAGCAAAGATGTGTTCGTACACTTCTCTGCAATCCAGGGTAACGGCTTCAAAACTCTGGCTGAAGGCCAGAACGTTGAGTTCGAAATTCAGGACGGCCAGAAAGGTCCGGCTGCTGTTAACGTAACAGCTATCTGATCGAAACCACTGATTTGAAGCGCTCAGGCGCAGCAATTTCAGATATAAAGCCTCGCATTTGCGGGGCTTTTTAATTCAGATTACGTCAAAGTATTTCAAAATGCCGTCCCATTAGCGCTTTGTTGCAAAGGCGTGATATTCGTAGCATTCTTTTCCCCGCTTTCTGTCGCTAATTCTCGTTAAATCAGTCACCTGAAAAACTATCTTGCTGGAGAACAGGTGAAAAAGAAAAACGACGGCGATGCACGCAATTTTACTCCCGTACGTTTTGCCCTGCTTTGCGCGGCAATTTTATTGAGTCTGGGGCTGCTCCTTGGCAGGGTTGCGTGGTTGCAAATCGTCACGCCGACCAGTCTGATGAAGCAGGAGGACATGCGCTCATTACGTGAAGTAACGACGGCACCACCGCGTGGAATGATTACCGACAGAGAAGGGCGACCGTTGGCGGTGAGCGTACCGGTTAATGCTGTCTGGGCCGATCCTAAGACGATTATTAGCAAAGGTGGTGTCGGGTATAACGAGCGCTGGCAAGCGTTGGCAAAAACGTTGAATTTGTCGCTTAGCGCACTGGCGGAACGCGTTAATAGTAACCCCGCCGGACGGTTTATCTACCTGGCGCGCCAGATTTCACCCCAACAGGCGCAGTGGGTTGATAATCTGAATCTTCCGGGGATTAATCTTCGCGAAGAGTCCCGTCGTTTCTATCCCGCCGGTCACGTTGCCGCGAATTTGATTGGCTTCACCAATATTGATGGCCAGGGTATTGAAGGGGTAGAGAAAAGTTTCAATAGCCAGTTGATGGGCAAACCCGGCTCGCGGTTGGTGCGTAAAGACAAATTTGGTCATGTGATTGAGAACATCACGGAAGTGATGCCGGTACCCGCACATGAGTTGCAGCTCAGCATCGATGAACGCTTGCAGACGGTCACCGAGGATGCGCTGGACAATGCCGTGACGTGGAATAAAGCCGAGTCTGGGGCGGCGGTACTGATCAACATCGCCACTGGGGAAATATTGTCGATGGCGAGTTTCCCGGATTTCAACCCCAATAACCGCGACGGTGCGGTGCTGGACGATTTTCGTAACCGCGCGATCAGCGATACCTTTGAGCCAGGATCTACCGTTAAGCCGTTGGTGCTTATGACTGCCCTGCAACAGGGAATTGTACAGCCCGACAGCGTGATTGATACCCACCCCTTTAATCTTGACGGGCACCGTATTCGCGATGTTGGCTATTATCCTGAGTTGTCGCTGACCGGTATTTTGCAAAAATCGAGCGATACCGGCGTGTCACATTTATCATTAGCTATGCCCATTCAGCGATTGTTGGACACCTACAAGAGCTTTGGTTTTGGCGAACCGACAGGTCTAGGGTTGACTGGCGAAAGCAGCGGCTTAATGCCTCAGAGACGTTACTGGAGCAGTTTGGATCGCGCAACCTTTGCCTTCGGCTACGGATTAATGGTCACGCCGCTACAGTTGGCGCACGTTTACGCCACCATTGGCAGTTTTGGCATCTATCGACCGCTGTCCATCACCCGTATCGATCCGCCGGTAATAGGCCGACGCGTCATGTCTGAGGCGTTAGTTCATCAGGTTGAGCATATGATGGAAAGCGTTGCGCTGCCCGGCGGCGGGGGAACAAAGGCTGCGGTACGAGATTATCGGGTGGCGGTAAAAACCGGGACGGCAAAGAAAATTGGCGATGACGGCAAATATGTCGATAAATACGTGGCATACACGGCGGGCGTGGCTCCGGCAAGCGATCCGAAGTTTGCGCTGGTGGTGGTTATCAACAACCCGCAAAATGGGGCGTATTACGGTGGTGCCGTATCGGCCCCCGTCTTTAGTCAGATAATGGGGGATGTGCTGCGTCTGGAAAACGTTAAACCGGATGGCATGCCAGCTGACTCGGAACACTTGCTGGTAATGCACGGTAATAACGACGTCTCTCCGGCGCTGTAAGTTATTTTCCCTGGGCGCAATTCGCGTTACACTTGCGCCCTGAAGCCATCTGCCGGAGTTGTCATGTTGTTTTCCTGTCCCCTTTGCCATCAGCCTCTTACTCAAGATAACAACAGTTTTGCCTGCCCTGGGCGGCATCAGTTTGATGTGGCGAAAGAAGGGTATGTCAACTTACTGCCTGTTCAACACAAACGCTCACGCGATCCAGGTGACAGTGCGGAAATGATGCAGGCACGTCGGGAATTTCTCGATGCCGGCCACTATCAGCCGCTGCGTGAGGCGATTGTGAATGTTCTCCAGGAAACGTTAACGCCAGGTGACGCGGCGATTCTCGATATCGGCTGTGGGGAAGGGTATTACACGCACGCGTTTGCCGATGCGCTGGCAGGAAGTGTGACCTTTGGTCTTGATGTCTCGAAGGTGGCGATCAAGGCCGCAGCAAGGCGTTATCCGCAGGTGACATTTTGTGTTGCGTCAAGTCATCGGCTGCCTTTTGCTGATGCTTCAATGGATGCCATTGTCAGGATCTACGCCCCCTGTAAAGCTCAGGAGCTGGCGCGCGTGGTGAAGCCGGGTGGGTGGGTGATCACGGCCACGCCGGGCCCGCGCCATTTAATGGAGCTGAAAGGGCTGATTTACGATGAGGTGCGTTTGCATGCGCCACACACGGAACAGCTGGAAGGCTTTGCTCTGCAGCAGAGTATCGCATTGGGCTATCAGATGCAGCTTAGCGGTAGCGAGGCTGTGGCATTGCTGCAAATGACGCCTTTTGCCTGGCGGGCAAAACCGGAAGTCTGGGAAACGCTGGCGGGGAAAACGACATTTGACTGCCAGACAGACTTTAGTATTCATATCTGGCAGCGTGTGAATTAACCGTGGAAATGTGCCCAGAGGATCTGGGCACCGATACCAATTAGCACCACCCCGCCGAGAATTTCAGCACGTTTACCCAGCATGGGGCCGATAAAACGGCCGATCATCATCCCCAGAGTGGACATAATTAGCGTGGCGCAGCCGATAGCCAGCGCGGTGGCAATAATGTTCACCTGCAGGAAAGCCAGACCGACGCCGACGGCCATCGCATCGAGGCTGGTGGCAATGGCGGTGGTCACCAACAGCCAGAAACCGTGGCGACGCTGCGGCTCTTCATCTTCATCACCGTTATCACGGAAACCTTCGATTATCATTCGTCCACCGAGAAAAATCAGCAGGATGAAGGCAATCCAGTGGTTCCACTCGAGTACGAATTTACTCGCCAGCATGCCCATACCCCAACCAATCAGCGGGGTCAGCGTTTCGACAGCGCCGAAAATTAAGCCAGTACGCAGAGCTTCAGAGAATTTAGGTTTGTGTAGCGTAGCACCTTTACCAATTGATGCGGCGAATGCATCCATCGACATGCCGAAAGCGAGAAGAACAGTAGCGGTGAGATTCATAACAGCGTCCTGACCGGGGTATCCATTAAACACATCACTGCCCCCAGTAACCATGCACGCCCGAACACGCAGTTCAGGAGACATGCATTGCAGTTGATGTGTCTATGGTCTCGCCTGACTGTATGTTTACAGTCCGTACGCGCCACGCCTTGCGACGAGTATGTTGACACGTACATTTCCGGAGTCTGGAAATCGGCTACTCCCCAATGACGGGCGCAACCTTAGCATATTTTGAGAATATAAAACAAGAAACGGGTGGATATTATTTGACTTCTAATTGAAAACGATTTTCATTTAGATTTAATTGTCGATAATGCGTTAAATTAAATAACAAAAAGAGAACGTGAATATAGCCTGTGCTATGTTTGTTATACGTCAATATACAAATAACATAGTTCAGGCTATGTTTCTATATCATTGATTTGATATGAGAAGTTTATATATTCTCTCAAGGTCGTCTATATTTCGTACGCGGATCAGCAATCGCCGATGTTCTAATTGCATCACCAGTACGCCATCTTCCGACAAATTCATCTCTTTAATCCGGCTATATTCCACCCAAACATTGGCGAAGAAAAACCCTTTCTGTTTAAAGATGATTTTTGGCGTGCGGATCCAGAACAAATATATTCCCATCAATATCAGCGCACACAATAACCATGTAGTGAATTGCGCCCCATGGCTGGTGACGTTGTTGTAGATGAGAATCGCGATCAATCCAATGAAGATAACGCTATCGACACGACTACGGGGCAGCAGGGGAACAGCAAGCAGAGTAGGGCCATTACGGCGGGGCATGATGAACTGATCGTAGATGGCAAACGCCAGCAGCGACAGGATAAAAAGAACCAGCACCAGGTCCGTGATAGTCATGAATCCTTAACCCTCTAAATAGAAAAACCGGGAGCAGAGCCCCCGGTATGGTATAGCAGTCTTACAGGCCGAGCAGGCCGACAGCGTAACCCGCGATACCGATGACGAAGAAGCCAACGATAATCCACAGAGCGTTCACTTTCTTACGCAGCAGCCACATACAGGCGAAGGTCAGCAGCAGCGGTACCAGGCCCGGCATCAGCTGGTCAAGGATGGTCTGCACGGTGGTTACGCGAGTCTGACCATCCTGACCGGTGATGGTGGAAACCACCAGCGGGATGTTCACGTGCGTCCACTTATTCACCAAGGCCCCCATGACAAACAGGCCGAGGATTGACGCCCCCTCAGTCAGTTTCTGTAGGAAGCCGCCGCCCATATCTTTAACGATATCGACACCTTTACGATAACCGTAGGCCACACCGTAGTAGCGTGTTGCCAGACGTACCGCGTTGAACAAGATGAAGAACAACAGTGGGCCTAGCAGGCTGCCACTCATCGCGATACCCGCACCGAGGGCGGCAAATACCGGACGCACGGTACCCCAGAAGATCGGGTCACCTACGCCTGCCAGCGGACCCATCAGACCGACTTTGATACCGTTGATGGCACCATCGTCAATCTCTGCACCGTTAGCACGCTGTTCTTCCATCGCCAGCGTTACGCCAAGAACCGGTGCCGCAACATAAGGATGGGTGTTAAAGAATTCCAGGTGACGCTTAATAGCCTGCTTACGCGCGTCGTTGTTCTCCGGGTACAAACGGCGAATTGCCGGTATCATGGAGAAGCAAAAACCCAGCGCCTGCATACGTTCGAAGTTCCATGAACCCTGGAACAGGTTAGAACGAAGGAACACGCCACGAATGTCACTCGGAGTGAGTTTTTTCTCGGTGGTAGTTTTAGTCATATCAACCATTTCGCTCACCTGCTAGTCCAGTTCGTTATCAAGGTCATTGTTGCCAGCAGCTTGCGCTGGCGCACCCGCTACGCGGTTATATTTCGGGCTCAGCTGAATGTAGAGGATGGCCATAACTGCGCCAATCACACCCAGTGCAACCAGGTTAAAGTTGGTAAATGCCGCGGTGACGAAACCGAGGTAGAAGAACGGCATCAGGTAGCCTGCGCGCATCATATTGATGACCATCGCATAACCCACGACGACGATCATACCACCCGCGATGTTCAGGCCGCCGGTGACCACTTCAGGGATGGCGTTGAGCAGGCCCTGGACTTCACTGGTGCCGACAGAAATCGCCACGATAACCGCAGGGATCGCGATACGCATTGCCTGCAGGAACAGCGAGGACACATGCAGCCAGGAGAGCGCCGTCAAGTTGCCGCTCTCAGCCGCCTTATCCGCAGCGTGCTGGAAGGCGACGGTGATGGTACGAACGATGATAGTCAGAACCTGGCCAGCTGCTGCCAGCGGGATAGCCAGCGCGATACCGGCACCGATGCTTTGGTGACCTGCGATAACCAGAACGGTAGAAATAATTGAGGCCAGTGCGGCATCTGGTGCAACGGCGGCACCGATGTTCATCCAACCCAGCGCGATCATTTCCAGGGTACCACCGATGATAATACCGGTTTTCATGTCCCCGAGAACGGCGCCAATCAGCGTACAGGCCACCAACGGACGGTGGAACTGAAATTCATCGAGTACCGACTCCATACCCGCGATACATGCGACGATGAACACCAGCACAATCTGAAGAGTGGTAATCTCCATTGTACTTCTCCTATTGCTATACAGACTTAAGTGTGAAAACTAAGTAAATGCCAGCGGGTTATTTCGCTTTGGCAATCAAATCCATCATTTTCAGTTTCTGATCGGTAGAAACCTTACGGGCTTCGAGTTCAATGCCGCGTGCGTTGAGTTTCTTGAAGGCTTCGATGTCTTTTTCATCAACGGAAATCGCGTTGTTAACCTGCGTTTTACCCTGACGGAAAGCCATGCCACCAATGTTTACCGAGGTGATTTTTACGCCACCTTCCACGACACGTTCAACATCGGTCGGGTTGGTGAACAGCAGCATCACACGATCGCCTGCATATTTCGGGTTGTTGTAGACGCGGATCATTTTCGCGACATCCACCACGTGCGCCGTTACGCCTGGAGGCGCAACCTGCGTCAGCAGCGTTTTACGCACCGTATCTGCGGCAACTTCATCGCTGACGACGATAATGCGCGTGACGTTGGTTTCTTTGGTCCAGCGGGTGGCTACCTGACCGTGGATTAAGCGGTCATCGATGCGTGCGAGGCCGATGTGCATATAATCGTTCGGACCCATCGGTTTAGCCGGTGCCGCTGCTTTTGCTGCAGCAACTGGGGCCGGAGCGGCTTTTTCTACCGGTTTTGCTTTCAGCGCTTTCACGCCTTCGCTACCGGTTTCTACTGCCAGTGCGACTAATTCATCAAAGCTTGGGTTGTCATCACGCGCCATAAAGGTTTCGACCAGCATGGGAATGTTCACGCCAGCGATCACTTCGTAATGCTCTTTGTCGACGACAATGCGGCTCGCAGCGTTGAACGGGCTGCCTCCCCATGTATCAACGAGAAATAGCACGCCTTTACTGGTATCGAGTTTTGCCAACTGAGCGTTGTACTTTTCGATCAGCGTTTCAGCATTTTCGCCTGGAACGAAATCGATCCAGCCGACGTTTTCCTGCTCGCCTAACAGCATTTCTGCTGTTTTAAGTAACTGCTCTGCAGCCCAACCATGTGTGCCTATTACAATAGCAATGGTCACTTGCTACCTCCTTTATTATCGTTAACACATCGACAACGAGATGTATTTTGAATCGTCGTCCGCAAGCGAATCGATTCAGATAAGGGTTACAATGAAAAACCTATGATTTTCGTGAATTATTTTAGATATCGAAAAAAATAATTTATGTGATGAAGATCCGTAATTTAACTTCCGATTAAAAGAAATTTCGAAGAGTAAAATATCTCCGACACAACTTATTGCAAAGGAAGGTAAATCTTTGCTAAAAACCGGTTGTGTCTGTTATGTTTAGCATATATTTAATTAATCAGGAGTATAGGGCAGTAGCCCACCGTATGGATCGTCACCGACGTCATTTCACCTCGAGGCCGCTTAGCGCCTGTCAGTTTGGCACTTTTTGCCACACACTTTATCTGCATATTGCTTCAACGCCTGAGATGTCCAGGGCGCAGTTTAGCCATTCTTTGAGCAGGAGCTTGTCATGGAATTCTTAATGGACCCGCAGATTTGGGTGGGTTTGCTCACGCTTGTTGTTCTCGAAATTGTTCTGGGTATTGATAACCTGGTCTTTATTGCGATTCTGGCCGATAAGCTGCCGCCTAAACAGCGGGATAAAGCGCGTCTGATCGGGTTGTCGCTGGCGCTGATTATGCGTTTGGCACTGCTGTCCGTGATCTCGTGGATGGTGACGCTGACGAAACCGCTGTTCACGGTGATGGACTATTCGTTCTCGGGGCGTGACCTGATTATGCTGCTGGGAGGTATCTTCCTGTTGTTCAAGGCTACCACCGAACTGCATGAGCGGCTGGAAAACCGTGAGCATGATACCGGCCAGTCAAAAGGCTATGCGAGCTTTTGGGTTGTCGTGACGCAGATTGTGATCCTCGATGCGGTCTTCTCCCTGGATGCGGTGATTACAGCCGTCGGTATGGTGAACCACCTGCCGGTAATGATGGCGGCGGTGGTGATTGCGATGGCGGTGATGCTGCTGGCGTCCAAGCCACTGACACGATTCGTGAACCAACATCCGACGGTCGTGGTGCTGTGTCTGAGCTTCTTGTTGATGATCGGTTTGAGCCTGGTAGCCGAAGGGTTTGGCTTCCACATTCCGAAAGGTTATCTGTACGCTGCGATCGGCTTCTCGATTATTATCGAACTGTTTAACCAGATTGCTCGTCGTAACTTTATTCGCCACCAGTCGACGCTGCCGCTGCGTGCACGTACCGCCGAGGCCATTGTGCGCCTGATGGGCGGTAAACGTCAGGCCGGTGTGCAGATGGAGTCTGACAACCCGGTGCCGGTACCCGTTCCGGAAGGGGCATTTGTTGAAGAAGAACGCTATATGATCAACGGCGTGCTGTCGCTGGCCTCACGTTCTTTGCGCGGCATTATGACGCCGCGTGGCGAAATCAGCTGGGTGGATGCAGATCTGAGCGTGGCAGAAATTCGTGAACAGCTGCTCTCTTCCCCACACAGCCTGTTCCCGGTGTGTCGTGGTGAACTGGACGAAATTATCGGTATCGTGCGGGCAAAAGAACTGTTAGTGGCCCTCGAAGACGGCGTAGATGTGGCAGCAATTGCCTCAGCGTCACCGGCCATCGTGGTCCCAGAAACGCTGGATCCGATTAATCTGTTGGGCGTGTTGCGTCGTGCCCGGGGCAGTTTCGTTATCGTTACCAACGAATTTGGCGTTGTTCAGGGTCTGGTGACCCCGCTGGATGTTCTGGAAGCCATTGCCGGTGAGTTCCCGGATGCTGATGAAACACCGGAAATCATCGCCGATGCGGGTGGCTGGCTGGTTAAAGGCGGCACCGATCTGCACGCTCTGCAGCAGGCGCTTGACGTTGATACGCTGGTGGACGAAGACGAAGACATTGCGACGGTGGCGGGGCTGGTTATCGCGGCTAACGGTCACATTCCGCGTGTTGGCGATGTGATTGAGGTTGCACCGCTAAGCATCACCATTGTCGAAGCGAACGACTATCGTGTGGATCTCGTTCGTATTGTTAAAGAGCAATCCGCTCACCACGAAGACGAATAATTTGACCTACCGAAACGGCATAGCAGGCATGATATGCCCGTTATGCCGGGCGGGTGGTGGTGTACTACTGCCCGCCAGCCATTGAGGAAAATCGCGCAGCGGCATCGGCTTGGCATAGAGAAATCCCTGCAATACATTCACGCCATGTCGCCGTAAATGCTGGGCCTGCGCCTGCGTTTCAACCCCTTCAGCTACCAGTTCAATATTCAGTTTTTTCCCCAGTGCGATGATGATGTCAGTAACGGTCGAATTGACGGCATCAGTCCCGATCGCAGAGGTAAAGGATTTATCAATCTTCAGTACATCCGGGCGCAACTTTTCCAGCCACGAGAGCGAGCTGTTGCCGGTACCGAAATCGTCAATGGCCAGTTTTACCCCCAGTCGATGAAGTTCATGCACCAGTCGATAATCGACATCCAGCAGCGCATCGCGCTCGGTCAGTTCAATCACCAGTTGCTGGATGGGATGCTGACTGAACCAGTACTGATTAAGGTCTTTTAACAACATACCGTCACGAAAATGGCTGGCGGCGACGTTGATACCAATATGAAACTGGCTGCTCATTGGGAAAACGTGCCGTTGCTGAATGGTTTCTGCGATGACGTGACGAGTCAGGGGGACAATCAGATTGTGCTCTTCCGCGATAGGGATGAACACTTCAGGTGATATCCAGCCTTGGCGCGGGTTATTCCAGCGTAAGAGAATTTCAACGCCCGTACACTGCTGGGTGCTGGCGTTCAGTAGTGGCTGGCAAAATAGCTCAAACTCCCGTTCGGCGAGGGCCAGATTAATCTCCCAGGAAAAACTCATTCTGTTAGCGGTCGCCAGCCAGGCCAGATACCCCACTAATAAGCTGAGCATGACCGCTAACGGTAACTGGGTGGGCAGGTGTCTTAACGCCAGTTCGCTGGCTCCTGGTCCGCTGACGCTGATGGCAAAGGGGAAATGTTGTGATGAAAGTTGGTAGCGTTGTTCGCCATCACTCTCCGGTAGCTTGTCGACGACGCCTTGTCCGTACAGCAGATGCCGCTTACCGATGGTTAAACTGGCATGTGTAATTTGCGGAGGCTGTGGTTCAAGCAGCATGCCCGACAATAATTCAATATTGACGATCTCCAGCACCCCATCTTCGCCATTGGCAGACGACGGATACCATTGCGTCAGAATAGGGCTACCCTTAATGAGCGAATGATCGGTGGATAACAGTAGCTGTGGCTCGCGGCTGGGCAATTCAGGTTGCAACTGCTTGATGGGCACATTGCGATAGCCAAATATACTCGAACAATAGAGGATGCCACCCTGAACCAGGTTAATAGAGCGCACGGTTTGCAGTCTGGCGGCATGCTTGCTCAGGGCTAAACGCGCCACCGAGCAGGGCAGGCCAATTAACGGCAGCAGCACATCACGTCCGGTCCGCAACGGCAGCAGGATATCATCCAGTTCTTCTACAGCATGGTTAGCGAACGTGACGGTGGAGTGATGATTTAAATTACGCTCCGAAATAAATCGGACAGATAATGTAAGAATGAGCGTCAGTAGTGCACAAACTGTGCAGACGATTAAGCGATTACGGCGATAATTTTTGATGATCCGTTGTGCTGTTTGCATGCGGGCCGCCCGATAAGCCGTTGGTCACAGAAGCCAACAGCAACAGAGCAAGTGTAGTGGGGAAAATAACCGTAGACGAGGGAGGGGAGGCAAATTCGCCCATCCGTCGCAGATGGGCGAAAATTAAGTATTAGTCACACTGAACTTTGATCGCCAGGCCGCCGCGGGAGGTTTCGCGGTATTTGGCGTTCATGTCCTTGCCGGTTTCGTACATGGTCTCGATGACTTTATCCAGCGAGACGCGCGGGGCGCTGGTACGACGCATGGCCATACGTGCCGCGTTGATCGCCTTCACGGAAGCAATGGCGTTACGCTCAATGCACGGCACCTGGACCTGTCCGGCAACCGGATCGCAGGTTAAGCCGAGGTTGTGTTCCATACCGATTTCGGCAGCCACACATACCTGCTCCGGGCTCGCACCCAGTAACTCTGCCAGACCTGCTGCGGCCATAGAACATGCCACACCGACTTCGCCCTGGCAGCCCACTTCTGCGCCAGAGATAGAGGCATTCATTTTGTACAGCGCGCCAATTGCACCGGCCGCCAGGAAATAGCGGGTATAGATATCCGGGCTGACGGGCTCAATGAAGTGATCGTAATAAGCCAGAACCGCAGGCACGATGCCGCAAGCACCGTTGGTCGGCGCTGTCACAACGCGACCACCCGCGGCGTTCTCTTCGTTTACGGCCAGCGCAAACATGTTCACCCAGTCGATCACGTTCATCGGATCGTTGGAGAGTTTGTCGCTGGAGACCAGCATACGACGCAGGGCAGAGGCACGACGAGGCACGCGCAGCGGCCCCGGCAGAATGCCTTCGGTGTTCATCCCACGATCGATACAGGCCTGCATGGTTTGCCAGACGTTACCAAAATACTCTTCAATTTCTTTTTTGCTGTGCAGCGCAAGTTCGTTCTGCATCACCATGCCAGAAAGCGACAGACCGGTGCTGTTGCAGTACTCCAGCATTTCAGCGGCAGATTTGAACGGATAAGGTACGCTGACCTCATTCGCCGCGTCCTGACCAAAGTGTTCTTCATCAACGATGAAACCACCGCCAATGGAATAATATGTTTTGCTGTAAACAACGGTGTCACCGTTGTAGGCATGAATTTGCATACCGTTTTCATGCAGCGACAGGTTGCTGTTGCGAAAACGCATGCCGTCGTTTTGCGGGAAGTCGACTTCGTGTTGGCCCTGCGCAAGCAGCAGGCGTCCACGCGTTTCTACATCGCGGATAAATCCGGGAATGCTGTCGATGTCCACGGTCGCAGGCTCATAGCCTGCCAGACCCATAATAATGGCGATATCGGTGTGGTGACCTTTACCCGTGAGCGACAGTGAACCATACACGTCGACGGCGACACGAGTAACGCTGTCCAGTAATCCTTTTTCGACCAGGTCATCGACGAACTGTTTACCCGCCTTCATAGGTCCTACGGTATGGGAAGATGAGGGACCGATCCCCACCTTAAACATGTCGAATAGACTAATCACGATAATACTCCTACAGGGCGACTGGGCTTTCCAGTAACGATGTTATAACTGCGCATAGTGTAAGAGGGAACGCGGCGATCGGCTTAACTATTCACATGAATTAAACTAATAGATAACCGCGGTTTTACTAATGTTGTGACCGGCGTTTCAGGTTGTGTCTGCGGTGCGTAAAGATAAGTATAGTCAGGGCTTCACGCCAATTTGCAGCGCCAGCTCACGAATTATCCCGGCGGTCATTCCCCAGACGAAATAATGCTCATACCAGGAAAGCCAGACGCGATGCGAGTCACCCCGGCGGTAGATATCTAAGGGGTGATAACGACCCAGATGCAACGCCTGCGCCAGCGGCATTTCGAATACTGCAGAGACTTCATCTTCGCTTGCACGATAGGGCAGATTAGGTGGGATAATACCCACCACTGGCGTGACCTGAAAACCGGTGACGCTATCCACCGGCGGCAGGACGCCAATCACCTCAACGCACGAAGGGGGAATGGCCACTTCCTCCTCGGCTTCTCGTAGCGCGGCGGCAATCAGCGACGCGTCGCTGCTGTCTACAGCTCCGCCCGGGAAGGCAACCTGTCCGGCGTGTTTACGCAAATGCACCGAGCGTTGGGTTAACAGCAATCCCGGCTGTGGGCGGCGAACGACCGGGATCAGCACGGCGGCCTGGCGCTGGTTTAACGCTTCATGATTGACCTGCGGGCGCAGGAGAAGAAAGCGCGATAAAAAGTCATCAAGCGTCAGGCTGCTGTTTTCCACGGTTCAGTTCTCCAGTTGGTGCAAAATACGGTTCACTTTATCAAACGTTTCCTGATATTCCGCGTCTTCCTGACTGTCCGCAACAACCCCACCGCCAGCCGAACAGTAAAGCTGTCCGTCGGTGGCCGTCAGGGTGCGGATGGTAATACTGGTATCCATATTGCCGCAAAAGCTCAGATAGCCGACGCTGCCGCACCAGGCGTTACGTCTGTGCGGTTCCAGTTCGTCAATAATTTCCATCGCCCGCACCTTTGGCGCGCCGGTAATGGAACCACCAGGGAAGGCGGCGCGCAGCAGATCCGTGGCGTGCAGCGATTCCGGCAAACGCGCCGTAATGGTGCTGACCAGATGGTGCACGGCAGGGAAGGGTTCGACAACAAACAGTTCGGGAACCTTGACCGAACCCGGCACGGCAACGCGACCAATGTCGTTACGCATCAGATCCACGATCATCAGGTTTTCAGCACGATCTTTAGGTGAGTTTGCCAGTCTTTGCGCCTGCTGACGATCGGCATCTGGCGAGTCCAGTCGCGGCAGGGTGCCCTTGATGGGGCGCGTCTGGATCTGCCGATTTTCCAACTGAATAAACCGCTCTGGCGACAGGCTGAGGATTGCGCCTTCCTCAAGGCGGATAAATGCACTGAACGGGGCGCGGTTGGCCTGGTTGAGTCGCTCAAAGGCGAGCCACTCATCCCCCTGATACTGCGCCTGAAAACGCTGGGCAAGGTTGACCTGATAGCAGTCCCCGCTGTGAAGATAGCGCTGTACCTGGCGAAACTTTTTGCCGTACTGCGCGCGGCTCATATTGGATTGCCACGCTGACGTTAGCATAAAAGGCTCACGTGTTGGCGCGCGCTGGCTTTCCAGCCAGTGGCGGCGGGCCTGCACATCACCGTGGCTGAGCAGCGACACGGTTTGCCGCTGGTGGTCGACAATCAGTGCCCAATCGTAAATGCCAACCGCCATATCCGGCAGGGTGATATCACGTTCAGCGACATTTGGCAGCGCTTCGAAGCGTCGGCCCAAATCGTAGCCAAACAGGCCCAGCGCCCCTCCCTGGAAGGGAAGAACGGGATTATAATCGGGCCGTATTGCCAGTGAAGTTAGCGCCGAGCGTAACACCGTCATCGGGTCATCAGGCGTGTGCGTGATTCCGTCTTTGTCATGCACTGCGGTGTCTGCATCTCGCGTGACCAGCGTCATCACAGGATCGGCGACCAGAATATCAAAGCGATTATGCGGGTGGTCGGCGTGCCCCGAATGTAACAGCATCGCCCACGGCAGATGGCTTAAGGTCGAGAAATAGCGTTCAGCGGCGTCCTGACGCCAGGGTAATGTAATTACTGCGGGAGATAACGTTTTCATCAGTCCTGACTCGTTACTACTTTACTGGCTTACTGCCCGGTAGCATGGGATAATTAGCGCAGACAATTTAGCAGGAGTTAACAATGTTTGCAGGTTTACCTTCACTCAGTCATGAACAGCAGCAAAAAGCGGTTGAGCGTATTCAGGAACTGATGTCACAGGGGATGAGCAGCGGCGAAGCGATCACTCAGGTTGCGGCTGAAATTCGCGCCACTCATACCGGCGAACGGATCGTGGCGCGTTTTGAAGACGAGGACGAAGACGAGTAACGCTCGTTACACCGCGGCGATAATCTTGATCTCGACTTTGTATTTCGGGTTCATCAACCCGGCCTGTACGGTACAACGCACGGGCGCGTGACCGGCAACGACCCACGCGTCCCAGGCTTTGTTCATGGCGGCGAAGTCGCTTTTGTCCGTCAGGAAAATGGTCGCGTCAAGAATACGTGACTTGTTGCTGCCCTGTTTTTCCAGCACCGCATCAATTTGTGCCAGCGTGTTGGCCGTTTGTTCAAACGCGTCAGCATCCAGGTTTTCCGGTACGCCGGTGTAATACAACGTGTTGTTGTGAATCACCACGTCTGACCAACGATCCTCGGCATCAATGCGCACGATAGTCATAAATTATTCCTCATTTACGTTTTTATTTAATCGGTTTCTGTTGGCGACAAGACTGCCATAATGTTGTGCCCTCGTCACCTCTTCAACTGGCGAAAGACCCGCTGGCCTGACATAATCCCTGTTCAAATGAACAGGGGGTAGTGTGACGGACGATTTTGCAGCAGACGGTCAATTGGCTAAAGCGATACCGGGTTTTAAACCGCGTGAACCACAGCGACAGATGGCCGTCGCCGTCTCGCATGCCATTGAAAAATCACAGCCGCTTGTCGTCGAAGCCGGGACCGGGACCGGGAAAACTTACGCCTACCTTGCGCCTGCACTGCGCGCCGGTAAGAAAGTGATCATTTCTACCGGATCGAAAGCGCTGCAGGATCAACTCTACAGCCGCGATCTCCCTACCGTGGCAAAAGCGCTGAAATTTACCGGCAAACTGGCGTTGCTGAAGGGGCGTTCTAACTACCTGTGTCTGGAACGCCTTGAACAACAGGCGCTGGCGGGCGGTGACCTGCCGGTGCAAACCTTAAGCGACGTGATCCTGCTGCGCTCGTGGTCGAATCAAACCGTTGATGGCGATATCAGCACCTGCGTCAGCGTGGCGGAAGACTCGCACGCATGGCCGCTGGTGACCAGTACCAACGACAACTGTCTGGGCAGCGACTGCCCACTGTATAAAGACTGTTTTGTCGTTAAAGCGCGTAAAAAAGCCATGGATGCCGATGTGGTGGTAGTTAACCATCATCTGTTTCTCGCTGATATGGTGGTGAAAGAGAGCGGGTTCGGGGAGCTGATCCCGGAGGCAGACGTGATGATCTTCGATGAAGCCCATCAGCTACCGGATATCGCCAGCCAGTATTTTGGTCAGTCGCTTTCCAGCCGCCAACTGCTCGATCTGGCCAAAGACATTACCATTGCCTATCGCACCGAGCTAAAAGATACCCAGCAACTACAAAAGTGCGCTGACCGTCTGGCGCAAAGCGCGCAGGATTTCCGCCTGCAACTGGGCGAGCCGGGCTATCGCGGTAACCTGCGTGAATTGCTGGCCGATCAGCGCGTCCAGCGGGCATTTTTGCTGCTCGATGACACGCTGGAACTGTGCTACGACGTAGCGAAGCTGTCGCTCGGACGTTCAGCGCTGCTGGATGCTGCATTCGAGCGCGCCACGCTGTATCGCGCCCGCTTGAAACGCCTGAAGGAGATCAACCAACCGGGATTCAGCTACTGGTATGAATGCACTTCACGGCATTTTACGCTGGCGCTGACGCCACTCACCGTAGCGGATAAATTCAAAGAGGTGATGGACCAAAAGCCGGGCTGCTGGATTTTTACTTCCGCTACGCTGTCGGTCAACGACGATCTCCGCCACTTTACCGCGCGACTGGGCATTGAACAGGCTGAATCAATGTTGTTGCCGAGCCCCTTTGACTACACGCGACAGGCGCTGCTGTGCGTGCCGCGCAATCTCCCGCAAACTAACCAGCCGGGGGCGGCGCGTCAGCTGGCCGCCATGCTGCGCCCGATTATTGAAGCTAACAATGGGCGCTGCTTTATGCTGTGTACCTCGCACGCAATGATGCGCGACCTGGCGGAACAGTTTCGTGCCACCATGACGCTCCCGGTCCTGCTGCAGGGGGAGACCAGCAAAGGGCAGCTATTGCAGCAGTTTGTCAGTGCGGGCAATGCCCTGCTGGTGGCGACCAGCAGCTTCTGGGAAGGTGTGGACGTACGAGGTGATACGCTGTCGCTGGTTATTATCGACAAGCTGCCGTTTACCTCGCCGGACGATCCGCTGTTAAAAGCGCGGATGGAAGACTGCCGGCTGCGCGGCGGCGACCCGTTTGACGAAGTCCAGCTCCCGGATGCCGTGATCACGCTTAAGCAGGGGGTGGGGCGCTTGATTCGTGACGCTGACGATCGCGGCGTCCTGGTGATTTGTGATAACCGGCTGGTCATGCGACCTTACGGTGCGACATTCCTTGCCAGCCTGCCACCGGCACCCCGCACGCGTGACATTGCCCGCGCGGTTCGCTTTCTTGCCATACCAACGACTGAGTAATTTGTTACAGACTGTGCTAAGATACGCGCCAAATTTATTGATCTGATCACGAAGACCCATGCGAATTCTGGCTATCGATACCGCCACAGAGGCGTGCTCTGTCGCCCTGTGGAATGACGGTAATATCACATCTCATTTCGAGCTTTGCCCTCGAGAGCATACCCAACGCATCCTGCCGCTGGTTCAGGATATCCTGACTGCTGGCAATGTCACATTAACGGATATCGACGCTCTGGCGTTTGGCCGAGGTCCCGGTAGTTTCACCGGCGTGCGTATTGGTATTGGTATTGCTCAGGGGTTGGCGTTAGGGGCGAACTTGCCAATGATCGGCGTGTCCACGCTGGCAACTATGGCGCAGGGGGCCTGGCGCAAAAACGGCGCAACGCGCGTGCTGGCCGCAATTGATGCGCGCATGGGTGAAGTCTACTGGGCCGAATATCAGCGTGATGAGAACGGTATCTGGCACGGCGAAGACACCGAAGCGGTATTAACTCCGGAACAGGTTCATGAGCGACTGCTGCAGCTTTCCGGTGACTGGGTAACGGTCGGCACGGGCTGGCCTGCATGGCCTGAACTCGGTAAAGACAGTGGCCTGATGCTACGCGATGGCGACGTTTTGCTTCCGGCGGCTGAGGATATGTTGCCTCTCGCCACCCAACTGTTCGCCTCTGGAAAGACGGTAGCGGTTGAACATGCTGAACCGGTTTATTTACGTAACACCGTGGCGTGGAAGAAACTTCCCGGAAAAGAATGAATCTTAGTAGTACATCCCCCGATGCTTTCAAACGGGCTCAACGCGATGAATGCGCAGCAGTTTGAAACTCACCGGGGACAGGCGCTGAGATAAGGGAGTCGCAACATGGCGGTTCAAAAATGGGTATTAAAAGGCGTGTTGACGGGCGCATTGGCGTTCATGCTAAGCGGTTGCGTTACCATTCCTGATGCGATTAAAGGTTCAAGCCCAACGCCACAGCAGGATCTGGTACGGGTCATGAATGCGCCGCAACTGTATGTCGGACAGGAAGCACGCTTTGGCGGCAAAGTGGTGGACATTCAGAATCAGCAGGGGAAATCCCGACTGGAAATTGCCACCGTGCCTCTCGACAGCGGCGCGCGTCCGATTCTGGGTGAAGCCTCACGCGGGCGTATTTATGCCGATGTTAATGGCTTTCTCGATCCGGTGGATTTCCGCGGACAACTGGTCACCGTCGTAGGGCCTATTAGCGGCACGGTGGACGGTAAAATTGGCAGTACGCCGTATAAGTTCATGCTGATGCAGGTAACCGGTTATAAACGCTGGCATATTACTCAACAGATCGTGATGCCTCCGCAGCCCATCGATCCCTGGTTCTACGGTGCGCGTGGCTGGCCATACGGCGGCTACGGCGGATGGGGATGGTACAATCCAGGTCCGGCACAGGTTCAGACGATAGTTACAGAATAACTCTTTGATTTATGTATAAAAGAAGCAGCGGCGCGTCCGCTGTTTCTGCATTTATGTGGCTATAAGAAAAATAAATAGTGACGTGCTTCGCAACCTTGTCGTTGTGTAATAAACAAACTGGTACGCTGAGTTAATATTATGTTAACAGTTTGTTTATTGTCTGGGGTTGTGATGACGACGAATACGCATTTTAGAGGTGATGTATTGAAAAAGGTTTGGCTTAACCGTTATCCCGCAGGTGTTCCCGCGGAGATCAATCCTGACCGTTATCAATCCCTGGTGGAACTGTTTGAACATTCAGTCAGGCGCTATGCCGATCAGCCCGCGTTTGTGAATATGGGGGAGGTGATGACCTTCCGCAAACTCGAAGAGCGTAGCCGCGCATTTGCGGCATATTTGCAAGAAGGGCTGGGGCTGAAAAAGGGCGATCGTGTCGCACTGATGATGCCGAACCTGCTGCAGTATCCGGTGGCGCTGTTTGGCATTCTGCGTGCCGGCATGATTGTGGTAAACGTGAACCCATTGTACACACCGCGTGAACTGGAGCATCAGCTTAATGACAGCGGCGCGGCAGCGATTGTGATCGTGTCCAACTTTGCCCACACGCTGGAGAAAGTGGTCGATAAAACATCGGTTCAGCACGTGATCCTGACGCGAATGGGCGATCAGCTCTCAACCGCCAAAGGAACGCTGGTTAACTTTGTTGTGAAGTACATTAAGCGGCTGGTACCGAAATATCACCTGCCTGATGCCATCTCGTTTCGCAGTGCGTTACAAAACGGGTATCGCATGCAGTATGTGAAGCCTGAAGTGGTCTCTGAAGATCTGGCCTTCCTGCAATACACCGGGGGGACAACCGGTGTGGCAAAAGGTGCAATGCTCACCCACCGCAATATGCTGGCGAACCTCGAGCAGGTCCATGCTACTTACGGTCCGTTGCTGCATCCGGGTAAAGAGCTGGTGATCACCGCGCTACCGCTGTATCACATTTTTGCTTTAACGATGAACTGCCTGCTGTTTATTGAGCTTGGCGGTCAAAACGTACTGATCACTAACCCACGTGATATTCCGGGCCTGGTAAAAGAGCTGGCGAAATACCCGTTTACCGCCATGACCGGCGTCAATACGCTGTTCAACGCCTTGTTGAATAACAAAGACTTCCAGCAACTGGATTTCTCGTCGCTGCATCTTTCTGCGGGGGGCGGTATGCCCGTCCAGCAGGCGGTTGCAGAACGTTGGGTGAAGCTGACCGGCCAATATCTGCTGGAAGGCTATGGCCTGACCGAGTGTTCGCCGCTGGTGAGCGTCAATCCGCATGATATCGACTATCACAGCGGCAGTATTGGCCTGCCGGTTCCCTCCACTGAGGTTAAGCTGGTGGATGATGACGATAACGAAGTCCCGCCGGGCGAGCCGGGTGAACTGTGCGTGAAAGGCCCGCAGGTGATGCTGGGTTACTGGCAGCGCCCGGATGCGACCGATGAAATTGTTAAAGATGGTTGGCTGCACACCGGGGATATTGCGGTGATGGACGACGAAGGCTTCCTACGTATCGTCGATCGCAAAAAAGATATGATCCTGGTCTCCGGTTTTAACGTTTATCCGAACGAAATTGAAGATGTGGTGATGCAACATCCTGGCGTTCAGGAAGTAGCCGCGGTGGGCGTGCCCTCGGGCAGCAGCGGTGAAGCGGTGAAGATTTTTGTCGTGAAGAAAGACGCGTCACTCACCGATGAAGCGCTGATTACGTTCTGCCGCCGTCAGTTGACCGGCTACAAGGTCCCGAAGCTGGTGGAATTCCGTGATGAGTTACCAAAATCTAACGTCGGCAAAATTTTGCGACGAGAATTGCGTGACGAAGCCCGTAGCAAAGTGGACAATAAAGGCTGAGCGTTAAGTCAGTCATCAGAAAGCGCCGGTTAATCCGGCGTTTTTTTTGGCGCAAACCTGAGAGAGCACGATTTGAATTACCAAATGATTACCACGGACGACGCGTTGGCCACGCTGTGCGAAGCCGTTCGTGAGTTTCCGGCGATTGCCCTGGATACTGAGTTTGTTCGCACGCGTACCTATTATCCGCAGCTGGGACTCATTCAGCTGTTTGACGGCAAACACGTTGCTCTGATTGATCCGCTGGGGATCACCGACTGGTCGCCGTTGCGCGACATTTTACGCGACACCACGATAACCAAATTCCTGCACGCGGGAAGTGAAGACCTGGAAGTGTTTCTCAACACCTTTGGCGAACTTCCGCAGCCGTTGATTGATACGCAAATTCTGGCCGCGTTTTGCGGTCGCCCGCTGTCGTGGGGATTTGCCGCGATGGTGGAAGAGTTCACGGGGGTGGCGCTGGACAAAAGCGAATCCCGTACGGACTGGCTGGCCCGACCGCTGACTGAGCGTCAGTGTGAGTATGCTGCCGCGGACGTCTGGTATTTATTACCGATCACCGCAAAACTGATGGCTGAAACCGATGCCTCTGGCTGGCTACCGGCCGCGCTGGATGAGTGTCGTTTAATGCAGCAGCGTCGCCAGGAAGTACTGGCGCCTGAGGACGCGTGGCGTGACATTACCAACGCCTGGCAGCTGCGTACCCGTCAGCTTGCCTGCCTGCAACTGCTGGCTGACTGGCGACTGCGTAAAGCGCGTGAACGCGATCTGGCGGTGAATTTCGTGGTACGCGAAGAGCACCTGTGGTCAGTGGCGCGCTATATGCCGGGTAGTCTGGGTGAGCTGGACAGCCTCGGTCTTTCCGGGAGCGAAATTCGCTTCCATGGCAAGACACTGATTTCATTGGTAGAAAAAGCGCAGGCCCTGCCGGAAGCATCGTTGCCTGAACCACTGCTGAACCTGATGGATATGCCGGGCTACCGTAAAGCCTTCAAAGCCATTAAGGCGTTGGTGGCTGACGTGAGCGCGGAACACAATCTCAGCGTGGAGCTGCTGGCCTCCCGCCGTCAGATAAATCAGTTGCTTAACTGGCACTGGAAATTAAAGCCGAAGTCTTCCTTGCCGGAGCTTATTTCCGGCTGGCGTGGCGAGCTGATGGCCGAGCGACTTAACGCCCTGTTGCTGGAATATCCACAATAAGCGAGTGTCTGGTGGTTATTCTGGAACCCTATCTACTGTTTACTCGGTAATAACGCTATTCAGGACGGGTCACTGAAAATAAAAAAGGCAGAATATTCTGCCTTTTTTCGACCACAACTTTTTTACCAAAGCGCTTATTTCGACTCTTCTGCTTCTGGTAATGTCACGTTAAGTTCGAGGATAGAAATATCGCCGTCTTTTTGTTCAAGTTGTACCGTGACCATCTCTGGATCGATTTGTACATACTTACAGATAACGTCGAGAATATCTTTCCTCAACTGCGGTAAATAATGCGGTTCGGCGTCACTACGACGACGTTCTGCAACAATGATCTGCAGTCGCTCTTTAGCGATGTTTGCTGTGCTCTTTTTCCGCGAGAGAAAAAAATCCAGTAATGCCATAACTTATCCTCCGAACAGGCGTTTGAGGAAACCTTTCTTCTCTTCTTCAACGAAGCGGAAAGGACGTTCTTCTCCCAACAGACGGTCTACGGTATCTGCATAAGCTTTGCCAGCATCCGCATTGATGTCGAGGATCACCGGCTCACCCTGGTTAGATGCGCGCAGGACTGACTGATCTTCCGGAATCACACCAACCAGTTTGATGCGCAGAATTTCCAGTACGTCTTCCATGCTGAGCATGTCGCCTCTGTTTACGCGGCCAGGGTTGTAGCGCGTAAGCAGCAGATGCTCTTTAATCGGATCTTCACCATTTTCCGCGCGACGAGATTTCGACGCCAGAATGCCCAGAATACGGTCAGAGTCACGTACTGAAGACACTTCCGGGTTGGTGGTAATAATCGCTTCATCGGCAAAATACAGTGCCATTAGCGCACCGGTTTCAATACCGGCCGGGGAGTCGCAGACGATGAAGTCGAAGTCCATCGATTTCAGATCATCCAGAACTTTTGCGACGCCTTCACGCGTCAGCGCGTCTTTATCGCGAGTCTGTGAGGCCGGAAGAATAAAGAGATTTTCAGTACGCTTATCTTTGATTAACGCCTGATTTAACGACGCATCGCCCTGAATAACGTTGACGAAGTCGTAAACGACGCGGCGTTCGCAACCCATGATCAAATCGAGGTTACGCAGGCCGATATCAAAATCAATAACGACAGTTTTCTTTCCCTTCTGGGCCAAACCTGTAGCGATGGCCGCGCTGGAGGTGGTTTTGCCAACGCCCCCTTTACCCGAAGTAACAACAATAATGCGTGCCATAGAAATTCCTTGTTAAAAAGGGATCAATTCAACGGTTGAACTGTCAAAGCGTTCTCTGCTAATTGCAGACGCGCCGCTTTGCCATAAAATTCTGCTGGGATTTTATCACTCAGCCAATAAACACCTGCGATAGACACCAGTTCTGCCGTCAGGTGGGTACAAAAAATCTGTGCTTCTCGATCGCCGCTTGCACCCGCCAGTGCACGGCCTCTCATCATGCCATAAACGTGAATATTGCCGTCAGCGATGAGTTCTGCGCCCGCGCTGACGTGGTTTGTAACAATCAGATCACATTGTGGTGCATAAATGCGCTGACCGGAACGAACCGGGACATTTATTAATCGTGTTTTTGTGATGGGAGTAACGTTTTGTACCGGCGCGGCAGGTGCGGGTTCAGCAATGGGGGCAGGGCGCAGCGCTTTTTCTTTACCTTCAGTCAGTAAAGGCAGGCCCATTTCGTCGATCTCTGCTTTGAGTCTGGCATCTTTGCAGCCGCTAACGCCGATAATGCGCAGACCGGTAGATGCGACAACTTTCTGCAGCGTTGGCCAGTTTACCGGGCTTTCAAGGCCACTGACGTTGATCACCACGGGAGCATGTTTTAAAAAAGCAGGAGCCTGCGCGATTTTGTCTTCCAACGCCTGACGAATAACCTCGGGTTCTGACTCGTGCAAGTGAACCACAGATAAGGTGAAGCTACTGCCTTTAAGCTCGATTGGCGTGTTTGACATCCTGGCCTTACTCAATTTGCTATTTATCATCCCCAGCGCGGGGTGATATTCCGAAGACTATAAGGCATGTTATAGTCAGTATTATATTGAGGCAAGCCACCATTCCGTGAATTCAGAGTAAAAGATATGTTTTGTGTGATCTACCGAAGCAGCAAACGTGACCAGACCTATTTATATGTCGAAAAAAAAGACGATTTCTCTCGCGTTCCTGAAGAACTGATGAAAGGTTTTGGTCAGCCGAAACTGGCAATGATTTTACCACTTGATGGTCGCAAGAAACTGGTGAACGCTGACCTTGAAAAAGTAAAACAGGCGTTAACCGAGCAGGGCTATTATTTACAAATCCCGCCACCGCCAGAAGATTTACTCAAACAGCATCTGTCTGTGGCAAAACAAAATATACCAGACGCTAAAGGTTAAACTGTATCCGGCAGCCGCATGTCCCGTCGATGCAGTTCCTGAAATCGAAGACGACGTTAGGGGAAAGTCATGTATCAACATCACAACTGGCATGGTGCTCTGCTGGATTACCCAGTGAGTAAAGTGGTTTGCGTGGGCAGTAATTACGCAAAGCACATTAAGGAGATGGGCAGCGCAACGCCAGATGAACCCGTGCTGTTTATCAAACCGGAAACGGCATTGTGCGACCTGCGCCAACCGCTGGTTATCCCGGCGGATATGGGGGCGGTGCACCACGAAGTTGAGCTGGCGGTGCTGATTGGCGCGACCCTGCGCCAGGCAACGGAAGATCATGTGCGTAAAGCCATTGCCGGTTATGGCGTGGCGTTGGATCTGACCCTGCGCGATATTCAGGGCAAAATGAAGAAAGCGGGGCAGCCGTGGGAAAAAGCGAAGGGATTTGATAATTCCTGTCCGCTGTCGGGCTTTATTCCGGTGTCGGAGTTTAACGGCGATCCGCAAAATACGCCGCTCAGTCTGACGGTAAACGGTGAAACACGTCAGCACGGTTCTACGGCGGACATGATCCATCACATTATTCCGTTGATTGCCTACATGAGTCGTTTCTTCACCCTCAAAGCGGGGGATGTGGTACTGACAGGAACGCCAGAAGGTGTAGGGCCGTTACACAGTGGTGATGAGCTAGCGATCGGTTTTCACGGTCAAACGCTGACGACGAGAGTACTGTAATCTCTTCTTGCCGCCTTTTCGGGCGGCAAAACTTGCATCAACGTGCCAGACTGGTTATAAGGTGCAGCTTTATTGCAATAGCGGATACCCTGATGAGCGACATACCTTTCTGGCAAAGCAAAACCCTGGATGAAATGACCGATGCCGAGTGGGAGTCATTATGCGACGGATGTGGTCAATGCTGCCTGCATAAGCTGATGGATGAAGACACCGACGAAATCTATTTTACCAACGTCGCCTGTAAGCAGCTCAATATCAAAACCTGCCAGTGCCGTAACTACGAACGTCGTTTCGAATACGAGCCTGATTGCATCAAGCTGACGCGTGACAATTTGCCAACTTTTGAATGGCTACCGATGACCTGCGCGTATCGTCTGCTTGCGGAAGGGAAAGGGCTGCCGGACTGGCACCCGCTACTGACTGGCTCGAAAGCCGCGATGCACGGTGAGCGTATTTCAGTCCGTCATATTGCGGTGAAAGAATCAGAAGTACACGACTGGCAGGATCACATTTTGAACAAACCTTCATGGGCGGACTGAGCCGCCCATCGGTTAACAGGCGCTAAAGATTAAGACTTTTTCGCCTGATACATCTCATCTGAGTGGTTGTCATCTTCAACCCAGAAATTAATGTTGAACTGCGCGTCGTCGCTTAATTCAACACGATGCCAGTACTGCGGTGGGCTGGTCGCAAACTGACCTGCATTTATCACCACTTTCACTTCAGGTTCTTTCGCTTCTTCATTCGCAAAGCCGTAATACGTTACCGTACCTTCCATCACGCAAAGCTGTCCAAAGACGCCTGCTGCGGTGTTATGGTGGGAAAGCAGTGCGGCTGGGACAGTGTCTTTTGTGAAAAAGGGAGTAGAGCGTTTAACTTTCCAGTTTGCCGGGATGCGTAAATGGGACATGGGACATCTCCTTGGTGTGGCATCTATAAGATGTATTTAATATACATCTTATAGATGCCACCAAGCAATGACATTATGGCAAAAAAAAACGCTCCCGAAGGAGCGTCTCTGTTAGCGACCGAAGAGGTCGCGTTTTTTCGGTTTAAACGGTTGGGCAATGACCACCAGCACGGCGACCACCAGGTACGCAGCAAAGATCCCTAATAGCCACTGTGGCATTTCAAGGGTTAAAAAAGACCACTGACGCTCGGCGCAGTCGCCGGATGCCAGGAAAACCTGAGGCAGCCATTTGTCCAGCGGTAACCAGCTCGGAAAGCGCGCCGCAAAATCACAGGTCATGAACGGAGACGGGTGAAGCTGGATCATGGTGTGCTCATATGCTAACTGCAGACCGCGCCAGGCGCTGTAAATCCAGATAACCATCGCTACATAACGCAGCGGCGTTTTTGGCGCGATAGCACCCACCAGCCCGGCACCCATTACGCCGAATAACGCACTACGCTCGTAAATACACAACACGCAAGGTTTAAGCAGCATCACGTGCTGGAACCACAGCGCAACGAGTTCCAGCGCCAGGGCGGTTAGCGCCAACAATAACCATGCTCCGCGACCGCGGGAGCACTGGTTTAAAAATCGCAACATAATAAATTCCCTGCAACATGCGTAGAGAGCGCAGTTTAAACCAATTCAATTTATGCGCCACTAGCAGCTATTGAAATATTGTGTAATCGGATAATTATCATGCAAAAAGTCAAACCGGGCAGTGAATTGCCCGGTAAGTTGTTATGAAAGTGTAGCTAACCAGCCTATTTGCGTCATCCACTCGGTCACCGGGACGAGGGTGAATTCCACGCACAAAAGACCGACCAGCGTCAGTACGAGGGTATACGGCAGCGCCATCCATACCATGCGGCCATAGGAGAGGCGAATCAACGGTGCCAGTGCGGAAGTCAGCAGGAACAGGAATGCGGCCTGGCCATTCGGAGTTGCGACGGAAGGCAGGTTAGTCCCGGTATTAATCGCCACGGCTAACAGTTCGAACTGGTTCAGGCTGATGGTCCCGTGCTCCATCGCCGCTTTTGCTTCGTTAATGTAAATCGTGCCTACAAAGACGTTATCGGAGATAGAAGAAAGCAGACCGTTAAAGAGGTAGAACAGAGTGAGCTGGGCATGCTCTGAAGCCTGTAAAACAAAATGAATAATCGGAGCGAACAGTTGCTGATCGATAATTACGGCCACAATTGAGAAGAACACGGTCAGCA
This sequence comes from Citrobacter freundii, assembly GCF_029717145.1. NCBI lineage: Bacteria > Pseudomonadati > Pseudomonadota > Gammaproteobacteria > Enterobacterales > Enterobacteriaceae > Citrobacter > Citrobacter freundii. The sequence continues at coordinate 2,675,260 of NZ_CP099222.1, read as the reverse complement.
GCGCGGTGAACGGCAGTGACTCGGTGAACGCCTTGCCGATAGCATGTTCATCAGTGACCCCCGTTAAGGACGTCGCCAGGATGATAACCGACAGGCCTATCAGTCCAACTTCGGCCAGATGCAGGGCCAGAGCGATAACCAGCCAGACGCCGATAATCGCCTGGACAATCAGTTTGATCTTGTCCTGGCGGGTACGCTGCTGGCGGCTTTGATCGTCATATTGCTGCAGAACGTCACGTACCTTTTCAGGCAATGTTTCACCATAGCCAAACCAACGTAATTTCTCGACCAGCATGCAGGTTAGCAGTCCGCAGATCAGCACCGGGACGGTGACCGGGGACATCCGCAGGAAGAAATCCCCGAAATGCCAGCCCGCCGCTTTGGCGATAATCAGGTTTTGCGGTTCACCAACCATGGTCATCACGCCACCTAACGCCGTGCCGACGCCGGCATGCATCATCAGGCTGCGCAGAAAACCGCGGAACTGCTCGAGCACGGCTTTATTGTGCTGATCAATATAGCTGTCATCGAGCATATTATCTTCCCCACGGGAAGAGGCGATGCGGTGGTAAATGCCATAAAAACCGACCGCCACGCTTATCACGACGGCGACCACGGTCAATGCATCGAGGAACGCGGACAGGAAGGCGGCGGCTACGCAGAAGGACAGCGATAGCAGCATTTTAGAGCGAATGCTCAGCAGCAATCGGGTAAAAATAAACAGCAGTAACTGCTTCATAAAGTAGATGCCCGCCACCATAAACATCAGCAGCAATAACACCTCAAGATTGGCGGCAATCTCTTCACGCACGTGCGTGGCGCTGGTCATGCCAATGACGACGGCTTCAATCGCCAGCAGGCCACCCGGCAGCAGCGGATAACACTTGAGCGCCATTGCCAGCGTAAAAATGAACTCAGCCACCAGCAGCCACCCGGCAACGAACGGGTTGATGAAGAAAATAATCGGGTTAACGATTAAGAAGGATAATAATGCGAGTTTGTACCAGTCCGGCGACTGGCCTAAAAAGTTGCGCCACAGCGCGCGACCCCAGGATAGCTCCATGGCAGTTTCCCTTACCTGTAAAAATGAAATCATGTTTTTATGTTTGACGGCAAAGCTTAGCGGGAGGAGGGAACGCAGGCAAGCTCTTCACGTGCTTCGTCGCGCCAATTGCGCCCCAGCGTTATCTGGAAAATGAAGCCTTGATCCACTTTTTCTTCATTGCCTCAGCTATCAGCTATCAGACCCGTCTGGTATGATGTGTGTAACTATGTTTTGCTGTGTAATGGAATTATTACTATGGTCATTAAGGCGCAAAGCCCAGCGGGGTTCGCGGAAGAGTACATCATTGAAAGTATCTGGAATAACCGCTTCCCCCCAGGCACTATTTTGCCCGCTGAACGTGAACTCTCTGAACTTATCGGAGTAACACGCACCACGCTACGCGAAGTGTTACAGCGCCTGGCGCGGGACGGCTGGTTGACCATTCAGCACGGCAAACCGACGAAAGTGAATAATTTCTGGGAAACGTCAGGACTGAATATTCTTGAAACGCTGGCGCGCCTCGATCACGAGAGCGTTCCGCAGCTGATTGATAATCTGCTGTCGGTGCGTACCAACATCTCAACAATCTTCATACGCACCGCATTCCGCCAACATCCGGACAAAGCGCAGGAAGTGCTGGCGACGGCAAATCAGGTAGCCGACCACGCTGACGCTTTTGCTGACCTGGACTACAACATTTTCCGCGGCCTGGCATTCGCGTCCGGCAATCCGATTTACGGCCTGATCCTCAACGGCATGAAGGGATTGTATACCCGTATTGGTCGTCATTATTTCGCCAATCCGGAAGCCCGCGGTCTGGCACTGAGCTTCTACCGTAAGCTGTCATTGCTCTGCGAGCAGGGCTCCCATGACCAGGTGTATGAAACGGTGCGCAGTTACGGTCACGACAGCGGCGAGATTTGGCATCGCATGCAGAAAAACCTGCCCGGCGATTTAGCCATTCAGGGCCGTTAATCGCTCAATGCCGGATGGCGGTGTAAACACCTTATCCGGCCTACGTGGATGTCTAGTGTAGGCCGGATAAGACGCTTTCGCGTCGCCATCCGGCAATAAGATTCACAGACCGTTCATTCTCGGCGGGCAACGTTCCAGCAGTTCCACGCTGCCATCCTCATTTTGTTGCTCCAGCGTCACGTCAAAACCCCATAACCGATGGACGTGCTTCAGCACCTCTTTGCGGCCCTTATCCAGCGGGGCGCGATTATGCGGGATATAACGCAGTGTGAGAGAGCGATCGCCGCGCAAATCGACATTCCATACCTGAATGTTTGGCTCCAGGTTGCTCAGGTTATACTGCGACGACAGCCGATTACGAATTTCACGGTATCCCTCTTCGTTATGAATTGCTGAGATTTCCAGATAATTATGTCTGTCATCGTCCAACACGGTGAACAGGCGGAAATCACGCATCACCTTCGGTGACAGGAACTGGCTGATAAAGCTCTCATCTTTAAAATCACGCATCGCGAAGTGCAGGGTTTCCAGCCAGTCAGAACCGGCGATATCCGGGAACCAGTATTTATCTTCCTCGGTCGGAGACTGACAAATACGTTTGATGTCCTGGAACATGGCGAATCCGAGCGCATAAGGGTTTATCCCGCTATACCACGGGCTGTTGTACGGCGGCTGGAACACCACATTGGTATGGCTGTGTAGAAACTCCAGCATAAACCGCTCGGTGACTTTGCCTTCATCGTACAGGTGGTTAAGGATGGTGTAATGCCAGAACGTCGCCCAGCCTTCGTTCATCACCTGGGTCTGTTTCTGCGGATAAAAATACTGGCTCACTTTGCGCACGATACGCAGCACTTCACGCTGCCAGGACTCCAGCAGCGGGGCATTTTTTTCCATAAAGTACAGCAGGTTTTCCTGGGGTTCAGAAGGATAACGCCGCGCTTCAAACACGGTTTTCTCTTCCTCTTTTTTCGGCAAGGTACGCCACAGCATATTTACCTGACTTTGCAGATATTCTTCGCGGCTTTTTTGCCGTGCTTTCTCTTCCTGCAATGAAATTTTTTGCGGGCGTTTATAGCGATCGACACCGTAGTTCATCAGTGCATGGCAGGAATCGAGCAGTTTTTCGACTTCGTCGACGCCGTAGCGCTCTTCACACTGGGTAATGTAGTTTCGGGCAAAAATCAGATAATCAACAATGGAGCTGGCATCCGTCCAGCTACGGAAAAGGTAGTTGTTCTTGAAGAAGGAGTTATGCCCATAGCAGGCGTGTGCCATCACCAGCGCCTGCATGGTGATGGTGTTCTCCTCCATCAGATACGCGATACATGGGTTGGAGTTGATGACAATCTCATAAGCCAGCCCTTGCTGACCGTGCTTATACAGACGTTCGGTTTCAATAAATTTTTTACCAAACGACCAGTGGGTATAGTTAATCGGCATCCCGACGCTGGAGTAGGCGTCCATCATCTGCTCGGAGGTAATGACCTCGATTTGGTGCGGATAGGTCTCCAGTCGGTAGAGTTTTGCCACGCGGTCTATTTCCGCCAGATAGACATCCAGCAGATCAAACGTCCAGTCGGGTCCATCGCTCAACCGTGTGGTGTCCTTGTTCATGGAATCAATCGTAGCCATTCGCGCACCCTCATTGTTGGCGGCACTCTCTGTCTGGAGTACCTCATTTCAAGCATAGAACACGGTGTTAAAAAACGTGCTGCGGCAGAAAATTTTTCTTTGCGATATCACGTTAATCCAACATCGAAAAACAGGATGTTCACGAAATTTTATGCTGGATAAAAATGGCGCACAGCAGGAGATCCTAAAGCAGAGACATCCCTGTCGTTACCGCTATGTGTGAGATACATCACCATAAAAAAGCCATATGTTGAATAATATTTTCAACTGAGTTATCAAGATGTAATTAGATGATTATTCTTTTACTGTTAACGGAGTGGCTATGCGAGTTGTCATACTGGGAAGTGGTGTCGTTGGCGTGACCAGCGCCTGGTATTTAAGTCAGGCTGGACACGATGTCACCGTCATTGATCGTGAGCCCGGTCCGGCGCTGGAAACCAGTGCGGCGAATGCGGGGCAAATCTCTCCAGGCTATGCAGCACCGTGGGCGGCACCCGGCGTACCGCTAAAAGCGATTAAATGGATGTTTCAACGCCATGCGCCGTTGGCCGTTCGCCTTGACGGCACGCAGTTCCAACTGAAATGGATGTGGCAGATGCTACGCAACTGTGACACCAGTCATTACATGGAAAACAAAGGTCGTATGGTGCGTCTGGCGGAATATAGCCGTGATTGCCTGAAGGCGCTGCGAGCCACTACCGGCATTGAATATGAAGGTCGTCAGGGCGGGACGCTGCAGCTATTCCGTACCGCGCAGCAATATGAGAACGCCACGCGCGACATCGCCGTTCTGGAAGATGCGGGTGTGCCATATCAACTGCTGGAAGCCCATCGCCTCGCGGAAGTGGAATCGGCGCTGGCCGAAGTGGCGCATAAGCTGACCGGCGGGCTGCGTCTACCGAATGACGAAACCGGCGACTGTCAGCTGTTTACCCAACGCCTGGCGCAAATGGCGGAGCTGGCAGGGGTTAAATTCCGCTTCAACACACCGGTTGATAAGCTGCTGAGCGATGGCGAGCAGATTTATGGCGTGCAGTGCGGTGAGGAAATTATCAAAGCCGATGCTTATGTGATGGCGTTTGGCTCTTACTCCACGGCTATGCTGAAAGGGATGGTCGATATTCCGGTTTACCCACTCAAAGGTTATTCGCTGACCATTCCGATCGCGGAGGACGACGGCGCGCCGGTGTCGACTATCCTTGATGAAACCTACAAAATTGCCATTACCCGTTTTGATAACCGTATCCGCGTGGGCGGCATGGCGGAGATCGTGGGCTTCAATACTGAATTATTACAGCCGCGACGTGAAACGCTGGAAATGGTGGTGCGCGATCTCTTCCCGCGCGGAGGGCATGTGGAGCAGGCCACCTTCTGGACCGGGCTGCGGCCGATGACGCCGGACGGCACGCCGGTAGTTGGGCGTACCCGTTTTAAGAACCTGCTGCTCAACACCGGTCACGGTACGCTGGGCTGGACCATGGCCTGCGGGTCGGGACAGTTGCTGAGTGATATTCTTTCTGGTCGCACGCCCGCCATCCCTTACGATGACCTGAGCGTGGCGCGTTACAGCCCCGGATTTTCGCCGTCACGTCCACGACATTTACACGGCGCACATAGCTGAGAAGGACGCGAGATGACCCGCCCAATACTGGCCAGCATTGACCTGCAGGCGTTGAAACAAAATTTAGGCATTGCACGGCAGGCCGCACCGGACGCCCGCGTCTGGTCGGTGGTAAAAGCCAATGCTTATGGACATGGCATTGAGCGCGTCTGGAATGCGCTGGGGACCACCGACGGTTTCGCCATGCTGAATCTGGAAGAAGCGATAACGCTGCGCGAGCGTGGCTGGAAAGGCCCGATCTTAATGCTGGAAGGTTTTTTCCACGCCGACGATCTGACAGTGTATGACCAATATCGTTTAACCACCTGTGTACACAGCAACTGGCAGCTCAAAGCGTTACAAAATGCCCGACTGAACGCTCCGCTGGATGTATACCTGAAGGTTAACAGCGGTATGAACCGTCTGGGCTTTTTGCCTGAGCGGGTGGCAACCGTCTGGCAACAGCTGCGGGCGATGCCGAATGTGGGCGAAATGACGCTGATGTCGCACTTTGCTGATGCCGAACATCCGGACGGTATTCAGGACGCGATGGCGCGTATTGCACAGGCGACGGAAGGGCTTGAATGCCGACGTTCGCTGTCAAACTCCGCCGCCACGCTGTGGCACCCGGAAGCCCATTTCGACTGGGTACGCCCGGGTATTATTTTGTACGGCGCCTCTCCGTCAGGGCAATGGCGGGACATCGCCAACACCGGTCTCAAACCGGTAATGAGCCTGAACAGCGAGGTCATCGGGGTGCAAACGCTGAAGGCCGGTGACAGGGTCGGCTACGGTGGGCGTTACACCGCACGCGGTGAACAACGTATCGGGATTGTGGCGACCGGCTATGCCGATGGATATCCGCGCCATGCACCGAGCGGCACGCCGGTGCTGGTGGACGGTGTCCGTACCGGGACGGTCGGCACGGTGTCGATGGATATGCTGGCAGTGGATCTGACGCCATGTCCTCAGGCAGGCATTGGTACGCCGGTAGAGCTGTGGGGCAAAGAGATCAAAATCGACGATGTGGCTACCGCGGCCGGTACGGTGGGGTACGAGCTGATGTGCTCGCTGGCGCTGCGCGTACCGGTTGTGACGGTGTAACTTTTGTAAAGTTGCCTGATGGCGCTGCGCTTATCAGGCCTACAATAGCAGTACATTTGTAAGCCGGGTAAGGCGCAGCCGCTACCCGGCAAAAACATCACTATTATTCATCCTCATCTTCTGCCACGCGAACGCCGACTTTCAGCACCGAATTATCTTCTTTCTCGGCCACAGTCCAGATCATCCCGGCAAATTCGACCTGGTCGCCGACCACCGGTGCGGCGCCTAACAATTGCTGGACGATCTCACCCAGTGTCTGCTGCTTATCGCGATATTCAGTGCCATCTTCCAGCCCGTAAATCAGCGCTACGTCGGCGTATTTGGCGCTGGCTTCGAGAATAAAGTCACCAAAGAAACGCTGGTCTAACGCGACCGGCGGCGACTGGCTGAACAGCTTGCCTAATGCGGGAAGATCGCGCTCGCGACCAATAACGCACAGCACGTCACCTTCGCGCAGGCGGGTGCTGCCCGACGGATGAAACAGCACGTTGTCACGAAACAGCGCGGCAATTCGCGTCTCGTCTGGCATATGCAGGTCGCGTAGTGCGGCCCCCACACACCATTTATCGGCACTCAGTTGATAAACAAACTGCTCCCAGGGATTGTCAGGATGAATATCCAGACCAATGCGCGAAACGGGCCAGCCGACCGGTGGAACCACCACTTTGGCTTTTTTGGCAGCCCACGAGAGAGATGTCCCCTGAAACAACAGCGAAATCAGGACGACGAAGAACGCCACGTTAAAGAACAGACGGGCATTGTCCAGCCCGGCCATCATCGGGAAGACGGCGAGGATGATCGGCACCGCACCGCGCAAGCCGACCCAACTGATGAAAATGCGCTCACGCAGATTAAAACCCCGGAACGGCAGCAGCCCGGCGAACACCGACAGCGGGCGGGCAACGAAAATCATCCAGGCAGACAAAATCAGCGCCGGAATGGCAATGGGCAGCAGGTCGGACGGCGTCACTAGCAGACCCAGTACCAGGAACATGGCGATTTGCGCCAGCCAGGCCAGGCCGTCAAAGTTTTGTAGAATACCGAACCGGTTGCGAATGGGGCGATTACCCAACAGGAAGCCACACAGGTAGACCGCCAGAATACCGCTGCCTTCCAGCGCGGTGGTGAGGGCAAAAATCAGGATCCCGCCGCTTAACGCCAGCAGTGGATACAATCCGGCAGGCAGCGAAATCCGGTTAATCATTTGCTGGAGCAGATAACCGCCACCCAGACCCAGCGCAATACCCAGACCGAACTGTTGAATAATATGCACCGCGAACATCCAGCTTAAGCCGGTCTCGTGGTTTTGGATCATTTCAATTAGCGTGATGGTCAGAAACACCGCCATCGGGTCATTGCTGCCCGATTCTATTTCCAGCGTCGAGCCGACACGTTCGTTCAGACCCTTCCCACCGAGCAGGGAAAATACCGCCGCGGCGTCGGTTGAGCCAACAATCGCGCCAATCAATAAACCCTCGATGAGATCCAGATGAAACAGCCACGCGGCCATCATGCCGGTTAAGCCGGAGGTGATCAGCACGCCCACGGTCGCCAGTGATAATGCCGGACCGAGCGCTACGCGAAAGGAACTGGCCTGGGTACGCATCCCGCCATCAAGCAGGATAACCGCCAGCGCCAGGTTACTCACCATGTAGGCGAAAGGGTAGTTATCAAAAGGAATACCGCCAATGCCATCTACGCCCGCTAACATACCGATCGCGAGGAATATCACCAGGATCGGGATACCAAGACGTGATGAGAATGAACTGAGTAAGATACTGCAGGTGACGAGAACGGAACCCAAAATAAAAAGGCTAATAATTGCTGCGGCATCCAACGTTCGGTTACTCCTGAATTACGCTGTTTCGTATTAACAAACCCTAACATATTAGCGGCAGAAACAGCGTTTTACTTAGCCCTGTTAGCAGCTTTTTTTACGATTTCAGCACCGGATGCCCGGTTAAGGTGAGCTGGCTGCTATTTTTCACGTTTCGCAGCACCGCTTTTGCCCCGAGCGGGAGCGTGACGGTACGCTGTTCGTGACCAAAATCGAGACCGCTAATCAACGGTACCGACAGTCTGGCACGCAGAAATGTGCAGACTTCCTCCAGATTGTAGCCAGCGTCGTAATCGTTTGGTGCGCTGCCGCTAAAACTGCCGAGAATAATGGCGTTCTGACGGGCTAAAATGCCCGCGTGGTACAGCTGCAACAGCATGCGCTCGACGCGGAACGGATGCTCATTAATGTCTTCCAGCACCAGAATACCGTTATCAATGGCGGGCATATACGGGGTGCCAATCAGCGAAATGAGCATCGCCAGATTACCGCCCCACAGCGTGCCTTCGGTGGCGCAGTCCGGACCATCACCTTGCCAGTCGATAGTAAATTGCGCATTGCGTAATGCCTGCCAGAAATGGTGTTCGGTAAACGCGTTCATTTCTTCGGCACCAAAATTGGCCGCTAACATCGGGCCGCTGAAGGTAATGACGTTGCCTTGTGCCAGTAGGCCGCACTGGATTGCCGTAAAGTCGCTGTGTCCGCAAATGAGCAGTGGGTCGTGTTGCTGGCGGGCGGTCAGTGCCTGCCAGTCAATAGCATCCAGTAAACGGCTGGCGCCATAGCCGCCGCGCACCGCCAGTACAATGGTATCGGGCGTTTTCAGCTCAACCAATGCATTCACATCCGCTAACCGTTCGGTTTCCGTCCCGGCAAAACGCTGGTAGCGACGTGCAATAACCGCCGAGTTTGTGACCTGATGACCGGCCTCAGTAAGGCGCGAAAGCCCGCGCAATGCCGCTTGCTGGTTGATACAGTAGCCCGAGGGGGCAATTAAGTGAAACCGGGACATGGCATTTCCTTGCTACAACTAAAACCAAATGTATATCATGCCGCGTAGGTATGTCGTTGTCACCTCAGCGACAGGTTCCGGCTATAAGGATAGATGACGTGAAATTGAGATGGTTTGCTTTTTTGGTTGTATTACTTGCGGGCTGTAGTTCAAAACAGGATTACAAAAATCCGCCATGGAATGCTGAAGTTCCGGTTAAACGCGCAATGCAATGGATGCCGATCAGTGAAAAAGCCGGCGCGGCCTGGGGGGTAAGCCCACAATTGATTACGGCCATCATCGCCATTGAATCAGGCGGAAATCCGAATGCGGTCAGTAAATCTAACGCCGTTGGGCTGATGCAGCTCAAAGCCTCTACCTCCGGACGGGATGTCTACCGTCGGATGGGCTGGAGTGGCGAGCCGTCAACCAGTGAGCTGAAAAACCCTGAGCGCAACATCTCAATGGGTGCCGCGTACCTGAATATTCTCGAAACCGGACCATTGGCCGGCATCGAAGACCCACAGGTGATGCAATATGCGCTGGTGGTGTCATATGCCAACGGTGCGGGGGCGTTGCTGCGGACATTCTCCTCCGACAGGAAAAAAGCCATCAACAAAATCAACGATCTCAGTCCGGATGAATTTATTGAGCATGTGGCTGATAATCATCCGGCGCCGCAGGCTCCGCGTTATATCTGGAAGCTTCAGCAAGCGCTGGATGTGATGTAGTTCGCGTGAGGTTACTCGCGTACCTTGTTGGATTTTTCCCGGGCCTCACGTTCGAGTGAAAAAATAATCCGCTGTAAGTTCCGCTCCACCGCCGGGCTGACGTTGAGAAAACGGAAGCTCAGGCGGGGAGTAGTGATGGTTTCATTTTTTCCGTCGATAACTTTGCGCTCGCTGATGGAAATAAGCTGGGCGTCAACGTGGTACACTCCCCATTGTTCCATGTTGATTTCAACCTGCGAAAAGCGCATGCCCTCCACCAGTCGTTCTGGTTTTGCCTCTTCTAACAGCGCGCCCATCCCGCCGAGCGATAAATCGAACAACCGAAAACGTAAAATGCTGTTGTCCGGCATTTTTGCCGTGCAGTGATAGGGCGGATGCAATGGGGCACCAATACGGAAATATTCCCGGCGCTGGACAAACCACAGCGCGGGCGGCAGCGACGAGATAAATGCCGGCAACCGTTGAAATTCCCCTTTTTTGAGCTGAGGCAGGGTGAACTCGACCTTGGCGCCCTGCGTTTCAGCGATGACAGAGACGTGGTTTGCCCGCTGAACGGCCTGGTTTTCATATTCCTGGCTGCCAAAATCCATAACTAATTCATCCGGGCTCACCGCGAGAATTTTGCTGATGAATTGCCCTCCTGACCAGGAGATTCGCAGGGGGATCTGCTGTGAATTTAAGTCGCGGAGAACGCCTAACACCGCCAATGGATTTTGCTTCAGGAACTGCTCATGGTAGTTGCTCACACCTAATGACTCCTGGATGCCTGGTTTGTCGTTGGATTATCGGCATCGCGCGACAGAACTTAATACAAATGGATGAAATTTTTTATTAAGTCCGCTGAACGCAAACTGTAGAAAAACGCCGGGCGACGGCTTGCCTATACTTAACGTACTGGCGCAGGAATGGCTTGCGCGTGCGTTCATTGGAAAGAGGGCCTGAAAATGGGAATTATTGCCTGGATTATTTTTGGTCTGATTGCGGGTGTTATCGCTAAACTGCTCATGCCGGGGCGCGATGGCGGAGGATTTATTCTGACCTGTATTCTCGGCATTGTCGGGGCTGTGGTTGGCGGATGGCTGGCAACCATGTTTGGTATCGGGGGAGATATCAGCGGGTTTAATCTGCACAGTTTCCTGGTGGCCGTCGTCGGTGCCATTCTCGTGCTGGGGATTTTCCGGTTGGTACGGCGAGATTAATTCAGCGGCCCCTGCGGGGGCCGCCTCTCATGGCTAATCTGGTGTGATTTATTGCACGGTCTGCGTTGTTTTTTCAGTTACTGGCCGTGTCGACGGGACGCTATCACAGGGTTTTTCTTTGGCGCAAATCAGGTCGAGCATTTTTAAGGTGACGCCGTTGGTCCAGCCAAAGCCGTCCTGTAACGGGTACTCGCCACCGCCACCGCCGGTTCCTGTGCTGCTGACGTCGTATTTTTCAACCAGCTTTTTCTCCCGGTCATAGGTATGCTGCACGTTGGTCAGGAAGCGCCAGGTGACCTCAATGGCGACCTTATCCTGGCCGTAGTTTTGTAACCCGGACGCTGCAACCCACTGGAGTGGTGCCCAGCCGTTCGGGGCATCCCACTGTTGACCGCTTTTCACCGACGTTGTGGCCAGACCGCCGGGTTGCAGCAGATGCGCCTGGGTCGCCGCAGCCACCTTGCTGGCGCGATCGTTGGCCGCCGCATTGACATACAACGGGAACAGGGCGGCGGCGGTCAGTTGATTGCGTACTTTCTGACTTTTTAAATCGTAGTCGGCATACCAGCCCTCTTTATCGTTCCACAGGTAGCTTTCAATCCCTTTTTGTCGCGCATTAGCGAAGCCTTCGTACTGTGTAGCTTTGGCTTCATCCCCTGCGGCTTTGCTGGCAAGCGCAATCATTTTTTCCATCTTGTACAGCAGCGCATTGAGATCGACAGGGACGATGCTGGTGGTGCGCAGGGTGCTTAACTGGTTCGGGTTGTCCATCCAACGTGAGCTAAAATCCCAGCCCGAGGCGGCGGCCGAACGCAGGTCGCGGTAAATGTCGGTGGCCGGACGGTTCGGATTGCTTTTGGCGGTGGCGATATCTTCAACCCAGGACTCGGGTCTTGGCGTATCACGGTCATCCCAGTAGCGGTTTAACACCGTGCCGTCAGCCAGTTTGACTACCCGTTTGTTCTGCTGACCTGGCTTAAGCGTTTCGACGCCCTCCATCCAGTAGCTGTACTCTTTCTGCATCTGCGGCAGGTATTTTTTCAGCGCATCATTACCGTCGTGCTGCGCCAGCAGTTCAACCATAAAGGCGAAGAACGGCGGCTGGGAGCGGCTCAGATAATAGCTGCGGTTACCGTTAGGAATGTGTCCCCAGGCATCAATCTCGTAAGCGAAGTTCGCCACCATGTCGGAGACCTTGTCCCAGTGGTTGCTCTCGGCAAGCCCCAGCATAGTGAAATAGCTGTCCCAGTAATAAATTTCGCGAAAACGCCCGCCGGGCACCACATACGGCTCCGGCAGTGGCAGCAATGAGTCCCATTTTTCCACGTCAGTCGTCGAGCGCGTTAGCACCGGCCACAGCCCGTCGATATGCTCACGCAGCGACTGCCCGGCGGGCGGTACGTATTTCTCACCCTCTTTGGGCAGCGTAAAATTCACACCGACGAAATGACGAAGATCGAAGCCGGACTGGTTTTTTTGCATCCGATAATCAGCAAGGATCATCAGCGGATCGCTATTGGGCACTGCATCGGCAAAGGTTTTCTGATCCGGGAACAGCTTGGCGGTTTGCACATCATTAAACAGAGGGCCGAGCAGGATATCAGGGGGCTGCGGCGTTGCGGCGGGCTGTTCCTCGGCGTGGGCGCCGAATGAAGCAAGGGCCAAAAGGGTACTTGCGAGCGTGAGTTTTACTGTAACAGAGAGCAGGCCAGGATGGCGAATTGCTGGCGTTATCATCGGGTAATCTCCTTAGCGGCGTGCCGAAGTTGCGGCATTTACCATGAGAAAACCTTAGTCCAGGATCGACCGTTACGCGTTATAGGGACCCTATTTTGCGAACAAACAGACGTTTCTGCACGTGATGTGAAAGCTGCACGCCCTGTGTGATAACAGGACGTGCAGCGGCGTTTAGCCCACGCGGATGACCTGATGTGCCGCGCAGTCAAGGGTCAGGGTGTCCCCCATTTTGATGGCGTCGAGCGCCTCACCCTGCTGGCATACCCAGCCGATCCCCATCTCGCGGGCAATGATTGCCGAATGGGACGCATCGCTGCCCGCGCGCAAACAGATGCCTTTGATGGTCAGCGGATCCAACTGCAGTACGGTGGACGGGTAAATGACGTCTGCCACCAGGATTGTCGGGCGAATAAAGGTCGGGATTTGAGCGGGTATTCCGGTCAAATGCCGCAGCGAGCGGTACAGTAAATCGTCAATATCGATATACCGCGCCTGCAAATAAGGGTCGTCGAGCTGGAGATACTGCTGAATCAGGTCGCTCAATACCGTATGCCAGGCGTGTTCGGCGCGACACTGTTTTTCGCGCATGATAGCGCAGGCCATGTCATATAACTCGGTATCGTCCAGCAGCGTGTGGTGGCCGGAGAAAATCGCGGCGATATCGGCGGAGTATTTCTCTTCGGCAAGCGCCGTTAAACAGTTCAGATCCTCCAGCGTATTGCGGATTGCCGCCTGTAACCGCTGCTGTTCGTACGGTAAATCGGTGGCAGGCTGCGGGGCTACCTCTGCGGCGACCGGCGTATAGCAAAAGGCCATCCCCGTTGCTTGTATCGGCGCTGAATTGGGGATGCCGCCGGTATGTGGTTGTTCAACGGACTCACCAAAGTTCTGCGCAGCCAGTTGTTTGAATGCCGCTAGCGCGTCGTCGGCCTGTTCACCTTTGGCAATTAAGCGCAGCGTGTCATTACAACGTACCTGCAGCAGCGCGATTTGGTTCAGGCTGTCCGGGACCACGCACTTACCGTTTTTCTCAAGCAGCATGTCGGCGCGAAAGCCAGACAGCGTGGAGACCAGCCGTGACGCCGGGCGAACGTGGATGCCGTTGGGGTTTTTGACCACCACGGCAACAGAGCGGGCCTCGTCATCAGCAGAGAGGCCTTCCGGCGAGGTCACGACCGGGGACGACGGTGGTAAACCCAGTTGCGCATATTTGGCATCGAGGGCGCTCATGGCATCGCGAATGACGCGGTCGATATCGGCACCTGCTGCGGCGCTGACCGTTGCGGCCAGGGTACCTTCTACCAGCGGAGCTGCGCACAAGCGTACCTTCGCGGCGATCGTCGGATCGAGCAGTTCCAGGGCGGTTTCCGCACTTAATAACGCGCTGCCGATATCCATCATCACCAGCACGTGATCCGTGTCCGCAACGGACTCAATGGCTTCCATCACTTTAATCGGATCGGTGCCGATAGGATTATCGGGATCGTCAATGCCCGCGGCGATCGCGAGTTTGCACCCTTCGCCCATTAACATCTGTCGGGCTAACTCGCCGACGCCTGCGCCCAACTGCGCGCTATGAGACACAATAACCAGGTTTACCATCGCTTTATCCTTACTCTCTGGCGGCCTGAGCCAGCATTTGCATCATAAACATCACCGACGTTGCGCCGGGATCCTGATGCCCGATACTGCGCTCACCCAGATAGCTGGCACGACCTTTACGTGCCTGCATGGTGATGGTGCTTTGTGCAGCCGCTTCTGCTTGTTGACTCGCCGCGTCCAGCGCCGCCTGTACACTCAGTTTTTGTTCGCAGGACTGACGTAGCGACTCGACCACCGGTACCCAGACATCACACATGGTTTTGTCCCCGGGCTCGGCTTTACCTCGGCTAATCACGCCTTCTGCGCCATCGCGCATCATCTGATACAGCTCATCCAGCGTCAGGCTCTGATGGGCCTGAGTCACCTGTGCGGCGCGGATGAAGAAGGTGCCGAACAGCGGACCGCTGGCCCCGCCGACGCTGGAAAGCAGCACCATGCCGGTGTTTTTCAAAATGAAACCGATGTCTTTATCCGCAATGGACGGCAGTTTTTCGACCACTTTACTGAAGCCACGGTGCATATTCAGGCCGTGGTCGGCGTCGCCAATTTCCCGGTCCAGACCGGTCAGAAAATCACTTTCTGTGGTAAATATTTCACCGCAGCGATAAAGCCAGTTAACGATTTGTGTTCTGTTGAGGGACATTATGAATCTCCTTATTTACCCCAGTTGAGAGCAGGGGTGTGTACCGGTGCATCCCACAGGTTCAGCGTTTCGTCATCGACCTTTAACAGGGTGATGGAGAAGCCGGTCATATCCAGAGAGGTACAGTAAGAGCCAATCAGATTGCGTTCGATGATGATACCCGCATCCTGACAGCGTCTTTCAAGACGGTTATAGACGCCGAACAGCTCGGATAGCGGCGTTGCGCCAAGGTTATTGACCAGCGCAATGACGCGGTCGCCCTGTTGCAGCGCTTGTTTGGTTTCTTTACCTTCCTGCCAGGCACCCTGGATGTTGTCCCAGTGGCGCAGCGTACGGCTGTAGTGACCGTTTTCCAGCAGGGTGTCGAACATTTCATCCACGGTCTGGTCGAGGGAAGAGAAGGCGCGTCGGTCGATCCCCGGCTCCCCATGAATGCCGACGCCAAACTCCATTTCGTTATCCTGCAGCGTAAACGAAGGTTGCCCTGCGGCCGGGACAGTACAGGCGCCGATAGCAATGCCGATAGAGTGACCGAGGTTATTCAGTTTGCGACCCAATGCGGCACACGCTTCCAGCGAGTCTCCGCGCTCGGCAGCCGCGCCGACCAGTTTTTCAATCAGCACGGTATTCGCAACACCGCGACGTCCGGCGGTATACAGGCTATCTTTTACCGCTACGTCGTCGTCAACAACCATGGTCGTGACCTTGACGCCGCTTTCGTGCAACAGCTCGGTAGCGGTTTCAAAATTCAGAATGTCACCGGTGTAATTTTTGATGATTAGCAGCACGCCTTCGCCACCGTCAATTTGCATGGCGCATTCGAACATTTTGTCCGGGGTTGGCGAGGTGAAAATCTCCCCCGGACAGGCACCGGAAAGCATGCCCTGACCAATATAGCCGCAGTGCATTGGTTCATGCCCGCTGCCGCCACCTGAAAGTAGCGCCACTTTACCCATCACCGGCGCGTCAGCACGAGTGACGTATACCGGGTCCTGATGCAGCGCCAGAGAAGGGTAGGCTTTTGCCAGCCCGGCGAGTTGTTCATTCAGTACGTCTTCAACACGGTTGATCAATTTTTTCATTTTTATGCTCCGTAGACAGTCCTGAGATGGCTGCAAAAAACGGCAGACATCTGGTGTAGGGTATCGGTGATGTACAGCGCCACGGCGACCTCTCGCTGCCGATAAGGTAATTTTGCATATGGGTTGTCAAAAGAAAATTGCCGTAATGAGCGTTTCAATACGGAACATCTTCGCTGATAAATGTTCCGTATTGAAACGTAGTGGTGCATAAAACAGCGGAAATGAGAGATGCGGCAGGTTTAGCGCAAAACGCCTGAGCGTGGGGAGGAGAAGTAAAAACCACCTGCACTGCAGGTGGTTTTGTTCGCAAGAGCGGAGTCCGGTCTTAGCCCGGATAGATACCACGATCTTTACGCGCCAGCAGAATACGCTCACAGGCGACAATGTAGGCGGCAGTACGCAGAGAGCAGGATTTCTCCGCGGCTTTTTCCCATACGTGGACCATTGCGTCGGTCATGATCTTATCCATGCGCGCGTTGATCTCTTCTTCGCTCCAGAAGAAGCTTGCCATGTCTTGTACCCATTCGAAGTAGCTGACGGTAACGCCACCGGCGTTACAGACCACGTCAGGTACCACAACGATACCGCGGCTGGCCAGTACGTCATCGGCATCCGGGTAGGTTGGGCCGTTTGCGCCTTCGAGCACCAGCTTACAGGTCAGCGTTTCCGCGCGATGACGGGTGATCTGGCCTTCAAGCGCAGCCGGGATCAGAATATCCATCTCCACGCTCCAGAACGCTTCGCTGGCGATGGTTTCAGCACCCGGGAAACCGGCAATTTGTTTGTGCTCTAACTGCCATGCAGTCAGCGCAGTCATGTCGATCCCGGTGGTATTAAACAGGGTGGCGGTATGATCCTGAATAGCGACCACGCGTGCACCCGCACCGGCGAACAGGCGAGCTGCTTCACTCCCCACGTTACCAAAACCTTGCACTGCCACGCGAGCGCCTTCAACGGCGATGTTGGCACGGCGCGCTACTTCCAGACCGCTGACGAATACGCCGCGACCGGTGGCTTTATCACGACCCAGAGAGCCGCCAAGATGGATTGGTTTACCGGTGACCACGCTGGTCACGGTAGTACCGTGGTTCATGGAGTAAGTATCCATCATCCACGCCATGACTTTCCCGTTGGTACCGACATCCGGGGCAGGAATATCTTTCTGCGGTCCGATGATAATGCCGATTTCACTGGTATAGCGGCGGGTCAAACGCTCCAGTTCGCCTTCAGACAACGAGAAAGGATCGACGCGAACGCCACCTTTCGCACCGCCATATGGCAGGTTAAGCGCGGCGCATTTGATGGTCATCCACGCAGAAAGAGCCATCACTTCGTTAAGATCAACATCAGGATGATAACGCACGCCGCCTTTACCTGGGCCTCGGGAGAGGTTGTGCTGCACGCGGTATCCTTCGAAATGGCGGATGGTACCGTCATCCATTTGCACCGGGATATCGACAATCAATGCGCGTTTTGGGTGACGCAGGGTATCCACCCAGTGGGAAAGTTCACCCAAGTACGGGGCCACACGCTCGATTTGTTGCAGGTAGGTATTCCAGGCAGATGTGCTGCTATCTGAAGCGTAAGATAACTTATCCATGATAAACCTTAGTTATAAAAGTAATATGTGCTTAATTTCGCCGTGGTATACAGTGGATCTCACCATATAAACGTAAATTTAACATTTTTTTCAAACAACGGCCTGCCTTCAGGGCACGGATTGTCATGTCTGTGAGTTAGGTTTTCAGTTGGAATGTGAATAATTATCCGGGATTTACAGGGTTTTTGGCTGTTTTTCTGATAATAAACCAATTGCGGTGCATAAGATGTGCGGCTTGCTATTTGTCAGATTTATGACGCACCTCTAAAAGTAAAGAATATGATAATAAATTGTATTTTCCTTATTGCATTTCTGCTCTCAGTAGGTCACCGAGATGGTCACCGTATCGGCATAGTTATCAGGGGTAAAATTGCTGCTCGGAACGGTGGCATACACCGGATAATCGGTGGTTAACCCCGTACCTGTGCCTGCTACTGCATTAAGCGACGTATTTCCCCAGATAGTCCCCGTCGGGCCAGGTGTTGAACTTAGCTGATACGGCACTTTATCCTGATTGGCCCCGGTTCCTTTCAATACACCATAACCTGATGTATTCCCATTGGAAGGCTGCAATCCAATGGTATAGGGAGTGTTATTGGTGCAGGCGACCCCGAGTGCACTGCTTGCCGTGACGTTGCGGTCAGTGGCTTTAGACGGGTTAAAGGTAATGTTATTGGCGTAGCCGATCGCACACTGTTTTGTGACGTTGGCCGAGACGGTGAAGGGTAGCCTGGCGGCGACGGTATCACCACAGGTCGTGGGTGGCAAAACCAGACCGGGATTGAGCGTCACCAGAGCTGTTGCCGTCGTATAGCTATCCTGATAGTTTCCCGGCACGGCGGTCGTTTGCGGGGTGTTGAGCTTCGCGTACACCGTCAGCGTACCGGTCACCGGTGTCAGGTTAAGTAAGTTGAGCTTTACCATCGGGAAGGTGGCGCCCGACTGATACTGACTTCCCCATATTTTGCTATGTCCCGCGTCCTGGTACAGCTGATAGGTCAGCGTTCTGGCTGGCGTACCACTCAATGACATATTCCTGGTGGTGACCTGGCCGCTGACGCCGGAGATGCCAATATTAAAGCACAGATTAATCCCCGCCAGCACGTCACCCAGCTCTTTAGCACAGCTGTAGTTAAAGGTCATCGCGGATGTTACAGCTGACGTTGGCAGTGGATTGACGGCGCCAAAATTAACCGGCTGCACGTTGCTTATCGAACAGGTGACCGCGTAAACGAATCCTGGGTTTACGAGTAATCCGCTAATCAGGGTCAGATTTCTTAGCCACATAAAATTACTCCTTTCATCGGCATACCAGTGGGCCAATTTGCACGATGCCTCGCGCTGAGGCCGGGTAGTCAAATTTGACGCTGCAGGTACCGGTTTCTGTCTTAATACGCAGAGCGTTGTGCTGTTCCAACGTGTCGAACCAGGTCATCCCGTCAAACCCAACAAGTGATGACTGGCCCGCGCCAGTGGTGGCAATGGCCATGCTGCCTTCGGGGATAGCCTGCCCCTGTTCATCGACGAGGATCACCTGCGCGGCGCGTACTGGCGTAATGCCAAAACTGACCAGCGTGCCGGAACGGTCTGCAGGGGTGGCATTCGCCTCGACGTGGGTGATGCGCATATTGGCGGGCAGGTCCATCGGGTCAATGCTGATCTGGTTTTTTTGATAGCTGTTCAGGGAGGTAACCAGCAGCAGGCCATTGTCATCACTGCTGCCGATCACGTTGTTTTGTAGCTTGATGGGAACGTCGGGAATGCCGTCGGTCGACACCACGGCAAAGCCATTGCTAATTTCACGCGCGGCAAACAGGCCGCCGCCCATCATCACCACGGACCCGGTCGCACCGGCATAGCCATAGTGGTTATCCGGCAATTGGCTGAAGCCGGTGTACGCTTTCCCGTAACGACCTAAATAACCTACTTCCCCCTGGCCGCTTTGTTGAGATGCTTGCTGGCTGGCGGCGACGTTCCAGCCCCAGCCCCCGTCAGCTGGCGGCGTCTGGCTGGCATTCAACTGGTAGCCGGTTTCGTCATTCGTACGCTGGATGGTGCTGCTGACGCTCAGATTACGAGGAGTGGTGACGGTCACCATCAGGTAGACGCTGCGGTCGCGGTTGTCATCAACGTTCTGGTTGAACCCTGCGTTAAGGGACACGGTATCAGTGAGGGACTTGTACCAACTGGCGTTGGCATAGCGCACGGCGCTTTCATGCGGGTAGCGAAATTGCAGGTAGCTCAGGCTGATATTTCCGGCGGACGCCAGCGAATAGCCCACCACCGTGTTGCTGCTCAGCGTCGGTGGTGGTTCGCCATAATGGGTCGCCACATCACGATAATCGCCGGAGGTGGCGGTAGTACTGGTGCTGAAATTGAATTTCTCTCCGGACCAGCGGTATCCTACGCTGTATAAAAAACCGTTTTTCCCGGCGTCCGCACTTGCTGCCAATGCCGTAGAGAATGTGCCGCTGTGGATATCTGGGATCCAGTCGTTGCTGAAACCGGCATTAATCAGCCCGTCGCTGGTTTCGGCGTGCGCACCTGCGGTGAAGTTACTGCTGAATCCCCGACGCCATGTCCCGCTGATCGCCGGGGCGCTGGCATACTCAAATGAAGCGTACCCGTAGTTTTCGCGCACCACCCCAATCTCGGCTGACCACGAGGTCAGACCTTCGCGCAGCAGCTGTTGATCGTTGTAAAAAGAGAAATTTTGCACCGTCGTTCTGCCCAGCGCATCTGTCATCATCACTTGACCCGTCCCCGCACCGCTGATATTTGGCAAGGTGTTGATCTGAAAACTGCCCGCCGGGACTTCACCGTTGTAGTACCTGACCCCGTCGACATACAACTCTACGTTGGACGGCACCGTTGCGGAGCCGAGATACGCGGGAAGCGGGGTGGTTGGCATATACGGCTGCAAACCAAAATCGGTCCCAATTTGAATCCCGCCGATGCGGGTTGGGCGGGAGCCGGTGAGCGAACTGGTCAGCGTATCCCCCACGGTCAGTGCCAGCATCGTTTCCGGGAATGATGAGCGCCAGCTGGTATCCAGTCGGTAAAAGGTGTTATCGGCATCGGTTTCAGTGGAGTACTGGGTGAGTTGAGTGGTACTTAACACCCCTGAACTATTAAAAGCGCGCAGTTCGCTAAACGTATTAATGCTGCTGGCGTCCCCCTGCTCTGCGTAAATATCATAATTGAGCAACGCGCCGCCCGCGGAGGAGGCCATCGGGGCAGTTTCTGCGGGTGGGTTAAGCTGGGTGGTGGCAAGGTCGAGTTCACTTAGTGGTACGGTTAGCGCCAGCGTTTGCAGTTGTTTATTGTAGTCAACGTTCAGCTGCGCAATATCATACAGCCCGACAGGCTGAGTAGTTTCCTCTGGTAGACGAAAACCCAGCGTGCGTAGGGTATTGGCACTGGCGTACAGCTTTTCGTTTTCATAGCCAAAATGAACCAATCCAGCGGCATTGCCGTTGACCGTCACGTCGAGATATAAATCGACTCCGGGCAAGGGGGACTCATCACGAATAATGCCCGTGTCCGTTGGGGTGTTTGTCTGTGCGTGCACGCAGGCCATTCCCGAGAGTAAGGCCCCATTAAGTACGCCATATTTCACCACAAGCCAGAGCCAGTCAGAGTTCTTGTACTGTTTTTTGGCCATTGACCGTGACTTCAACTTTTCCGCCGTAATGAGTATCACTGGCTGACGGGGAGACTATCCACCGCATCGTTGAACCTGGAAGAACGTAGCCTAGGGAAGGTGCGAATAAGCAGGTCATTTCTTCCCAAGCTGACTCGCTGATTAAAATTTCGCGGATCTGGGCCGATTTTTTTCCCGCAAACACATCGAATCAGCCTATTTAGGCTATTTTTTCCACCATTTCTGGCGTTATTTCCGGTTTTTACTGAGATCTCTCCCACTGACGTATCATTTGGTCCACCCGA
Source organism: Citrobacter freundii (assembly GCF_029717145.1). Lineage (NCBI taxonomy): Bacteria > Pseudomonadati > Pseudomonadota > Gammaproteobacteria > Enterobacterales > Enterobacteriaceae > Citrobacter > Citrobacter freundii. Next base: position 2,653,531 of record NZ_CP099222.1, on the reverse strand, counting down.
AACAGGTTGGCCAGGGTGAATAACATCGCCAGTTGGTTATCGTTTTTCAGCAGCCCCTTGTATCTGGCTTTCACGAAGCCGAACTGCCGCTTGATGATGCGAAACGGGTGCTCCACCTTGGCACGGATGCTGGCTTTCATGTATTCGATGTTGATGGCCGTTTTGTTCTTGCGCGGATGCTGCTTCAAGGTTTTTACCTTGCCGGGACGCTCGGCGATCAGCCAGTCCACATCCACCTCGGCCAGCTCCTCGCGCTGTGGCGCTCCTTGGTAGCCGGCATCGGCTGAGACAAATTGCTCCTCTCCATGAAGCAGATTACCCAGCTGATTGAGGTCATGCTCGTTGGCCGCGGTGGTGACCAGGCTGTGGGTCAGGCCACTCTTGGCATCGACACCAATGTGGGCCTTCATGCCAAAGTGCCACTGATTGCCTTTCTTGGTCTGATGCATCTCCGGATCGCGTTGCTGCTCTTTGTTCTTGGTAGAGCTGGGTGCCTCAATGATGGTGGCATCCACCAAAGTGCCTTGGGTCATCATGACGCCTGCTTCGGCCAGCCAGCGATTGATGGTCTTGAACAATTGACGGGCCAGTTGATGCTGCTCGAGCAGGTGGCGGAAATTCATGATGGTGGTGCGATCCGGCAGGGCGCTATCCAGGGATAATCGGGCAAACAGGCGCATGGAGGCGATTTCGTACAGGGCATCTTCCATGGCACCGTCGCTCAGGTTGTACCAATGCTGCATGCAGTGAATACGCAGCATGGTCTCCAGCGGATAGGGCCGTCGGCCATTGCCCGCCTTGGGATAAAACGGCTCGATGACAGCGGTCATATTCTGCCATGGCAGAATCTGCTCCATGCGGGAGAGGAAAATCTCTTTTCGGGTCTGACGGCGCTTAGTGCTGAATTCACTATCGGCGAAGGTGAGTTGATGGCTCATGATGTCCCTCTGGGATGCGCTCCGGATGAATATGATGATCTCATATCAGGAACTTGTTCGCACCTTCCCTAGCAGTCCTGGACTGATCACTTTTTTCGCGCCATTACGTTGTATAAATGTGGCGGCGGATAATTGGGCATGAGCGTTTCCCTGATTACTGACTTCAAGAAAGTGTTTGCCGTCACGCTGTTGCAGTTTCCACTGTAATTTTGCCGCTGTGTCAGCCTGCGTTGTGGGTTGAATAAACACGGGCACGGAATAATGCATCACAAATTGCAGTTTATTTTTTTGTAATTTTGCAGGGGGTAATTCATCAATGGATAAGCGATAGGCCTCTTCAACAGACGCCGATGGCGGCGCGGTTCGTATCACGCGGATGAGCTGGCGTTCACCCGGGGCTAACGCCAGCATGGGTGGGCTGATGACCAGTCCCTGAGAGGGGGACAACGTATCGCCGTCTGCTCCCTGACGCCAGTGGAAAACGCGTACCTGTGCATTCAGCACGTTTTCACCTGCGTTGCTTAACCAGATACCGTCGGCATTTTGCTTCGCCTGCAATGTCAGCGTAACCGGCGCTATTTGCAGCCCGCTTGCCGCCGCGATATTAATGCTCATGGCTATTCCTGACAGACACGCGAAGGCGCACCGCTGCACAGGCAGTTTCAATGTCATGGGTCGTCCTGAGGTTAGTAGTTAACGTTAACCGTTACGAGATCGGCATAGTCATCAGGCGTGAAGTTGGCGCTCGGAGCGGTGGCATACACAGTGAAGCTTTGTCCCAGCCCGGTTCCGGTCGAGGCCACCCCATTTCCCACGCTTTCCGCAGTGGCTGTATTACCCCAAACCGGACCCGTTGCAGACGTTTGGTTCAACTGGTACGGCACTTTATCCGTGTTGGTTGCTGCGTTGGCCACCGAGGACATTGCCCCTCTGCCCGTGGTATTCCCGCCGTTAGCGACCGAAGGTGCCAGACCTATAAAATAAGGTGTCGTCTTGGAGCAATTAATGGAAATGGTATTACTGGCCGATGTATTTGTCGCAGTGGCATTGACCGATCCCAGGGCAATATTTGACCCTGAACCTGCGGTAACGGTACAGGCTTTTTGAATCGTCATCAGCACCTGAAACGTGCCGTTTGCGGTGACAGCATCAGCCGCTGAAATGATGGAAAAGGCGCTGCAACAAAGAATTAAGCGAGTGACAATAACTGGAGCCATATTCTTTACCTTTTTCAAATAACCACATTTTTTACTTTAAAAATACAATAATGCGGCATATGGAGACATATTCTAACCCTAGGATAAGTATGAGTCGTGCGCCAGTTGGTCTAATGAATTTTACTTAGGAAAAAGGTGATGGCGTCGACAAAAAATAGTACCAACAGGTGAGTATTATTCAGTTATTACCGTTTCTAAAATCCGCATTCTGCAATTAATGCATCCTGATACACGCAATGTGAAAACGTGGTTATTCCCCGATGCTTCACGCAAAGTTAAATTAAATGTGACAACTTTCTACCCGCTTGTTGTGTAGACTTTCAGTATCGGGATCGTGGGGGACAATGAAGTGAATCAGGATAAGAAATTACTTATCGTAGAAGACGATGAAAACATCGCTGAGCTGTTACAGCTTCATCTGCGTGAGGAGGGGTTTACGGTGACGCATGCGGTAAATGGCAATATTGGTATGGCGTTACTTAACCAGGGTGGGTGGGATGCGCTAATCCTGGATCTAATGCTGCCTGGCGTTGACGGGCTTGAAATCTGTCGCCATGCCAGAACGATGACGCGTTATACGCCCATCATTATTATCAGCGCTCGTTCAGGTGAAACCCATCGTATTCTCGGTCTTGAACTGGGGGCTGATGATTACCTTGCGAAACCGTTTTCAATGCTTGAACTGGTCGCCCGTGTAAAGGCGCTCTTTCGCCGTCAGGAAGCAATGAGTAAGAATTTACGGCTGGATGCTGGTGTACTGATTTTTGATAACCTCTCCATTGATCCGCTGGCTCGGGATGTTCAACTTAATCAACAGTCAGTGGAGTTGACGCCCAGAGAGTTTGATTTGCTTTACTTTTTTGCCAGACATCCGGATAAAGTCTTTTCCCGTTTGAGTCTGCTAAATCAGGTCTGGGGGTACGAACATGAAGGCTATGAGCATACGGTGAATACACATATCAATCGTTTAAGGATCAAAATTGAGGATAACCCGGCGGAACCTAACTTTATCCGTACCGTCTGGGGAAAGGGCTATAAATTCACCGCACAGCCACGCGAGTAACCATGCGAACTTATACACTTTCACAGCGTTTAACGCTGGTTTTTGCTCTCCTGTTTATTACGTCGTGTGCCCTGTTGGGCTGGCTGCAGGTGCGAACCAGTACTGAATACAGTAAGGCCGTTATTCAGCAGCTTTCTGCGGACCTTGCCGGGCATATCAACCAAAGTTACCCTCTGCTTGAACGCGATGGCCTTAATAAAGAGTCGATGCGTAATTTATTTGATCATCTGATGGCGGTGAATCCCAGTGTAGAAGTTTATTTACTGGACAAAGAGGGCAATATTATTGGTGATGCGGCGCCGGAAGGGCACATCAAACGTCAGCGGGTTGATTTACAGCCAATACACTCGGCATTAAATAATCCTCATTACCCCATTTACGGCGACGATCCGCGTAGCCTTGATGCGAAGAAAGTGTTTAGCGTGTCGCCAATGCGTCAGGATGGGCAGATAAAAGGCTACTTGTATGTGATTTTGCTCGGGGAAAATTACAACGCCTTAAACAGCAATGCGCAATTTGATGCCTTATTGAAGATAGTCTTACTGTCCATCAGCCTTGTTGCATTGTTGGGGCTGGTGGTGGGGGCACTCGCTTTGCGCTGGATTACTCGTCCCTTGCGCGAATTGTCTGCTCAGGTCCATGCCCTGGAAACCGGTGGGATAGAAGAAATGCAGGCAATGGCGGCGCAGCCCCGGCAAATCAATACCAGTAACGATGAAATTAGCCAACTGCGACAAGGGGTTATCTCGATGGCCCAGCGCATTGCAGAACAGTGGCATCGTCTTGCACAACAAGAGCAGTTACGACGTGAGTTTATCGCCAACATTTCCCATGATTTGCGCACGCCATTGACCTCATTGCACGGTTACCTTGAAAGTCTGTCCGTAATGTCAGCCAGCCTGAGCGAAGCAGAGAAACAGCGCTACCTTAATATTGCTCTCGCACAGAGCCAAAAGGTGGGTGCGCTCTCCCAGTCGCTGTTTGAGCTGGCTCGTCTGGAATATGGCGTGGTCAAACCGCAGAAAGAGAAATTCTCGATAAGTGAATTGCTGCAGGATGTTTTCCAGAAATTTGAACTTTCTGCCCAAACCAAACAGCTAGCGTTGCTGGCAGATATTCAGCCTGGCCTGCCGCTTATTGATGCAGACCTCGGGATGATCGAACGGGTGCTGACCAACCTGCTGGATAATGCGATTCGCCATACTCCCGACAACGGCACTGTTGCTGTGCGTTTGTGGCGAGAAGTGGATAAAGTGATGGTGCAAATTAGCGACAGCGGTCCTGGGATCCCGCAAGAATTGATGGAGGGATTATTCATCCGTCCTTCGATTGCGAATCCGTCAGGTGTTCGAGTAGGGGGACTGGGGTTGATGATCGTCCGCCAGATGCTACAGCTACATGGTAGCGAAATTGCGCTGGTGGATACGCCGAAAAGCGGGGCTTGTTTTCGCTTTGGCTTAACGACGGGCCCACATATTTGAACCAGTTATCCGTGATACCAGCTTCAATGGCTACGTGCGCAGATGAAGATGAACGGTGTCGCCAAGTGGCTGCACGGCCGTAAAACCGATAGTAGCTGCGTTATTCATTATCCAGCCAGCTAATGAAAAACTCACTGAAAGCCGTCACCTGCAACGGCTGAAAACGCCGTTGAGGGTAGACAAACTGCAGACCAACGTGTTTCTTGTCATGGCGGCTAAAGCCGATAAAAGTCTCAGCAAATAAAACGCTCAGTCGCCCTTGTTCCACATCTTGCTTCACATCCCACCAGGATTTGCTGGCAATACCCGCTCCGGCCAGTACCCACTGACGAAGCAAGGCGCCGTCATCACATACCATTGCCGGCGTGACCTGCACCACCGCGGTTTCATTTTGCTCTTCAAAACGCCACTCGTTCATCAGCGTGCCGCGCTGCTCCATCACCAGGCAGCGGTGCCCGTGTAATTCATCCGGATACTGAGGCGTTCCGTGTGCTTCAAGGTAGCTTTTTGACGCAACCAGCACCCGATAATTAGGACGGATGAATTTTGTGACCAGATTACTGTCCGGCAAGTTCCCGAAACGCACGCTCATATCCAGACGGTTGACAATCAAATCCACCACGCTCTCACTGAGATAAACGGAGCTTCTGACTTCAGGATGCAAACGGGAGAAATCGAGAAGCGCAGGGGAAAGATACTGTCGGCCAAAGTCCGAGGGGGCTGAAATACGCAGGCTGCCGCTGAGCAGTCCGTCCTTCTGCATCAGTTTTGATTCTGCCTGTGTCATCTCCTCCTGCACACGAAGTGCGGCGTGGTAAAACTCCTCCCCGGCTCGTGTCAATGCGATAGCCCGGGTTGAACGATTAAACAGCCGGGTTTGATAACGTTCTTCCAGCGCCTTTAATCGAGCAGTCATGGTGGCGGGGGAAAGGTTCATCCGACGCCCTGCAGCGGCCAGACCACCAGCTTCAACCACTTCCACCAGTAACGTCATATCTTCGAATTTACCCATTATTCCGTTTTCCTGAAAAGATAATCAATTATTACTGCCATTATCAAAGCGACTTGCATGACATAAAGTCAAGCCATAGTTAACCGCTCAGGAGAGCAGAACATGCCACAACATTCCCTTTTCGAGACAACATCTATTGGCAAACGTGTACTAAAAAACCGTATTGTCATGGCACCGATGACTCGTGCCCGTACTGTCCAGCCCGGTAATATTCCTGGCGCACTTATGGCTGAGTATTATCAGCAGCGCGCCACCGCCGGTCTTATCATCACCGAAGCAACACAGATTTCTGCCCAAGGGCAGGGTTACTCCTGGACACCAGGCATTCATTCTGCTGAACAGGTAGCGGGATGGCGTCTGGTAACAGATGCGGTCCATCGCGCAGGAGGTACGATTTTCTCCCAGTTGTGGCATGTGGGGCGTATGTCCCATGCAAGTTTTCACCCGGACGGCCAACCTGTAGCTCCTTCTGCGTTATCACCGCACGCACAGGTGTGGGTGGTAAACAATGAGGGTATCGGTGAAATGGTCGACTGCCCGGTTCCACGTGAGCTAACGACAGCTGATATTCAACGGGTAATAGCAGATTACCGGCAGGCGGCCCTCAATGCGGTGGCAGCGGGGTTTGATGGCGTGGAAGTTCACGGTGGCAACGGGTATCTGATTGACCAGTTCCTGCGCCGTTCTTCAAACCAACGAACCGATGAATACGGCGGTAGTCTGGAAAACCGTGTGCGTTTCGCCCAGCAGATACTGGAAGCGATCAGCGAGGCCATTGGTGCAGAGCGTACCGGTATCCGTCTGGCCCCGTACATCACCCAGCGTGGCATGGATGACCCGCAGGTTATTGACGCTATTTTGGCTCTGGCGGCCTGGTGTGAATCAAAAGGTATTGCCTTTATTCATCTGGCGGAAGCGGATTGGGATGATGCGCCGCAGGTGCCTTATGCATTCCGGGAGACCCTGCGGGCGACTTTTAGCGGTACGATTATTGTGGCGGGGAATTACACCCGTGAAAAAGCCGACAAACTGTTATCGGCAGGGATCGTAGATCTGGTCGCTTTCGGACGTCCCTTTATCGCTAATCCAGATTTCCCACGTCGCCTGAAAGAAAACCTACCACTTTCAGAAATGGGTAACCCAGCGACGCTGTTTGGCGGTAGCGAAGTGGGTTATACCGATTACCCATTTCTGAATTAACTATGGCGATGTATTAACGGCCATCACGGCGGGCATCAATAACAGGGTAAATGAAAAATCCACGCAATTGCGTGGATATATTAATTTTATAATGCCATGGGCAAAAAGATATATTTTGTGCGCGATAATGACAGGGTGAATTTAAAACAATGCATCTGGCTGGATATGCTTTAATATACAAAGTTGTAAAATTAAGAAATCTGCCACAACGACAGATTTCTTTAATATATAATTAGAGATTTGCAACGTTATGATATACTTTTTGAACATCATCATCATCTTCAAGGGCATCAACAAGTCCTTCAAAGATTTCTAAATCTTCTGGTGAGAGTTCAATTTCTGCTTGAGCAATCATTTCTAATTCTGTTGTTGCGAATTCAGTAATTCCAGCTGCTTTTAGAGCTGCAATTCCTTTGTGAAGATCTGTAGGTTCAGTATAAATGACGATGTTTCCTTCTTCTTCGGTTACATCACGAACATCAACTTCAGCATCAAGCAAAATTTCAAAAATACGGTCTGGATCTGTTCCTGCAAATACAATGACGCCAGTATTGTCAAACATATAGCTGACAGAGCCTGCCGCTCCGATACTCCCGCCTTTTTTATTGAAAATTGTGCGGACATTAGCAATCGTACGGTTAACATTTGACGTCAAGGTTTCAGCGATAATCATTGAGCCATTGGGTCCAAAACCTTCATAACGACCTTGCACGAATGTTTCATCGCCGCCGCCTTTGGCTTTATCAATTGCTTTATCAATAACGTGTTTCGGGACTTGTGCTTGCTTCGCACGTTCAATAACGAATTTTAAAGATGAGTTTGATTCTGGGTCTGGTTCACCTTGCTTAGCAGCAGCATAGATTTCTACACCGAATTTTGCATATATATTAGACGTCGCACCGTCTTTAGCCGTTTTTTTAGCAACAATATTGGCCCATTTACGTCCCACTGGAATGCTCTCCTCAAAGATTTATTTACATTAAATGCAGGTTGTTAACCTGCATTTTTTCCGCGAGATTATATCATGATATGTAAATACTCGTCTATGAGAAATAAAAAACGACAATCTTACGTGATGTTACTTTAATTTTATCAATGGTTGGTGTTTTTGGTGGTCATTTTAAAATTTACATTTGGTGCTTTATTTTTATTGTTGATAATGGAGCTGAAGTAATAATATATAAGTCAGGAGAAATAATTGTGATAATCCAGATAATAAACACTATTAAATTACGCAGAGTGGACAAAAATATCTGGAAAACTGGACTGACTCCGCGGCAGTAGGTATTTCCTGTCCTCACGACAAGGTATGTTCGACGTTTTCTGGACTGATGCCGTTGAGGTTACATGAGACTCTATGAAATGAAAAAACCACGCAAGCGCGTGGTTTTCAAAGGTTGTTTCGTCTTATTGAAATTTAGCGAAACCTCATGACAGGACAAATTATATTTTTACGTTGAATTGTAATTGTTGATGTATATGATTGAAATATATATTTCATTTAATAATGTATTTTTTTGTACTCATGTTTGTACTCATTTTGGAGTTAGCTCGCATTCGTAATGCGAAGGTCGTAGGTTCGACTCCTATTATCGGCACCATAAAAAATCAATGTGTTACAGTTTTTCATCCGCATGTAATCCTACTGTTTTCTCTCCCGTTTCTCTCCCGAGTACTTACTGGCGTACTTATTTAACATGACATAGCTGAGTGCCATGTGCTCGCTCTCAAACAGATTCTGGCGTTACAGACGCTTTTTCATCTCGAGGGCTGGGTGAGGTTGAGTTGCTGTTTAAGCCCAACAGATAAATGTGGTACGCCAGATCGACTGGATGGGGGCGTTGCTCTTGAAAAAGTCACCATCCATCTGCGAGAAACCAAAACAGGGATCGAGCGCTACGTTCAGTTATCGGATCAAGCGATCGACTTTCTCAAGGTTCTACGCAATACCTATTCCCTTCGCAAGCCACAAAGAAGCCAATCCAGCAGAAGTATTTAACTGAAAACTCATGGCGTCTACGTGAAAGCGGCCAAATGCTTGATATACCTCATTGGACGCCGCACGATCTGCATCGTACCGTACGAACGGGGTTATCTCGTTTGCAGTGTCCAAATGAGGTAGCAGAGGCCTATTGGGGCATATACGTGGCGGTGTTGAAGGGATTTATAATTTGTATAAGTATGATGCTGAGTGCCGGAAGTGGTTACAGGTGTGGGCGGATTATTTGGAAAAAATAGTGAAAATCTAGCTAAAGTAAGCGCCTTATGAGTATAGAAATCCCATAAGGCGCGAAAGTTATTCTACAAGGCGATTATTATTTATTTTCTTGATGGTGATACTAACAGGTATTGATTTTTATTAATAGATTTTTAATGGGATATTTGATAGATAGGAAAGTGTTAGTATATAAATTATTGTCGAGCATCTCCAAAAATATTACCATGAAATTAAATGTAAGTTATTTATCTTAATTATCTTTAAGTATAGATTGAGAATTTATAAATCAAATACGTTAATATAAAATTGACCATCATTATCATTTTTCTTTCGAATGCTATAGGTTATAGGCAGTTCAGTTGTATTGTAAAATTTAGACATCTAATCTTTCGGATGTATTTTCAGACTTGCAACACACTTATAAGTATCTAAGGATAACTTAGACGTTGATCTGTGATTTTTTGCGTATGATTATAATTTTTTATTTTTAAATTTATGATTTATAATCATTTTTGTGCTCACTTTCGCAAATGAAGTTATGTGGGAATTTTAGTATGCACTTTTTTTTCAAAACTGATCAAAGAATCTGTGCTTTGATAATCAAATGGTGCCCATCACACCTTTATTCCCAAATTACCTCCGTTGCAATTCAGTCAGTGTATCGAAGGATCTCTAAAAGTGAATGGTTCGGTTAGACTAGAAACTTTCATTGTCACTTACTTTCATCAGCTTCAATTAGTTGGCGACACACAACTAGATTGAGTTTAACAAAATTTTCCCATGTGTAGAGATGGGTATAATGAAGTGCAAATTGCATATCAACCCTACATATATCGGGGCGCTCATTGTATATACTACACCCCTTGCTTGCAGGGTCATAATACCTGCATATTGGACTGACCCCACGACCGTAGACAAATTCTGTCCTCACGACGAGGCCTGTTCGAAGGCCTCCGGACTGACGCCGCCGAGGTGACTGTGGCGCCGGGCCCGGTTGTAGAACACTTCAATGTAATCGAAGATATCCGCCCGGGCTAGATCCCGGGTTTTGTATATTCTCTTCCTGATGCGCTCTTTTTTCAGTGAACTGAAGAACGATTCGGCCACCGCATTATCCCAGCAGTTGCCACGCTGGCTCATGCTCGGGACCAGGTTATTAGCCCGGCAGAAGCGCTGCCAGTCGTCACTGCCGTACTGGCTTCCCTGGTCTGAGTGCACGATGACCTCGCCGTCGGGTTTACGTCGCCAGACCGCCATCATCAGTGCATCCAGCGCCAGTTCGCGTGAGAGAGTGGGCTTCATCGACCAGCCCACCACGTTACGGGCGAAGAGATCGATAACCACCGCCAGATACAGCCAGCCCTGCCAGGTGCGGATATAAGTAATGTCGGTGACCCAGACCTGATTGGCCCGGACAACAGTAAACTGCCGCTGCACGCGATTAGGGGCAACCACTGAAGGTCTGCCAGCGATACGACGCGGCGCTTTATAGCCGCGCACGGCTTTAATCCGGTTCAGTTGCATAATACGGCCCACCCGGTTTTTACCGCAGGTTTCCCCGATTTCGTTCAGGTCGCCATGAACCCGCCGGTAACCGTATACGCCTCCGCTCAGTGAATAGGAGTCACGGATAAGCGTCAGCAGACGCTGATTATCTTTATCACGTGCCGAGACCGGGTTATGCAGCCACGCGTAGAACCCGGCCCGGGCGACATCCAGTACCCGACACATTGTCATCACACCCCATACAGTGCGGTGCTCATTGATAAAGCGGTACTTCAGTCGGGCTCCCTTGCAAAGTACCGCGCGGCCTTTTTCAGGATATCCCGTTCTTCTTCGGTACGTTTTAGCTGCGCCCGTAGTTTCAGGATCTCGCTTTTGGCTTCCAGTAAATCCCGGGCATGCTGCTCGCTGTTATCCGGTTTGATAGCCCGTAGCCACTTGTAGAGGCTGTGGGCAGAAACGCCCAGACGGTCAGATACTTCGGCAACGGAATAACCGCGTTCCGTTATCTGTCGGACGGCTTCTTCCTTAAATTCAGGTGTAAATCGTGGTGTGCCCATATGCTCCCCCTATGCTCAAACTATAGGGCAGGATCGTCTACCGGGGTGGGGTCAGTCCAAACTATAGGGCAGGATCGTCTACCGGGGTGGGGGCAGTCCAACTATAGGGCAGGATCGTCTACCGGGGTGGGGTCAGTCCATATACCATCGCCTCTGTCCAGAAAAAGAGTTTCTTTTGCCAGGCTCACTCGTTGACAACAAAGGCCACACTTTGAGCATGGAAAAGGTAATTCATCACTGTTGCAAGACATTTCTTTCACCCGTTATAAGGCTCACGATGATACGTGAGCCTGTTTTTATCTTATGCGTCAATATCGTCCAGTTTATCCTTTCTGCCTTCAACAACATCTGTAATGTTGATAATTCTTCGTTCAGTTGAAAGTACAAGGTTTCCTTCTTGATCAAGTATCGGAGTATCGATCATTACTTTCAATAATTGGGCATACTTAACAGACATGAACACGGCATCTTTGCACTTCTGCGGGAAGTCAGGGAAGTTTTCGCCATAGCTTTCCAGCGCCTTCTTCATATCATGAACAGTGCTACGAAGAAGTCCACTAGTTAGGGAGAATGCATTATTTGCGAGTATTGTTACTTTTTCAATGGCTTGGAGTTTCCTCACCATTAATAAGCCTTCTTCGTAAATAGTTTGCGCTTGTTCCATGTTGCTACGTGCATTGTTCAACGCAGCTTCACCCTTATTTCCCATTATATGGCCGAAAATTGCCAGTGCTGGGCCCGCGACAATTCCCCCCAACACCATCATACCCCCTGCCATACCAAAACCTCCAGTGGCTAATGATCCACCCCCTAACCAGGCCAGAGTTGCGTTAGTTGCCGCTACGCCTGATAGCGAGGAGATAGCCGTTCCTGTGCTTGCGGTCGCCAGTAGCATCGTGCCGTTGTAGGCACCAAAAGCTAGCGCTGCGCCACTTCCCATCCCTGCTCCAATACCCAAACCGGCATCTTTCAGAACCTGATAATCCTGTTTCAGCGCTGACAAGGTAGTACTGGCAAAATCACCCGCGTTGAGTTTTTCCAGTTCAGCACTGTTAGTCAGTTCAACATTTTTGAGGCGTCCAAAATTAACAATGAAATCATTAATAACGCCGTTATACGCACGAAGCTTGCGCTGTCCATAGTCTTCAATAACGTTATTTGTTAGCTCGCGGCCTGACTCGATTTGCGAACTAATATCGTCCACCATACTTTGTGCATTTTCATTAATGTTTTTTGCATTTCTGTGGTCTTTGGCTCCACCAACACCTTTAGCGATACCATAGATTCCTGCGGCAGCAGCTACTGCTCCAATAATAATAGGGATAGGCATATCATAACTCCTTTATTCAAGCACGAGGGCGAGTATTTTACTCATTTCAATGTTTAAGGCTTCGGCACGCTCTAGGAGATCTTTAAAAATAAAATCCGGGATCTTGAAGTATAGCTGGATCTCATTCAATAGGTTCCATTCAATGCTGGAAATATGACCATCTCGCAGAGCGACTAAAAAAAGCTGGAAAATGATTATTTTTGCTGTTGTGGGATTATCAACTTTTTGATCATTAAGCAGTAGTTTTAATACTGAAGACGCCGCCTGAATACGACTCTCGGGGGCATCAATTTGAGAAAGCGGATAGTTTTTCAGTCTCTCAATTAATTGATTTTCAGTAGAGTTACCATATAACCCATCTAATACGCCTCCGAAAAACTCACCTGAAGAGCTCTGTTCCATTTGTTCCAGTAACTCTGTTTCCAGCGAATTCTTCTGAATTGTTAGATTACTCAGATCAGAGTCTGATGTTAATTCATCCTTCGATTTTCCATTCCATATTAATTGGTTATCAGATAACGTTACAAGTCTGGCAAGCTCCACGAGTAGGACCTTTTTCTCATCAGGCAACATTCTAATTAGCATGACATTTCCTCACTGTTCACAACATTAACGATTTGTCTGAGCCCATGAATTCTTCGAATTCAGTCATAGTCTGAAACTGTAATTGTGCACCAAGTAAAGTGGCAAAATCATTAACGGCAAAGGCCAGATCGTTAATATTATCGGTTCCACTAGAAACAACGTTAAAGAAATTTTTTGTGTCTTTACAAAGTTGTGGGATTTCCCGAGCAGTAAATTCATCAAGCAATGTTTGTTGTTGCTCGATTTGTGCTCGGGCTTCACTCTCAATGGCGCTGATATGTGCCAGACGCTCACGTGAAAGTGTCACCTCACGTGCAGCCTCAAGCGCACTTTGATAAAACATAGATGAGAGCGTGTAACCAATCATACCGCCAATTGCCGCCCCTACAATCGGAACAGGAATCGCAATTTGTCCCAGCGCCGCCATCATTCCGCTAGAGAGCATCCCGGAACCTTTTTCACCTATCTCATTAAGCAGTTCAGCTTCATTGATTTCATTATTGATGTAACGCTTAATAGATATACTAAACGATAGACAAATATTGACAGCCAGAACCGGAGCTGTCGTTCCGGCTATTGCTCGTAATGCCTGCTTCTTTGACTGCTGCAAACCAGCTTTTATCGCTGACCCTGCAAATGCAGTACCGTAGCCCAGCACCGCTGCTTTTGCGCTGTCAATAGTGATGTCTTCAATTGCTTCACCCAGTGCTTTCTTCTCCTGAGCGACATGAAAAATATTGACAACCAATGATATCACCCCGCCAACAGCCGCACCAGCTTTAGCCCCTTCGATACCTGCCCGGTGACTGGTACGCGCAATATCCATCGCTGTTGCTATCTTAGGATGCTCACGGTAAAAAATGGCTTGTTCTGTTGTTAAACCGCTATCAACGACATTGTCAGCCAGTTGCTCGTAATTGTCTGCTTGCTGGCGGAGCTTATCTGCAATATCCTGTTTTCCTGACGCCTCAACCTTATCCGCCTGCTCGCGCAGATCAGAGGCTTGCTTACGGCAGTGTTCTGTTGCTCCTTTGTATTGTTCAGAAGGGAGCTCTAGCTTAACTCCTCGATAGCGGGAGAATTTGCCGTCATCTTTTGTGATATCTTTAAAAAGTTGGTCGCGGTCACCTACAAATTTCATCTGGCTCTGAGACCCTTCTACAATAACGCCATCCTGAATCATTACACGATCAACAACGTTATGGTTACGGCCAAACTCAGGTAAATCATCGCTACGCCATGTTCGTACGGTGTCGCCATTTATAATCGCTTCTGCATTATCGCGACTGGTAGTTGCAATTTCGGCAGAGAAGCCAGCTTGTTGTTTAATATTCTGTGCGGCGTAATCGGGATTTACCTTATGTGCAGCGACGTCTGTAAGACCTTTAGCAAAGCGTTGTCCGGTTTCATTATCAACACCTCGATAGCCTTTAATAAATTCAGCACTAGCGCTCCCATAACGTTTAACGATTTCATCCTGTGCAAGGGTAATAGTAGCACGGTTCTGATCGAGCTCGATTTGCTCTCTGTTACGTTTTTGTTTATCTACATTAGAAGGAGATAATGGTTCTTTTTTTTCTGGGTTATGTAACATAATTAACTCCTGCTACTGGTTGTCAAAAGCAGTTTCATTGCATTGTGTTTTTAACTCTGTTATTTGCTGGTTAAGTTTCTGATAGAAACGCCGTTGTATCTCAACAGGAGAAATAATAATAATATTTGGCAACCAGTAGCGTAACTGTGGAAATAATTGGTTTTCATGCGCCATTTCCGTTTGCACGATTAAGTCACCGTTAGATTCTTGGCTGATTGTTTTTTGTGCGGGAAGTATTCTTCGACGCTGAAAGTAATAGCTCACATCAGCTGCGATTTTGACATGCACAATCTGTTTATTCATAGAGAACCAGACATCATCTTCCTCGATAAAATATTGGATAACGCTAGGCTCTGGAGTGAAGTATTCATTTTTCAGTTTAAGCCAGTGAATTTTAGCTAGTTGGAATCCCTTGACATTCCCGTTCTCAACAGCTCCCAGATACCAAACACCCTTCGTATTTATGAGTTTATAGGGCGCAACGGTCCGCTGTTTTTCTTTATAGTGGAACTCACATATTTGATTCTCACGAATAGCTTTATCAAACAGACTATAATTGCATTCGAGCATACGCTTTGCTTGAGGGTCACCAGGTAGTGAACGTATATTCAATGAGGTGAAATCAGGCTGTGAGAATATTTTTTTTGTAGGGAATACATCCTCCATACCAAAGATTCTAACAAGATTTTGTAAGTTATTCATAGACATAGGCTTGGCGTAGGCAGAGGCCAGCCTATAAATGCCGTTTCCGTCATGGATTACGCGATCCCCAAGACGATTAAGATCACGATAAATCGTACGTTCGCTGATGTTGAATTCATCCATTAATTTCAGTCGTGATACGAAACCGTGCTGATAAAGCTCCGCCACAATAGTGGTTATCCTTTGTGCCATGACTTCGTGTCCGCTCATGCATACGCCCCTCTGTAATTTTCCCTAATATTACCCCTCATGACTGACAGGTCATGTCAGTGTGTTTGATGAGTTGAGACATTATGAAATGAAAAATCCACGCAATTGCGTGGATTTTATAGTGTTTTGTGATTTTCATGAGGTTAATTAAGACCTCACGAGACAACAAATTTTATTTAGACGTTGAACAGGAAGTTCATTACGTCGCCATCTTTGACGATGTAATCTTTACCTTCTGCACGCATCTTACCGGCTTCTTTTGCGCCTTGCTCACCCTTGTAGGTGATGAAGTCTTCAAATGCGATGGTCTGCGCGCGGATAAAGCCTTTCTCGAAGTCGGTGTGGATTTTACCGGCAGCCTGCGGGGCGGTTGCGCCAACAGGGATGGTCCACGCGCGGACTTCTTTCACGCCAGCGGTGAAGTAGGTCTGCAGGTTCAGCAGCTCGTAACCGGCGCGGATCACGCGGTTCAGACCGGGTTCTTCAATGCCCAGCTCAGCCATAAATTCTTCACGATCGGCATCGTCGAGTTCGGCGATATCGGATTCAACTGCCGCACATACGGCAACCACCACAGAACCTTCAGCTGCCGCGATTTCACGCACTTTATCGAGGTACGGGTTGTTCTCAAAACCGTCTTCGTTAACGTTGGCGATATACATGGTTGGCTTCAGGGTCAGGAAGCTCAGGTATTTGATGGCGGCTTTGTCTTCGTCCGTCAGGTTGGTCAGTGAACGCAGCATCCCGGCATTTTCCAAATGCGGCAGGCATTTTTCCAGCGCGGCCAGCTCGGCTTTAGCGTCTTTGTCGCCGCCTTTGGCTTTTTTCTGCACGCGGTGAATCGCGCGTTCGCAGGTATCCAGGTCAGACAGTGCCAACTCGGTATTAATGACGTCGATATCGTCAGCCGGATCCACTTTGTTATTAACGTGAATGATATTGTCGTTTTCAAAGCAGCGTACCACGTGACCGATCGCTTCGGTTTCGCGAATGTTGGTCAGGAACTGGTTACCCAGACCTTCACCTTTGGATGCGCCTTTTACCAGACCGGCAATGTCGACGAATTCCATAGTAGTCGGGAGAATACGCTGCGGCTTGACGATCTCAGCCAACTGGTCCAGACGCGGATCGGGCATCGGTACAACGCCAGTGTTCGGCTCAATAGTACAGAACGGGAAGTTAGCCGCTTCAATACCCGCTTTGGTGAGCGCGTTGAACAGGGTGGATTTGCCTACGTTTGGCAAACCGACGATACCGCATTTGAATCCCATGTTTAAATCACCTTAATCTTTTGATATTCAACCTGTTATGGAAAACAGATTGTAGAAA
Organism: Citrobacter freundii; assembly: GCF_029717145.1. Lineage (NCBI taxonomy): Bacteria > Pseudomonadati > Pseudomonadota > Gammaproteobacteria > Enterobacterales > Enterobacteriaceae > Citrobacter > Citrobacter freundii. Next base: position 2,636,589 of record NZ_CP099222.1, on the reverse strand, counting down.
AGTAAATAACTTTGCCTATTATACACAGCACGCGGGAAAAATGCCGCACATCGCTGCTTATTGTGCTTTAAAGGTATGTAACCGGCTGGTTGCCTTGGTCAGGCCGTCTTTGAACAATATCTCGGTACAACGCGCCGCTTCGTCGATGGCTTCATCAATTAACTTTTGTTCTGAAACAGGCGGTTTGCCTAAAACAAAGCCGACAACTTTGTTTTTATCGCCGGGATGACCAATTCCAACGCGTAAGCGATGAAAGTTCGGGTTATTACCCAACTTGCTGATGATGTCTTTCAGGCCATTATGCCCGCCGTGGCCGCCGCCGAGCTTAAACTTGGCAACGCCGGGGGGCAAATCTAATTCGTCGTGGGCGACCAAAATCTCATCAGGATTGATCCGGTAAAAGCTGGCCATCGCGCTGACTGCTTTGCCGCTCAGATTCATAAATGTGGTTGGCACCAGCAGACGGACATCTTCACCCTCGAGCGTCACTCTGGAGGTGTAACCGAAGAATTTCGGCTCATCGCGCAGGGGGGCGCGTAATCTCTCTGCCAGCAAATCGACGTACCATGCGCCGGCATTGTGTCGCGTAGCCGCATATTCAGCGCCGGGATTCGCCAGACCGACAATCAATTTAATCGTCACGTATTTTGTCCTGAGTGTGTCCATAACCGGCGTGTAGTTTACTGTCTGGCGGCGCGCTTGACAAAAAACTGCGTGCGTACCGGCAAAAAATGAATAATTGCCTCGCTGGACTATTAGAAAATGAGTGTGTTCAGTGGGTTATTTGTAAAGTTTTGTTGCATGAGTGTTTGTAATTGTGATCACAGGCGCACTTGCGAGCGGCAGTGTTGTCTATACTTTACACATAAGGATTAGGGGTATTCCCTGTAGCAACCCAAAGTTCCGGAGGTGACACATGAAACGCAAAAACGCTTCGTTACTCGGTAACGTGCTCATGGCTTTAGGGTTGGTGGTGATGGTTGTCGGTGTGGGCTATTCAATCTTAAATCAGCTGCCGCAATTTAACCTGCCACAATTTTTTGCACACGGTGCCGTGCTCAGTATTTTTGTTGGCGGCGTGCTCTGGCTGGCGGGGGCTCGCGTCGGCGGTCACGAACAAATCAGCGACCGCTACTGGTGGGTTCGCCATTACGACAAACGCTGTCGTCGTAATAATAGCCAACGCCATAGCTAAACCGTGACATTGTCTGCAGACCAGCCAGCATTACGCTGACTGGTTTTCAGTTCGTCTTGCTTTTGCGCGAGCGGGACTGAATTCGCAGTAATAGTGCTAATAATGCCACAACTACCGCCAGATACCCCATCACGTACATTCCCTGATGTTTTCTTGACGCCAGCTGCGGATCGGCAACCCATGCCAGAAACGCGGTGACATCGCGCGCGTACTGTTGCTCGGTTTGTGGCAGATGAGACTGCGTGGACCAAGTAATCTCACCATCTGCCAGCGGCTTTGGCATATTGATTATCCCACCAGGAAAATACCGGTTTGCCTTCATCTCAGGATCGTCGGGTAAATAACCCGTTAGCAGCGCATAAATATAATCCGCACCGCTGTCAGTGTAGGGAATAAACGCATCGAGGATAAACTGCGGAAACCCGCGATCGTAGCTTCGTGCCCGCACGATATAGCTGAGATCCACCGGCAGTGCGCCATTGTTGAGGTATTTGGCTTCCTGATCGTTCAGATAAGGGGAGGCGAAGACATCGTTCAGATTGCCGTCACGTTCACCCGGTTGTCCGTCGTCCTCAACCGTTGCAAACAGATAGCCGCTGGCCAGCGCTTTGGCTTCTGCTTGCGTGAGTTGCGGCCCGCCAGGTTGGGTCAGCTCTTTGAAGGTGAGATATTTCATACCGTGGCAGGCCCGGCATTTTTCTTCGTAAACCTGTAAACCACGACGTAACTGTTCAGTGTCGTGAGCGTCGTTCACGCCGCTAAATACCCACGGCTGCGGGGGCGGAAGCGGCGCGCAATACCCATGACTGAAGAGTGACGCCAGGCTCAGGGCTGCAAAGGTTAACCATCGTCCCATCATGTCAGTCCTGTTTTTCCAGTAAGCGTCGACACGGCATCACAAGCAGAAACCATGCGAAATAGATAAGCGTTGAAAGCTGAGACGCGGCACGGATCCAGCCGTCATCGTTACTCAATCCGTCCAGCAGGTCGGGGCCGACCAGTGCTTTTGAACCCAGCCAGCCTAAAAAGAACACATTGCCGACCCAGATCCAGAAACCGAGTTTGATCCATTTGCTGTAATGGCGAAACCGTGCGCGGGAGGTATCCAGCCAGGGTAACAAATAGAAGATCAGCACCGATGCGCACATGGCGGCAATGCCCGCCAGCTCATTGGGAAAACAGCGCAAAATGGAGAAGAAGGGCAGAAAATACCACTCGGGCGCGACAACGGCGGGCGTGACCGTCGGGTCGGCGGGGATAAAGTTATCGGCACTGCTGAGGTAGTGCGGCGCAAAAAATAAGAACCACGCAAACAGCATTAAAAACAGTGTCAGCTTGAGGGCATCGCGTTCGGTGACGCGAAAATCAAACAGCAGACGTTGCGACTCGCGGGCGGTGAACGTTTTTTTCATCGCGTGGGCGAACGCTGACTGGACGGTACGCACATGCCATATCGTCATCGCAACAATGGCGAAGGGGATAATAAAGTGAAGCACATAAAAACGGCCTAACATCGGCGTGCCGGGCGCATACCCGCCGACAAAAAAGGTGTACAGCGTATCGCCAACGAACGGTATTGCGCGGGCGAAGCTGGTGATGACCGTGGCGGCCCAATAGCTTTTTTGCCCCCAAATCAGGCTATAGCCGAGAAATGCGGTGATCATCAGGAGCACATACAGCGTTACGCTGATGGCCCACATCTTCAGATACGGTTTGCGGTACACGTTGTAATACATCGCGCGAAAGATATGCAGGTAGCAGGCGAAGAAAAAAAGCGAGGCGCCAATGGCGTGCAGATTACGCACCAGCTCCCCGTGCCTGACCGCACGCATAATATGCACAATGGAATCAAATGCGGAATCTGCCGTGGGCACATAAAACATTGCCAGCACGATGCCGGAGAGAATTTGCACGCCCAGCATGACCAGCAAGATGATGCCGACGGCAAAGATCCACACGCCGGTAATGGAGCGGGGGAACGGAAGGCGAAATTGCACATGACGCTGGGGTGCTGTCGGGGACGTTGCGTTCATGTCAGGCCTCTTTTGTGCCAAGGCGTACACTCAGACCATCGGCGGCCAGGGCATAGTCGGGGATCGCCAAATTCGCCGTGGCCGGACCCCGCGTCACGCGCCCGGAGGTATCAAACTCTGAGCCGTGACACGGACAAATCCAGCCCTGACCGCTGGGGTTTGCGTTAGGCACGCATCCGGCATGCGGGCAGTAACCCTGAACGATCAGCCACTGCGGATGCGACGCTGTGACCCGCTCGCTGTCTGCCTGCGGGTCGAGCAACAGTCGGGTGTCGGCCTGCTGCGCCGCCGTGACCTCGTCTGGCGTACGGTGGCGAATCAGGATCAGTTTACCCTGCCAGATTCGTTTCACCGTCTGACCAGCCGCTACTCCCGCAAGGGAAACATCCACCGGCTCATTTTCTGCCACGGTTTTATCGTCCGGCCCTAGCGCCGAAATGAGTGGCCAGACGGCTGCGGTCACCCCCGCAGCGCCGACAAATTTTGTCAACTTACACAGGCAATCGCGTCGCTGGGTGTGGATTGCCTCACTGTCCGTTTTTTTATTCACCGCCGTCTCCTCTGTTTATTGCGCTGTCAGGGCTTCTCAATACGGGTATAAATGTCCTGAAAGCGTTTATCGGCAAGGCCGGGGGCTTTAAACGCGCGGTAGCTGTCGGGTAAAACGGCGTCGCCGACTTTGATCAGCATAATCATCCCCTGCGCATAGTGCGGTGAGCATTTGATGCCGTAGAAGCCTGCTGTGTCGTATTTGATTTCAATCTCCTCATCGATTTTGCCGATGAAACCGGGGTACCCGGCAGGAGACAGCTCGGCAATTGAGGCCGCATTGTGGCTTTTGTGCTTGCGAACAAACTTCACGCTATCGCCCGGCTGGATCGCCAGAAAATCCGGCTCGTAGACCATCGGTCCGCCGGTACCGCGGTTTTTCATCAGCACTTCATACGTTTGTGCGAACGCCGTCGAGGTGAACGCGCACAGGCACAGGATGAGTAAACGTTGTTTAATACATTTCATTGCGGTTCCTTGTGATATTTACGCTGGCCGTTGGTAGCGAATAAAGCAGCTCGCCTCATCAGCAGCTCGTTCGACAATCGCATCGATGCCAAACCAGTTGTTAAGATTTTCTCGGGTGAAGACAGCTGCAGGGCAGCCTTGCATGACCAGTCGTCCCGCTGTCATCACCATGATGCGATCGCAAAACATCGCGGCATGATTCAGATCGTGCAGGGCGGCAATCACGGTCAGTTTTTCGCGTTTAACCAGGTTAAGCAGGCCAATTTGATGCTGGATATCGAGATGATTGGTTGGCTCATCCATCAGCAATACCTGCGGCTGTTGTGCCAGCGCCCGGGCAATATGCAGGCGCTGGCGTTCGCCGCCGGAGAAGGTATGCCAGCAGCGATGCTGGACGTTTTGCAGGGAGACTTTCTCCAGCATCGTCTGCACGATATCGTCGTCGGTCCGTGACCACGGCGACAGCAGGCTTAACCACGGCGTGCGGCCAAGGGACACGGCCTGGATGGCGGTCAGACGCTCGCTGGTTTCCGCCTGCTGTTCAACCAGGGCGACCTTTTGCGCCAGATGGCGGCGTGAGTAGCGGCGAATATCTTTGCGGTTAAGCGAAACGCTGCCGCTGGAGGGCTTGAGTAAACCGGCCAGCAGGGAAATGAGCGACGTTTTCCCCGAACCGTTGGGGCCGATAATGCCCACAAACTCGCCGGGTGCGACCTGAAAAGAGACATCATTGACGATGGCCTTGCCTTTCACCTCCCAGTGCAGATGTTGAGCGCAGACCACATCGTTGGCGGTATTTACCGCGCGTAGCGGCGTGGTAAAACGTGGATTAACCGTCATTTGCTCGGGTTCCCTCGGATCAAAATAATCGAAAATGCGGGCGCGCCAACCAGCGCAGTGATCACCCCAATAGGCAGTACTTGCCCTGGTAGTAAGGTGCGTGAAATGACGTCCGCGACGATAAGAAAAATGGCACCAATCAGGGCGCTGACGGGCAGTAAGCGGTGGTGCTGATTGCCCACCAGTAAACGCGCAGCGTGAGGGATAACCAGTCCAACAAAGCCAATGGCCCCGACAATTGACACCATAATGGCGGTCATCCCCGTCACCGCGGTAATCAGTACGCCGCGAGTGCGTTTAACCGGGATGCCCAACGAGGCCGCCGACTCGGCGCCAAAGGAAAATGCGTCCAGATGGCGGGCGTAGCAAAAGCAGACGATGATGCCGACCAGCGCGGTCGGGATGGCCAGTACCACATCGGGCCAGCGGACGCCGCTCAGATTGCCGAGCAGCCAGAACATAATGCCGCGTGCCTGTTCGGCATTGGCCGAACGGGTAATGATGAGCGAGGTAATGGCATTGAACAGCTGCGAGCTGGCGATCCCGGCGAGAATAATTTGCGTGGTGGCGGACCCGTTTTTACCCCTTGCGGCCACGGCCAGCAGTGCGACAAACAGAAATGCCGTCAGCGCGCCGATAAACGCCCCGAGCGACATGCTGATAATCCCCGCACCCAGCCCGGTCAGCGCGATCAGCACCGCTCCCGTCGATGCCCCGGCCGAGATCCCCAGCAGATAAGGTTCGGCCAGCGCATTACGCAGTAGTGATTGCAGCACCACGCCGGAAACGGCAAGACAGGCACCGCAGCAGGCAGAGACCAGCGCACGGGTCAGGCGGTAGTTCCAGATGATCCCAGCATCCAGCGCGTCTACCGGATATTGGCTGCCAAACAGGTGGTTTGCCAGCGTGTGGGTGACATGCTGCCACGGGATAAACGTCTCACCGATGGAGATCCCCGCCAGCAGCACCCCGCACATCACCACGCTGACCCACAGGCTGTGCAGCAACGTTCGCTGGGTAAACTGACTCATCGCCCGACGCGTCCTGCGTAATTCGCTCATTGTTGATGGCTTTCCTGAGTGCGAAAGCGCGTGATGCCCGTGCATGACATCACGCGCGACGAGGATTAATGAGTGGCCTGCGGGTGTGCAAGACCGTATTGCACCAGCGCATCGGCGAGTTTTTCCAGCCCGTCAAGGGTTCTGATGCCCGCATTCATGGTCTGGACATCAATCACCGGCAGGTGGTTGTCTTTCACCGCCGGGATAAGACGGGTAACCGGGTCAGACTTGAGGTATTCCATTTTGACTTTCCAGTCATCCGCCGGGAAACGGCGACGGCCCATCTCGCCGAGAACAATCACCGATGGACTGGCTTTGGCAATGGTTTCCCAGCCGACAGTCGGCCACTCTTCCGCGGAATCAATGACATTTTTTACCCCAAGGGTTTGTGCGATCCACGCGGCGGGGCCAAATTTACCGGCAACATACGGATCAAGCTGCAGATCGGCGCTGGAGAACCAGAAGACGGCAGAAACGTTATTCTCCATGCCGGTGATCTTCGTTTTGGCTGCGGCCTCGCGGGCTTTGAGGCTGGCTATCAGCTCATCGCCCTTGTCCTGCACATCGAAGATTTTGGCCAGATCGGCAACTTCCTGGTAGACCATGGCGATATCAAACATGCCTTTACGCACACCATCGCCGCCGTCTTCATTGTCTTTTGCACAATCGGCAGGGGCGGTATAAACCGGAACGTTGAGTTCACTGAATTGTTCATAAGAGGCAACCGTCCCCGCGGGGCCAATCTGCCATTCAAACTGGCTGGCAACCAGGTCTGGTTTTTTGGCGATAATGCCTTCAAAACTGGGTATGTTTTGCGCGATGACTGCAATCTTGTCATTCGCCGCTTTGTACTGTTCAGGAACCGGGCCAAACCACAGCGATGTGCCTACAACGCGATCGGCCAGACCCAAAGAATAGAGGATTTCAGTGCTGTTCTGACCCACTGTGGTCACGCGATGCGGGGCTTTATTAAAGGTAATATCTCGACCACAGTTTTTGATAGTCAGCGGATATTGCGTCTTTGCTGCCGTCGCCATATTACTGGTCAGGAAGAGTGCCGCGCCGGTCAGCGCCAGAAGTGAATATTTGCAATAAGCAGAGGTAAAAACAGAATACATTATCATTGTCCCGTTGATGCCAGCGCTTCAGCGTCTGGTCATTATTTATTTCGCGGGACAGGCGCATGACGATAGATGACATTTCATCATGACATTCAGGCAAAATAATATGAAAATAAAACATATTGTTGCCAGTTTGATCAGGAATCAATTTTGTTCATTCGTCAAATAAATCACCCCATGGACCATCCCGTCCACTCAATGTATAAAACCATGACAGTAGGTCTCCTGGCTTACGGTAATCAGAATATCGGCCTTCCCATAAAAATATTTTACAGTGACCTGTAGTGAATCATCACTACACAGGGATATTCAGCATCCGCTTACAGTTGCGGGGGCAGCTATGGCATAAGAGAGAAATCATCCGCACCATATTCCGTTTCAAAAGCATGACTGCGCTTTGAAATACTGTCGGAGCGGACTGTATCGGTATGCTAATATTGCGTCAACCGCTGTAATAAGTAGGTAGTATTTAATTGTCATTTTTAATTCCTTTTAAATCATGTGGTTAATATTTAATGGTTCATTGTGATGTGCCGAAGATAATAAATATTTGGTAAATTAAATGATAATTATTTGATGTTGATCAATTAACGATGTGGCGTTGAAAAAGAATAAAATGAATAGCGAGAAATACACGCTTATTAAATAATCTGCGCCACATCACATTTTTCAATGTGTTTTTCCATATGGACAATTTGTTGCTCGCCACCTTCATCAAGGAACACGTTAAAGTGATTGTTGCACCAAAACTGATAGCCGCCGGGTAAAAAATGATGGGTATGCAAGTAGAGCGTTTTATATTGCTGACGCTGACAATATGCTTCTGCCAGCGTCATAAGTTGGCGGCCCATACCTCGACGGCGGTGTTCCTGTTCCACGTAACAGCGGCAAATTTCTGCGGTGTTGGCTAAATCATAGCGCCCGCGCAATGCCATGATTCTGTCATCGTACTGACACACTGCCAGCGTAGCGATAAGTTGCTGGTGTGCATCCCACGCGCCGAGCAGTAGATTTCGGGGGTGGTGCAGGTAGTGTGAACGTAAATCTAATATGTCTTCGTCAGGACGTGGAGTGGGCCTGTTAGCCTGAAAATAGAGATTTAAATGACGGATAATAAATGACTGAACGGCGGGAATATCCGACTCGGTAATTTCGCGAAAGGTATACGTAGCATTAGGGTTCATTGTTGTGGGTATTATCAGGAGTAGGGGAAATGATAATAGCAACTCAGCGGGGATTGCAGAAGTGAAGAGTGACCGACAAGCAAAGCCTGCCGGCCATCACTAAACGTTAAATATCAGCCAGTGCGGCGTCACGGTTCGGGAAGAACGCCAGACGGCCGGGGATGGGTTGGATACCCGCACGCGCCATGGTGCGTAGCGGTTGGAACTCCAGATTACTAATACGTAATTCACAGCCTTCCGGCAGTCGTTTAACAAAACGCTGGAAGGCGTCCAGACCACCGGCATCCAGTACCGGGACGGCATCCCACTTCAGTACCACGATGCGCTTGCCTGCAATACGCGTTTCGAGATCGGTAAACAATCCCTCCGCTGCGGCAAAGAACAGCGGACCAATCACGCGCAGCACCAGCACATCGTCCGGTACGTCTACGTTAACCGGTGCCAGGCGCGTCATGCGCGCAATGCGGCGCATAAACAGCAGCGAGGCAAGAACGATACCGACGCTGATGGCGATCACCATATCGAACAGTACGGTCAGCGACATACACATCAGCATCACGATGATGTCGTCTTTCGGTGCGTGACGCAGCAGATCCACCACTTTATGGGCTTCACTCATGTTCCACGCCACCATCAGCAGCAGGGCCGCCATGGCGGAAAGTGGCAGCCAGGAAAGCCACGGAGCTAACACCAGCAGGGCGAGGATCACCAGAATCGCGTGGATCACCGCAGAAATGGGCGAGGTGGCCCCGGCGCGAACGTTAGCCGCAGAGCGGGCAATTGCGGCGGTGGCGGTGATGCCGCCGAAGAATGGCGCGACGATATTCCCCAGCCCTTGACCCACCAACTCGCTGTTGGCTTTGTGCTTGGTGCCGGTCATCCCGTCGAGCACCACAGCGCACAGCAGGGATTCAATCGCGCCGAGCATCGCCATCGAGAAGGCTGCCGGTAACAGCGCCCGTAATGAACTCCAGCTTAGCGTAAAGTCTGACCCCGGCATATCCCACGGCAACACCAGCTGTGGTAGCAGTTGCGGGATACCGTTGCCCTGCGAACCATCCGCCAGAATGTAGTGGAACTGAGAACCGATGGTCGCGACATGGCCACCGGTCAGGTTAACGATGCCCATTACCGCACAACCGGCCAGCAGCGCCGGAAGATGACCAGGCAGGCGGATCCCCAGACGCGGCCAGAAAATCAGGATCCCCAGCGTGACCACGCCAATGGCGGCATCACCAAGGTTAATGGTCGGCAGGGCCATAAACAACGCACCCACTTTTTGCAGGTAGTGTTCCGGGACGTGTGCCATCTGCAGACCGAGAAAATCTTTAATCTGCATGGTACCGATGGTGATACCGATACCTGAGGTAAAGCCTAAGGTAACGGAGACCGGGATATATTCGATCAATCGGCCAAATCGGGCGAGGCCGAAAAGGATCAGGAAGATCCCGGACATCAGCGTAGCCACCAGCAGACCTGCCAGCCCGAACTGCTGCGACACCGGATATAAAATCACCACGAAGGCGGCGGTAGGACCGGAGACGCTAAAACGTGAACCACCGGTAAGGGCGATAACAATCCCGGCAACGGCTGAGGTATACAGGCCGTACTGTGGCGCAACGCCGCTGCCAATTGCCAACGCCATTGCCAGCGGGATAGCAATAATGCCCACGGTTATCCCGGCGATCAGATCACGGGTAAAGCGCGAGGCGGTATATTTTTCTTTCCAACAAGCGTCGATGAGGGCGCGGAAAGGCATCACATGTGAGGAAAATAGTCTGTTCACAATAATGTTTCATCCATGAGCGCATCATCTATCTAGAAAATGATAGTTGAAGTTGGCATAAATCATACAAATAAATAAAACGGATAAAAAAACCCGCCGCAGCGGGTTTTTGAGCCGGGCTCGATTAATGCTCGAACATAGCAGAGATGGATTCTTCGTTGCTGATACGACGAATCGCTTCGGCCAGCATACCCGACAGGGTCAACGTACGCACGTTCGGCAGTGCTTTGATTTCGTCGGTCAGTGGAATGGTGTCACAAACCACGACTTCATCAATCACCGAGTTGCGCAGGTTGTTTGCCGCATTGCCTGAGAAGATCGGGTGAGTTGCGTAAGCAAATACGCGTTTGGCACCACGTTCTTTCAGCGCTTCTGCTGCTTTGCACAGCGTACCGCCGGTATCGATCATGTCATCAACCAGGACGCAGTCACGACCTGCAACGTCGCCAATAATGTGCATCACCTGAGAAACGTTCGCACGCGGGCGACGTTTGTCGATGATAGCCATATCGGTATCGTTCAGCAGCTTAGCGATAGCGCGGGCACGCACGACGCCACCGATGTCCGGAGAAACCACAATCGGATTGTCCAGGTTCAGCTGCAGCATGTCTTCTAACAGAATTGGGCTACCGAATACGTTATCAACCGGTACGTCAAAGAAGCCCTGGATCTGTTCAGCATGCAGGTCAACGGTGAGGACGCGGTCAACGCCAACGCTTGACAGGAAGTCAGCGACGACTTTTGCGGTAATCGGTACACGAGCGGAACGTACGCGACGATCCTGGCGTGCATAGCCGAAGTAAGGAATAACGGCGGTGATACGGCCTGCGGAAGCACGGCGCAGAGCATCGACCATAACGACCAATTCCATCAGGTTGTCGTTAGTAGGGGCACAAGTGGACTGGATGATGAAAATATCACCACCGCGTACATTTTCATTAATTTGTACGCTGACTTCGCCGTCGCTAAAGCGACCTACAGCGGCGTCGCCGAGTGAAGTGTACAGGCGGTTGGCAATACGTTGTGCTAGTTCCGGGGTGGCGTTACCAGCAAAAAGCTTCATATCAGGCACGAGAAGAACCTCAGGCATGCGTCCATTGGTGGAAAGAATCTGCCGAAAACTGTGCGGGCCAGGCAGTATCCTCTCCAGGCGGTGTATTAAAGAGCGCGATGCAACGTCTGGAACGGGGTGACGTTGTCACCGCAACTCAGCTTGCCCGGCTTACTCGTTATCTCTCGCGTTTCATGTGCGCTGGCATCAATTCCTCACACCAGTCACATACTTTTGTATGCTCCTGGCGATTCGTCATCTCGCCATCTTCCTGAAACCCGAATGATTTAGAGTAACGCTCTGTGCAATGGGGAGAGGTTGACACCTTTCGCCACAAAGCCTTCGAGCCATTCCGGGGCTTGCTCAAGCACCTGGCGAGCACGAGACTCTGTATCAAATTCAGCAAAGACACAGGCCCCTGTACCAGTCAGGCGCGACGGCGCATATTCTAACAGCCAAGAAAGCACCGCATCAACCTCGCGAAAACGTTTTCTTGCGATAACCTCGCAATCATTGCCGAATTCACATTTTAGTAACGTTTCTATTGACCTTTTTGGCGTGTTGCGCGGGAGTTCCGGGTCTTTAAAAATCACCGGCGTCGGAATACTGACGCCAGGATGAGCAACCAGGTACCATTTTTCCGGTGGATTGACCGGCGTGAGAATTTCTCCCACCCCCTCGGCGAAGGCCGCGTGTCCGCGTACAAATACCGGCACGTCGGCACCCAGAGTTAATCCGATGGTTGCCAGTTCATCGACGGACAGCCCGCACTGCCAGAGGTGGTTCAGCGCCACCAGAACCGTTGCGGCATTCGAGGAGCCTCCGCCCAGACCCCCGCCCATTGGCAGGCGCTTATCAATGCTGATGGCCGCGCCGCGCCCGGCGGGCAAGCGTCCACTTTCTGCGGCAGTTTTCATCAGCAAACGTGCGGCGCGCACGATCAGGTTATCTTCATGCTCCACACCCGCAACCGGGGTGAGTAGATGAATGTCGCCGTCATCGCGCACCTCAATGCGGATATCATCGCCGTAATCGAGAAACTGAAACAGCGTCTGCAGCGTGTGATAACCATCCGCACGCTGTCCGGTGATGTATAAAAACAGATTCAGTTTTGCCGGAGAGGGCCAATGGGTCATCATTTCACGATCCAGTTATCCATTTTCAGCTTAATGCGCTGGTCGCCGTCGGACAGTTCCATGTTAGCGGGCATCGCTGGCTGCGTTTTGCTGTCGTAGGCGCTGTACACCACTTTCCAGCGCTTACCGTTCTGGCTGTAGTTGACTTCGCTCAGACGGTACTGCGTGTCAAGTTTGTAATCGGTGGCATCGCCCGGCAGACCGAGGATCCACTGACGCAGGCTATTGAGCGGAATCGGCATCCCGGTCAGTTTGCCAATCATTTCTTCGGCATCATCGGCGGTATAATGCTTGCCTTTATTATCGACAAGCTCGACGTTGCCTGGCTGGGCTTTCAGTTCCAGTTCGGTACTGCCCAGCGGATTGGTCAGCAGCAGACGATAGTTATCCTGACCGGTTTGCTGCCAGAAGAAGCGGGCATAGACCTTCTGCTGTTCGGAAATGTAGGCAAACGCGCCGCGCGTCTGATACTGGTGCAGCGCACGCACTTCCTGCTGGTGCTGACGCCACTGCGGGGAGTCCGGACTTTTGCCAGGACCTTTCGGCGCATTGAGTGTACAGGCGGTGAGGACCAGGCTTGCCAGCGGCAGCAGGCGGATCAGGCGAAAATCAGGCAGGGTCATAATGATGACAAATCCTTGAGATACGTTGCAGTTATAGTTCTTAATGCTAGCGCCGCCATCTGACCTCGTCTACGTTCACGTTATCTTAAATCACTAAAATTTGTGCACTAAGCTATTACTCCAAAAGGGGGCAGTCTCTTTTATTGGCCGCACGCATCCTGTATGATGCCCGCAGTCTAACCTTATCAACGCTGGTACTATTCCCGCACACATGACCCTTTTAGCGCTTGGTATTAACCATAAAACGGCACCTGTATCGCTGCGAGAACGCGTAACGTTTTCGCCGGATACGCTCGATCAGGCGCTGGACAGCCTGCTTGCGCAGCCAATGGTGCAAGGCGGGGTAGTGCTGTCGACGTGTAACCGCACGGAGCTGTATCTCAGCGTCGAAGAGCAGGATAACCTGCAAGAGGCGCTGATCCGTTGGCTGTGCGAATACCATAATCTGAATGAAGAAGAACTGCGCAGCAGCCTTTACTGGCATCAGGACAACGACGCCGTCAGCCATCTGATGCGGGTTGCCAGCGGCCTGGATTCGCTGGTACTCGGCGAGCCACAAATTCTCGGCCAGGTGAAAAAAGCCTTTGCGGATTCGCAAAAAGGCCACCTGAACGCCAGTGCGCTGGAGCGCATGTTCCAGAAATCGTTCTCCGTCGCCAAACGTGTCCGCACCGAAACCGACATCGGCGCCAGTGCCGTGTCCGTTGCTTTTGCGGCCTGTACGCTGGCGCGACAAATCTTTGAATCGCTGTCCACGGTAACCGTACTGCTGGTTGGCGCAGGTGAGACCATCGAACTGGTGGCGCGTCATCTACGCGAACACAAAGTGAAGAAGATGATCATCGCCAACCGTACGCGTGAACGTGCGCAGGTGCTGGCAGACGAAGTCGGCGCTGAGGTGATCTCATTGAGTGATATCGACGCACGTTTACAGGACGCCGATATCATTATCAGTTCTACCGCCAGCCCGCTGCCGATTATCGGTAAAGGGATGGTGGAGCGCGCGCTGAAAAACCGCCGCAATCAGCCGATGCTGCTGGTCGATATCGCCGTACCGCGCGATGTTGAGCCGGAGGTCGGCAAACTGTCGAACGCTTACTTGTACAGCGTTGACGACCTGCAAAGCATCATTTCGCATAATCTGGCGCAGCGTAAAGCGGCGGCGGTGGAAGCCGAAACGATCGTCGAGCAGGAAACCAGCGAATTTATGGCCTGGCTCCGCGCCCAAAGCGCGAGTGACACCATCCGCGAATATCGCAGTCAGTCAGAACAAGTGCGTGATGAACTGACCGCCAAAGCGTTGGCTGCTCTTCAACAGGGCGGTGATGCGCAAGCCATTATGCAAGATCTGGCCTGGAAACTGACTAACCGCCTGATCCATGCACCAACCAAATCTCTTCAACAGGCTGCCCGTGACGGGGATAGTGAACGCCTGAATATTCTGCGCAACAGCCTCGGGCTGGAGTAGCAGCACACCAATCTTATTTTTTACAGGGTGCATTTACGCCTATGAAGCCTTCTATCGTTGCCAAACTGGAAGCCCTGCATGAACGCCATGAAGAAGTTCAGGCGCTGCTCGGCGATGCGGGAACCATCGCAGACCAGGATCGCTTTCGTGCGCTGTCGCGCGAATATGCCCAGTTAAGCGATGTTTCTCGCTGTTTCACGGACTGGCAACAGGTTCAGGATGATATCGAAACAGCACAGATGATGCTCGACGATCCTGAAATGCGTGAGATGGCGCAGGATGAACTGCGCGAAGCAAAAGAAAAATGTGAACAGCTGGAACAGCATCTGCAAGTGCTACTGCTGCCGAAAGATCCGGATGACGAACGTAATGCGTTTCTTGAAGTGCGTGCCGGAACCGGCGGCGATGAAGCGGCGCTGTTTGCAGGCGATCTGTTCCGTATGTACAGCCGTTACGCTGAATCTCGCCGCTGGCGCGTGGAGATCATGAGCGCCAACGAAGGTGAACACGGCGGCTATAAAGAAATTATTGCCAAAGTGAGCGGCGATGGCGTGTATGGTCGACTGAAGTTCGAGTCCGGCGGTCATCGCGTACAGCGCGTTCCGGCCACCGAATCTCAGGGACGTATCCATACCTCTGCCTGTACGGTCGCGGTGATGCCTGAGCTGCCGGAAGCGGAACTGCCGGACATCAATCCGGCTGACCTGCGCATTGATACCTTCCGTTCATCGGGGGCCGGTGGTCAGCACGTTAACACCACCGACTCGGCTATTCGTATTACCCACTTACCGACCGGTATTGTGGTTGAATGTCAGGACGAACGTTCACAGCACAAAAACAAAGCTAAAGCGATGTCGGTGCTGGGTTCACGTATTCGTGCCGCCGAAGTGGCGCGACGCCAGCAGGCGGAAGCCTCCGAGCGCCGCAACCTGTTAGGCAGCGGCGATCGCAGCGATCGTAACCGTACCTATAACTTCCCACAGGGTCGCGTAACCGATCACCGCATCAACCTGACGCTCTACCGTCTGGACGAAGCGATGGAAGGGAAACTGGATATGCTCATTGAGCCGATTGTCCAGGAATACCAGGCCGACCAGCTGGCGGCGTTGTCCGAGCAGGATTAATGGATTATCAGCACTGGTTGCGTGAAGCAATAGCCCAATTACAGAACAGCGAAAGCCCGCGCCGCGACGCCGAGATCTTACTCGAGACCGTTACCGGCAAAGGGCGTACCTTTATTCTGGCGTTTGGTGAAACGGTATTAACCGTGGCACAGCAGGAACAGCTGAACGCGCTGGTGGCGCGTCGTCAACGGGGAGAGCCGGTGGCGCACTTAACCGGCGTTCGCGAGTTCTGGTCGCTGCCGCTGTTCGTGTCACCGGCGACGCTTATTCCACGTCCGGACACCGAATGCTTAGTCGAGCAGGCGCTGGCACGCCTGCCTGCCTCTGCGTGCCGCATTGTGGATTTGGGGACCGGTACGGGCGCTATTGCGCTGGCGCTGGCTTCCGAACGCCCGGACTGCGACGTGACGGCGGTTGATCGGATGCCAGACGCCGTGGCGCTGGCGATCCGTAATACGCAGCATCTGGGCATCAACAATGTGCGCGTGCTGCAAAGCGACTGGTTCAGCGCTTTACAGGGGCAGCAGTTCGACATGATAGTCAGTAACCCACCGTACATTGATGAGCAGGACCCGCATCTGGCACAAGGCGATGTACGTTTTGAGCCGCTGACCGCGCTGGTGGCGGGCGCGAGTGGCCTGGCGGATATCGTGCATATCATCGAACAGTCTAAACACATGTTAACCCCTGGCGGTTATTTGCTACTGGAACACGGCTGGCAGCAGGGGCAGGCGGTGCGTGACGCGTTTACGCGCGGTGGATACCAGGCGGTCGAAACCTGTCGTGATTACGGCGGCAACGAGCGCATTACGCTCGGGCGCCTCGCTGCATGACCACCTTCAGCCTGTTGCTCGGCGTTCATCTTATTAGCATTGCGCTGTCCGTGGGGCTGCTCACGCTGCGTTTTTGGTGGCGTTACACGCAAGCACGCCTTGCGTCAGCGCGCTGGACGCGGATTGCTCCGCCGGTCATTGATACCGTTTTGTTACTCAGCGGCGTGGCGTTGATCGCTAAAACGCACATCCTGCCATTCACCGAACAGGGGACATGGCTGACTGAAAAGCTGTTTGGGGTTATCATTTACATCGTTTTGGGTTTTATTGCGCTCGATTATCGTCGGGCGCGCAGCCAGCAGGCGCGTTTAATCGCCTTTCCGCTGGCGCTGGTGGTGCTGTACATCATCATTAAACTCGCCACCACAAAAATACCGTTACTGGGGTAATCATGAGGTCGTTAGCTGATTTCGAATTTAATAAAGCGCCATTGTGCGATGGGATGATCCTGGCATCGGAGTCTATCCGCCTGGATTTCCCTACGCAATCTGTCTACGACGAACTGGAACGTCTGGCCAGCCTCGCGCATGAAGAAATTAGCCAGCTCCTGTCTCAGGATGAGCAACTGGAAAAATTGCTGGCACTTTTTTACGGCGACTGGGGGTTTACGGATACCCGCGGCGTCTATCGTCTTTCTGATGCACTTTGGCTCGACCAGGTCCTGAAAAATCGTCAGGGCAGCGCGGTGTCGCTTGGCGCCATCTTGTTGTGGCTGGCCAATCGGCTGGATCTGCCGCTGGTGCCGGTGATTTTCCCGACGCAGTTAATTCTGCGCATTGAATCACTGGAAGGCGAAATGTGGTTGATTAACCCGTTCAATGGCGAAACGTTAAATGAGCACACGCTGGAAGTGTGGCTAAAGGGCAATATCAGCCCGGTAGCTGAGCTGTTTAACGAAGATCTCGATGAGGCGGATAACGCGGAAGTGATCCGCAAACTGCTCGACACGCTGAAATCATCGCTGATGGAAGAACGGCAAATGGAGCTGGCACTGCGCGCCAGTGAAGCCTTATTGCAGTTTAATCCTGAAGATCCGTATGAAATACGCGATCGCGGATTGATCTACGCGCAGCTGGAATGTGAACATGTTGCGTTAACCGATTTAAGTTATTTCGTTGAGCAGTGTCCGGAAGACCCGATCAGCGAAATGATCCGTGCGCAGATAAATACTATTTCGCACAAGCATATTGTATTGCATTGATTAATGACACTTTACCTACTGTTTAAGGCGATCCTATGAAACAAAAAGTGGTTAGCATTGGCGACATCAACGTGGCAAATGACCTGCCATTCGTGCTGTTTGGCGGCATGAACGTGCTGGAATCCCGCGATCTGGCGATGCGCATTTGTGAGCACTACGTAACCGTTACTCAGAAACTGGGTATCCCTTACGTGTTCAAAGCCTCCTTTGATAAAGCCAACCGTTCTTCCATCCACTCTTATCGTGGTCCGGGCCTTGAAGAAGGGATGAAAATCTTCCAGGAACTGAAACAAACCTTTGGCGTAAAAGTGATCACCGACGTGCATGAAGCCAGCCAGGCGCAGCCTGTGGCTGACGTTGTGGACGTGATTCAGCTTCCGGCCTTCCTCGCTCGCCAGACCGATCTGGTTGAAGCGATGGCGAAAACCGGTGCCGTTATCAACGTCAAAAAACCGCAGTTCGTAAGCCCTGGTCAAATGGGAAATATCGTGGATAAATTCCATGAAGGCGGCAACGACAAGGTTATTCTGTGCGATCGTGGCGCAAACTTCGGTTACGACAACCTGGTTGTGGATATGCTGGGCTTTGGCGTGATGAAGAAAGTTTCCGGTAACTCACCGGTTATTTTTGACGTTACCCACGCGCTGCAGTGCCGTGACCCGTTCGGTGCTGCAAGCGGCGGTCGTCGTGCGCAGGTGACAGAACTGGCGCGTGCCGGTATGGCGGTGGGTCTGGCGGGTCTGTTCATTGAAGCACATCCGGATCCAGCCAATGCGAAATGTGACGGTCCTTCCGCGCTGCCGCTGGCGAAGCTGGAACAGTTCCTCACCCAGATCAAAGCGGTTGATGATCTGGTGAAAAGCTTCGACGAACTGGATACTGAGAACTAAGTTTGGCTTGTGTGCCCGATGGCGCTTACGCTTATCGGGCCTACGACGCAAAAATCACTGTAGGCCGGATATGACGCTATGCGTCGCATCCGGCTTTTTTATGAATCAGGCAAAGATCGTCATCAGATAGGCGATAAACAGTGCCAGATGTGCCGCACCGTTAAGCACGTTCGTGCGCCCGGTCGAGAAGGAAATTTGGCACAGTACCAACGAAGAAACCATCACAATCATCTCTGGCGAACCTAAGCCAAACACCAGGTCGTTGCCCGTCGCCCACGCAATCAGCGTTACAACCGGAACTGTCAGCGAAATGGTGGCGAGCACGGAGCCGAAGAACAAATTCATCGCACGCTGTACCTGATTGCTCAGCACCGCTTTCAGCGCACCCAGCCCTTCAGGGGAGAGGATCAGCAATGCGACAAGGAAACCAGTGAACGCAACCGGCGCATTCAGTTCCGTTAACAGCGTCTCCAGTGGGTTGGCGTTCATTTTGGTCACTGCGATAACCGCAATTAAATGGACGATAAGCCAAACCGCATGCCACATATTACTGTGCGCTGACGGTTTACCGTGGTGCGGGTCGTCGTCGTCACCCTCGTCTTCGTGTTCGTAAATAAACAGGCTCTGGTGCGTTTTTGTCTGAATCAGAAGAAATACGCCGTACATTGCGGCAGAAATTAACGCCACCAGTAGCGCCTGCGCAGTGGTGAAATTCGCGCCCGGCAATGCCATCGGGAACACCAGCACAATAATGGCCAGCGGGAACAGGGCGATCAAATACTGTTTAATACCAAACAGATTCATATACTGGGTGGCAAATTTACGCCCGCCTAACAGTAATGAAAAACCGACCAGACCACCGGTGACAATCATAATGATTGAATAGAGCGTATCGCGCATCAAGGTTGGCGCGGCGTCGCCCGTTGCCATTAATGCAGAAATTAAGCTGACTTCAAGAATAACCACCGACAGGCTCAGGATCAGGGAACCATAGGGTTCACCGAGTCGGTGGGCTAATACGTCTGCGTGACGTACAACGCTAAATGCACTGCTTAATATACCCACCAGGGCAAGCGCATTAATGCCGATAACCACTGGTAGTGACTGACTGCTCCCCCATAAGAACAGAACTACCAGCGCCAAAATCGGGAAGACGAGCGAGGTCTCCTTGTGGCGGGTTTTTACCGCCTCATGTGCATGTGTCATTCACTTCTCCATCTCTGCAGGTATTTATAATTATAAATGTATTAAAGAATGTAAAAAATAACAGATATCTCGGTATTTCCGATCTGTTTTTACGTAATTTTACGGCGTGGCCCGTTTCTTGCTTCAAAGTGAATATAATCATTTATCTTGTTTAGAGACGATTTAAATAACAAGGTGTTAGTTTTAATGGTGCACAAATATTGACACTCATAATGGGCAACATGTCGGTACCGATCGCGCCATCAGTACAGGATATAAAGTGCCGTTGAGCCTTTGTTGCCTTGCATGCAGTCAGTGAATTGCCTATTGTCCTGGTATTGGTTTCAAAATGAACAGCAAAAAAGCCCGGAAGGCGTCAAAAAGTTGTCGCAGGGACGTTGCAGTGGCGGAGGTGTAAGGTGTTAACGCGTGATTTTTTATTGAATGCCGACTGTAAGACGGCATTTGGTGCTATTGAAGAATCACTACTCTGGTCAGCGGAACAACGGGCAGCCTCACTGGCTGCCACACTCGCTTGCCGACCAGATGATGGACCGGTGTGGATCTTTGGTTATGGATCGTTGATGTGGAACCCGGCCTTAGAATTTGAGGAGTCGTGTACCGGCACGTTAGTCGGCTGGCACCGGGCATTTTGCCTGCGCCTGACGGCGGGACGAGGCACGGCGTGTCAGCCTGGACGGATGCTGGCCCTGAAAGAAGGGGGCCGCACCACCGGTGTAGCCTACCGCTTACCGGACGCCTCGCTGGAGCAAGAGTTGACGTTGCTGTGGAAGCGCGAAATGATCACCGGCTGCTATCTTCCGACCTGGTGTCAGCTCACGCTTGATGACGGGCGGACGGTCAATGCGTTGGTCTTTATTATGGATCCGCGGCATCCATTGTTTGAGGCAGATACGCGCGCGCAGGTGATCGCGCCGCTTATCGCTACCGCCAGCGGACCATTGGGAACCAATGCGCAGTATCTGTTCTCGCTGGAACAGGAATTGTCCCGGTTAGGCATGCAGGATGATTGCCTGAGCGAACTGATCGTCACGGTCAAACGACTGCTGGGCGAGGTGTTACCGGAAGGGGTCATGCGGCCAGGATTTGCCTGAGTCGGCGAACTGCCCGATAAGCGAGAGTGCTTTCGGGCAGCTAACTGTCAGGCGGCGATATAACTGATGGAATGTTCCAGAGACTGGCTGTGGCTGTCGATCAGAACATTCCACGTGCCGGTATACGGCACGGTCAACCATGCGTTATCACGATCCTGCACGCTTAAAATGTCGGTCTGCGTGTCTTTGACGTGATTTTTTTCGCTCATCAGATGAATGTGACAGCGCTCAGAACAGCGCACCACCACGGTATCTCCACCAAACAATTTCAAACTTGCCTTCACTAATGCCATTTTTCACCCCGTTCTTGAAAACAACGTACTTTCTGTCGAAAGTGCTGCGTGATGTTGTTCACATTTCACTCATGGCATAACACCAAAGGGGGAGGGACAGGATGCTGATTTTGATCAAAAAATGGCATAACGATTAAACAAAAATGACAAAATCCCTGAAAAGCGTTGAAAGGGCGTGCTTACGTTTAGCGTAACCGCGCCCTGGCAGATTAAATCTGGAAATATCCGGCTCTTTCAGTGCGCTTGCCTGAAAAGTCGTCTATCAGAAGGTTAACACCTTATCCGCCGCCAGCGTCCACTGGGCTAATTCCACCAATGTTCCGACTTCAACGCCGTCGATTAACGGCAGCGTGGTGATGCCACGACCATCGGTGCAGGTTTTGCACAGTTTCACCGGCACATTTTGTGCGGTCAGGATCTCCAGCATTTGCTGAATATTGTAGCCTTCCGTCGGCTTCTGCCCGCGTATTCCCGCCGTTACCGCGTCCGACATCAAAAAAAGTCGCAGATCGAGGCTGTCATCCTGTTCGCGCAGGGCAATGGCCAGACGCAGACTGTTAAATAACGATTCGCTTCCATAGGCCGCACCGTTCGCGACGATCACTATCTTTTGCATTTTGACTCCTGTTGTCAGGGGGGCATGGATATTGCTAGCTCTTTGGGAAAACCCGTTATCCGTGAGAGCAGAGATGATGACACATGCGCAAGACCCCGGTGCCACGCAATGGTTTCACCACGCACGTCAGCTTGAGAATACCCAGCTTCGCCAGTTGGCGCAGTCAGGCCAACTGGTGACGCGCATTAGCCATCTGGTGCATATGCTACAGTGCGAACGCGGTGCATCCAACATTTGGTTGTGCTCCCGTGGGTCACTTTACGGTCCGGAGGTCCGTGCCAGCCGCGCACTGGTGGATGAGGAATGTCGACAACTGCACGCGCTGTTTACGCAGCTTATGCCGCAGGCCAGTAGCACGCTATGCCATCGCATCGCCGGTACCGTCTGGTGCCTGTCGCAGTTGCCCGCATTGCGTGAAGCGGTCAGCGGGCAGGCGTTAGATGCGCAACAGGCCATGGCGCAGTACAACCGTGCGCTGCGGCATGTGCTCGGTATTGTCCCGCAACTTAATGACAGTATTGATGACCCCTACGTTGCCCGCGGGATGGTGGCCCTGTACAGCTTTATGCAGGGCAAAGAGCTGGTGGGGCAAGAGCGGGCATTGGGCGCGATTGGCTTTACGCTTGGCGAATTTGAGCCGCCTATGCGCCAGGCGCTGGTGGATCGGATCGACGGACAGCAGCCGTGCTTTGAAGCCTTTAGCTCACTGGCCTCACCGGCGCTGGTGCAGCATTTTCGCCAGCAGTGTGAAGCCTCTGGCACGATTGAACAGTTGCGTCGACAGGTTTGCACGCGACACCCGCAGGCCGATAACGGCGAAAGCACGCTGCGCTGGTTTACGTTGCAGACCCAGCGGCTGGAACGTTTACGCGACGTGGAGGAGAGGCTGATCGGCGAGCTGATGCAGGCCGTTGAGCGGCGTCTGGCGGAAGACGCCAACGCGCTGCCGCTCGATAACTGGCTTGATGATAGCGCCGATGACAACCTCTGCCTGCGTCGCGACAAACAGCTTCTGCTGCTGGTTCGCCAGCAGGCACGCCAGCTCGAGCAGATGAGCGGCCAACTGGCGTCGCTACAGGATACGTTAGAAGAGCGGAAGGTGATTGATAAGGCGAAAAGTGTACTGATGAATCATCACAATATGAGTGAGGAACAGGCCTGGCAACGGCTGCGCAAAATGGCGATGGATAAAAATCAGCGGATGGTGGATATCGCCCGTGCGCTGTTGACCGTGAAATCACTCATTCAGGGATAGCGGCTGCACAACAGACGAGCAGCCTCTGCCATATTCGGGTGCAAAATAACGTCACCGGGAGGTAAAAGCCGCTCAGCGCGCCAGCGAAATTCTGGCATCCGAATTGCATTCATCTCTACAGACAGTTTAGCAACAGACCAACGGCGGTTTGTCTGCTTTGAGGATAAAGGCGTCCTGCAATGCTTCGGCATTGCCGGGCGCTTTTTTTTTGTTATGGGGAGCATGTATGGATGACAGAACAGTTTTGCTAACGCGGCGGCGATTCCTGCAGGCCAGCGCCGCCATCGGGGGGGCATCCCTGATTTCCGGCCTGATGCCATCGGTGTGGGCTGCAGGGTCTGACGCGCCAGAAATGACCACGGTCAGAGTGGGCTTCATTCCCCTCACTGACTGCGCGCCGTTGGTGATTGCCGCGTTGAAAGGCTTTGATAAAAAGTACGGCATTACGCTGGTGCCCAGCAAAGAGGCCAGTTGGGCGGCGGTACGTGACAAACTGGTTTCCGGCGAACTGGACGCCGCCCACGTTCTGTATGGACTCTTGTACGGGCTGGAGTTGGGCATCGCCAGCAAACCGCAGGCGATGGCAAATCTGATGACGCTGAACCAAAACGGCCAGGCCATCACGCTGTCTGCTGCGCTGCAGGAGCAGGGGATCGCCGACGCGCCGTCGCTGAAAAAGCTGATTGCCGGGCAGGCGCCAGGAACCTACACCTTCGCGCATACCTTTCCTACTGGCACGCACGCCATGTGGCTCTATTACTGGCTGGCCAGCGCCGACATCAATCCGTTTACCGATATCCGTACCGTGGTGGTGCCGCCGCCGCAAATGGTGATGAACATGCGCATCGGCAATATGAGCGGTTTCTGCGTCGGCGAACCGTGGAATGTGCGGGCCATTAACGACCGCATCGGATTTACCGCCGCTACCTCGCAGACAATCTGGCCCGATCATCCGGAAAAAGTGCTCGGCACGCGCCGGGAATGGGTGGAGAAGCATCCGCACACCGCCCGGGCGTTGGTCAGCGCCGTACTTGAGGCGTCGCGCTGGATTGACGCCAGCGAGGCCAACAAACGTGAAACGGCGCAAATCCTTGCCGGGCGCGCCTGGCTCAATACCAAAGCACAGTACCTGACCGGGCGCATGCTGGGCGAATACGACAACGGTGCTGGTCATCGCTGGCAGGACGCGCACCCGATCCAATTCTTTCGTGACGGAGAAGTCAGCTTCCCGTGGCACTCGGACGGCATGTGGTTCCTGACGCAGTTCCGCCGCTGGGGACTGCTTAAGCAGGCACCGGACTATGCGGATATTGCGGCCAGGGTCAACCGTGTTGATATCTGGCGCGATGCGGCGACGGCCGTAGGCGGCATAACCCCGCCAGCGCAGCTACTGCGTACCAGCACGCTGATGGACGGTACCGTGTGGGACGGTCGCGACCCGGAAGCGTATGCCAACCGCTTTACCCTCCACCGTAAAGGAGCCTGAGATGAAACAAAACACGCAACTAAAAACCCCTGAACCGGCTGTGGGTGAGGTGATCACGCTGGCTGCCGTGACGGTGAGAAAACGCAAAACGCCGGCCTATTTGTGGCTGCACGCGTGGGTCAGACGAGCCGTGCCCGCGCTGCTGGGGATGGGCCTACTGGTGGTGTGCTGGCAACTGGCGGCGATCAACAGCCAGGGATTTCCGACGCCGCTCAGCACGCTGGACTCGGCGCTAACGCTGTTTGCTGACCCGTTCTATAACAATGGGCCGAACGATATGGGCATCGGCTGGAACGTGCTGGCGTCATTGCAGCGGGTGGCCATTGGTTTTGGCCTCGCGGCGCTAGTCGGCATCCCGCTCGGATTTCTGATTGGCCGATTTACCTTCGCCTCACACATGTTTTCACCGCTGGTCGCGCTGCTGCGCCCGGTCAGCCCGTTGGCCTGGCTGCCCATTGGGTTGCTGCTGTTTCAAAAGGCGGAACCGGCCTCCAGCTGGACTATTTTTATCTGCTCCATCTGGCCGATGGTGATCAACACCGCCGAAGGGGTGCGCAGAATTCCTGACGATTATCTCAACGTCGCCCGTGTGCTCCAACTCTCCGAGTGGACGGTGATGCGCCGCATTCTTTTTCCCGCGGTACTGCCTGCGATCCTCACCGGTATGCGCCTGTCTATCGGTATTGCCTGGTTGGTGATTGTGGCCGCCGAAATGCTCACCGGTGGACTGGGCATTGGCTTTTGGATCTGGAATGAGTGGAACAACCTCAACGTCGAAAACATTCTTATCGCCATTCTCATTATCGGCGTCGTGGGCCTGCTGCTTGAGCAGGGGCTAATGCGGGTCGCCCGTCGTTTTAGCTGGCAGGAAAAATAAGGAGACAGCATGAAACCCATTATTCAGGTACAGGCAGTGAGCCAACGTTTTTCCACCGCCAGCGGCGAGTTTCTGGCGCTGCAAAACGTCTCGTTTGATATCCATGAAGGGGAAACGGTCAGCCTGATTGGTCATTCCGGCTGCGGGAAATCGACGTTGCTGAATCTGATCGCGGGCATCACGTTACCCACTGAAGGCGGCCTGCTTTGCGATAACCGCGAAATTGCCGGGCCGGGGCCGGAGCGGGCGGTTGTATTCCAGAACCATTCATTGCTGCCGTGGCTGAGTTGCTTTGACAACGTGGCGCTGGCGGTCGATCAGGTCTTTCGCCGCACCATGAACAAGGCCGAGCGGCGCGAGTGGATTGCGCACAATCTTGAACGGGTGCAGATGGGCCACGCGATGCACAAACATCCAGGCGAGGTTTCCGGCGGCATGAAGCAGCGAGTGGGTATTGCCCGTGCGCTGGCCATGAAACCCAAAGTGCTGCTGATGGATGAACCGTTTGGCGCGCTGGATGCACTCACCAGAGCACATTTGCAGGACACGGTGATGCAGATCCAGCAATCGCTGAACACCACCATTGTGCTGATTACCCATGACGTCGATGAGGCGGTGCTGCTCTCTGATCGGGTGATGATGATGACCAACGGCCCGGCGGCCACGGTGGGCGAGATTCTGGCGGTAAATCTGCCGCGCCCGCGTAACCGCGTCCAGTTGGCGGATGACAGCCGTTATCACCACCTGCGGCAACGCATCCTCCACTTCCTGTATGAGAAACAGCCGAAGGCGGCGTAAGGGGGCGATATGACGCAACGACTGGTCATTGTGGGGCACGGCATGGCGGCGACGCGCCTGACCGAGGCGCTGCTGGCGTACAAGTGCAGCGACATCGCGATCACGCTTATCGGTGAGGAACCGCAGCTGGCCTATAACCGCATCCAGCTATCACCGGTGCTGGGTGGGGAGAAGACGTTTGCCCACACGCTACTTCATCCGCGCCAGTGGTATACCGACCACGGCGTCACGGTGCTGAGCGGGGAACGCGTGCTGGCCGTTGATGCGACTCGCCGCCGGCTGACGACCTGCACGCGCATCCTTGAGTGGGATGAGCTGGTTTTTGCCACCGGCTCGGTGCCGTTTATTCCGCCAATTCCCGGCGGTGAACAGGCGCATGTGCACGCGTTTCGCACGATGGCGGATGTGGAGGCCATCTTGCAACAACCAGGTCCGGTGGTGGTGCTTGGCGGCGGCGTACTCGGCGTGGAGGCAGCGGCAGCGCTACGGCTAAACTGTGACAACGTCACGTTAATTCATCGCGCCGAACGCCTGATGGAACACCAGCTGGATCGGCAGGCCAGCGATCTGTTGCAGGCCCAGCTGACAGCGCGCGGTATTCGCTGCGTACTCAATTCCGGGATTACGTGCATTGAAGGAGATCGCGTCACATTGCTGGATGGTGAGCAGTTGGCCGCGCAGCGGGTGGTGATGGCGACCGGCGTCAAACCCAATATCCACCTGGCGCAGGAGAGCGGTGTGAGCTGCCAACGGGGGATCGTGGTGGACGCACAACTGCGTACCACCGTCGCAGGCATCAGCGCGGTGGGCGAGTGTTGTGAAATTAACGGCCAGACCTGGGGGCTGGTGGCACCGTGCCTGCAGCAGGCCGAGGTGCTGGCTGCACGCCTGGCAGGCCAGAACGGCGAGGGATTTCGTTGGCAGGATCGCGGCACGCGCCTGAAGGTGACGGGAATCGAACTGTTCAGCGCTGGGGTAACGGACGCCGAACCCACGGATACCGCGTTGAGTAGCTGGGATCCGCTCAGCAGAGACTACCGCCGTCTGCTGATTCGCGACGGAAAACTCCATGGCGTGCTGTTAATGGGCAATTGCCGCAGCGCTGCGCCGCTCACCGACTTGCTGGATGCACACGCGCCGGCAAATTCCGCCTGGCTATTTGACCGCTTTGATACGCAGCCACCGGCTGCAGGACTGATGACGATGACAAAACCGACGCTGGCTGTTGTGGGACACGGTATGGTTGGCCACCATTTTCTCGAGCAATGCGTAAGCCGCAACCTGCATATGCAGTATCACATCGTGGTGTTCGGCGAAGAACGTTATGCCGCCTATGATCGGGTACATCTTTCCGAGTAT
Source organism: Citrobacter freundii (assembly GCF_029717145.1). NCBI lineage: Bacteria > Pseudomonadati > Pseudomonadota > Gammaproteobacteria > Enterobacterales > Enterobacteriaceae > Citrobacter > Citrobacter freundii. Next base: position 2,609,042 of record NZ_CP099222.1, on the reverse strand, counting down.
TTCGCCGGGCGCAGCGCGCAGTCGCTGTCACTGGTGGACGAGGACTTCTTTGCGCGTCACGGTATCGAGCTGCGTCTTGCGCAGTGTGTTACGCAAATCGACCGTGAAGCTCGGGTTATCCGTACCGCCAGCGGCCATGAAACCCACTGGGATGCGCTGGTGCTGGCCACCGGGTCGTACCCGTTTGTGCCGCCGGTAAAAGGCGGTGATTCCGCGGATTGTTTTGTTTACCGTACGCTCGACGATCTCGATGCCATTGCGGAAAAAGCGAAAAATGCCCGGCGTGGGGTGGTGATTGGCGGTGGGCTGCTTGGGCTGGAGGCGGCCAATGCGCTGCGCCAGCTTGGGCTGGAAACACATGTCGTTGAATTCGCCGCGAACCTGATGGCGGTGCAACTGGATAATGCCGGCGCCGCTATGCTGCGCGAAAAAATTGAGGCGCTGGGGGTGGGGGTGCATACCGCAAAATCCACCCGCGAAATTGAGCGTACGCCAGACGGCCTGGTGCTGCATTTTGCCGACGGAGAGCGGCTGGACACCGATCTGGTGGTGTTTTCCGCCGGTATCCGCCCGCAGGATACGCTGGCTCGCAGCAGTGGCTTACACCTCGGCGATCGCGGTGGAATAAGCATTGATAGCCACTGCCGCACGTCAGATGATGCCATTTACGCCATTGGCGAGTGCGCGCTGTGGGAAGGGCGGATATTTGGACTGGTGGCGCCGGGCTATCAGATGGCGCGCGTTGCCGCCGCGCGGCTGGCCGGGGAAGAGGCCAGTTTTGGCGGGGCGGACATGAGCACTAAGCTCAAGCTGCTCGGCGTTGATGTGGCGTCATTTGGTGATGCGCAGGCGCGCACGCCGGGGGCGCAAAGCTATCAGTGGACCCACGGCCCACAGCAAATCTACAAGAAAATCGTCGTCAGCGCCGACGGCAAAACGCTGCTGGGCGGCGTGTTGGTGGGCGATGCCAGTGACTATGCCACGCTACTACAAATGATGTTGAACGGACTGGTGCTGCCCGCGCAGCCGGAATCGCTGATCCTGCCTGCCGTGGCGGGTAGCGCACCGAAAGTGTTTGGGGTGGCGGCACTCCCTGACGCCGCACAGATTTGTTCTTGTCATAACGTCAGCAAGGCCGATATCTGCCGGGCGGTCAGCGCTGGGGCGACGGATATCGGTGCAATAAAACAGTGTACCAAAGCGGCAACCGGCTGTGGCGGGTGCAGCGCACTGGTCAAACAGGTGATGGAGCATCAGCTGGCTGCACAGGGTGTGGAGGTCAAAAAGGATATCTGTGAACACTTTCCCTGGTCGCGTCAGGAAATCTATCATCTGGTGCGGGTGAATCATATTCACACTTTCGAACAGTTGATTGCCCGCTATGGACACGGGCACGGCTGTGAAATTTGTAAACCGCTGGTGGGGTCGGTGCTGGCCTCCTGCTGGAATGAGTATCTGCTTAAACCTGCGCATCTGCCGTTGCAGGATACGAACGATCGCTATTTTGCCAACATTCAAAAAGACGGATCGTATTCGGTGGTCCCGCGCATGCCGGCGGGGGAAGTGACGCCGGATGGCCTGATTGCCATTGGTCAGATTGCTAAACGCTACCAGTTGTACAGCAAAATTACCGGCGGGCAGCGGGTTGATCTCTTCGGTGCGCGGCTTGAACAGTTGCCCGATATCTGGCGCGAGCTGGTCGAGGCGGGGTTCGAGACCGGGCATGCTTACGGGAAGTCGCTGCGTACGGTGAAGTCCTGCGTCGGCTCAACCTGGTGTCGCTACGGTGTTCAGGACTCAACCGGACTGGCGGTCACGCTGGAGAATCGTTACAAGGGCCTGCGCGCACCGCACAAAATCAAAATGGCGGTTTCCGGCTGTACCCGCGAGTGTGCCGAAGCCCAAGGGAAAGATGTCGGCGTCATTGCCACGGATAAAGGCTGGAACCTGTATTTGTGCGGCAACGGCGGCATGAAGCCGCGCCATGCCGATCTATTTGCCAGCGATCTGGATGATGCCACGCTGATTCAGACCATCGATCGTTTCCTGATGTTCTACATCCGCACCGCGGACCGCCTGCAGCGTACCAGTACCTGGATGGACAATCTCGAGGGCGGTATTGATTACCTGCGCGAGGTGATCATGGACGATAGCTTAGGTATTGCCAGCGAGTTTGAACAAGAGATGGCGCGGGTAGTGGAAAGCTACCAGTGCGAGTGGCAAACCACGCTCAGCAGTCCGCAACGTCTGGCGCTGTTTCGCTCTTACGTCAACAGCGATGCCCCGGATGACGCCATCGCGCGTCAAGCCTTACGCGGCCAGCCGCAGTTGGCCCCCCCTGTACGCCATGCTCGTGAGACATTGCCGGTGAAACCCTGGCAGGCGATCTGCCCGCTTGAGGCGATCCCGGAACAGGCAGGGATTGGTGCCCTACTGGGTGACCTGCAAATCGCACTCTTCCGTTTTGGTCAGTCGATTTATGCGCTGGATAATCGTGAACCCGGCAGTGACGCTCAGGTACTTTCGCGCGGCATTTTGGGGGATGTGGCCGGTGAGCCTGTTGTGATTTCGCCGCTGTATAAACAGCGCATTCGCCTGCGTGATGGTCGCCAGTATGACAGCGGCGAGCAGGCGGTACGCGCTTGGCCGGTGAAAGTGGTGGATGGAAAAGTGTGGGTGGGCAATCAGGCATTGATTCTGCGCGCGGAGGCCTCATGAGTGAGATACGTACCACATGTCCCTACTGCGGCGTCGGCTGTGGGGTGATCGCCCAGGTGAGCGAAAAAGGCGTTAACGTCCGGGGCGATCCTGACCATCCGGCAAACTTTGGTCGCCTGTGCGTCAAAGGCGCGGCGCTGGCGGAAACCACCGGGCTGAGCGGCAGATTGTTACAGCCGACGGTTGACGGGGCGAAGGTCAGTTGGTCGCAGGCGCTGGAAACCGCAGGCACGCGTCTGCGCAGCATTATCGCCCAGCACGGCCCGCAGGCGGTGGCCTTTTACGCTTCCGGTCAGCTACTGACGGAAGATTACTACGCGGCCAACAAGCTGATGAAAGGTTTTATCGGTGCGGCCAATATCGATACCAACTCGCGGCTTTGCATGTCGTCGGCGGTGACCGGCTATAAGCGGGCGCTGGGTGCCGACGTGGTGCCCTGCAGTTATGAAGATATCGAGTGTAGCGATCTGGTGGTGCTGGTGGGATCGAATGCCGCGTGGACGCATCCAGTGCTGTACCAACGGCTGGTGCAAGCACGACAAACCAATCCATTGTTGAAGGTGGTGGTTATCGATCCCCGACGTACTGCCACCTGTGATATTGCGGATCTGCATCTGCCGCTGCTGCCTGGCAGCGACGGTGGGCTGTTCGTGGGTTTACTCAACAGAATTGCCACCGACGGTGCAGCGCTGGGGGATTTTGACGGGGCAACGGAAACGCTGGCTATCGCGCGTGACTGGGACGTGGCGCGGGTGGCTGAGTTTTGTGGGCTGGAGGTGGCGGAAGTCACCGCGTTTTATGACGCGTTTATGCAGGCGCCAAAGGCCGTCACGCTGTACACCATGGGCATTAACCAGTCCGCCAGTGGCAGCGATAAATGCAATGCGATCATCAACGTCCACTTGGCCAGCGGTAAATACGCCCGCGCCGGGTGTGGGCCATTTTCGCTGACCGGACAGCCAAACGCGATGGGCGGTCGCGAGGTAGGCGGGCTGGCGACGCAGTTGGCAGCGCAGATGAGTTTTGACCCGCAGGACCTGTCGCGCGTGGCCCGCTTCTGGGGCGCTGAGCGGCTGGCGCAAACGCCGGGGTTGATGGCGGTCGAGCTGTTCGAGGCTATTGGCAACGGCAAGATTAAAGCGGTGTGGATCATGGGGACTAACCCGGCGGTATCGTTACCGGACAGCCATGCCGTGTGTCAGGCGCTGGCGGCCTGCCCGCTGGTCATTGTCTCCGAGGTGGTGGCCGACACCGATACCAGTCGCTATGCCCACATTCGCTTTCCGGCGCAGGCCTGGGGAGAGAAGAATGGTACGGTGACCAATTCAGAGCGGCGCATTTCTCGCCAGCGCGCCTTTTTGTCCTCTCCCGGTGAGGCGCGTGCGGATTGGTGGATTATCGCCCAGATGGCTAAACAGCTGGGGTATGCCGGGGCATTTAGCTGGCAAAACGCGTGGGAGGTCTTCTGTGAACATGCGGCGCTTTCCGGTTTTGAAAATAATGGGGAACGCGCCTTTGATATTGGTGCCCTGGCCGATATGACGTACGCGCAGTGGGAAGACATGACCCCGGTTCGCTGGCCGGTCAGTCGACGTCTAGCGCCGCTAAACCTCTGGCAGGGCTGGCACGCGAACCAGCGTTTGCGGCTGGTGCCTGTCACGCCGCAGGGGATGACAACTGCCTGTGATGCGCTCTATCCGCTGGTGTTAAACAGCGGGCGTATCCGTGACCAGTGGCACACCATGACCCGCACCGGCACCGTTTCGCACCTGATGCAGCACATCAGCGAACCGCTGGTCGAGGTGTCACCTGAGGACGCCGCACGATTTCAGCTGACCGGGGGAGCGCTGTGTCGTATCAGTTCCCCGCGCGGGCTGATGGTGGGCAGGGTGGCAATCCAACCAGGTCAGCGGGCGGGCAGCGCGTTTACCTCGATGCACTGGAACAACAGCTTTGCCCGTCAGGGCCGGGTAAACGCGCTGGTCGCGCCGGTGTGCGATCCCCATTCCGGACAGCCAGAAAGCAAACAGACTGCGGTGCGTATCATGCCCTGGCAGCCGCAATGGCAGGGGGAGATGTTTAGTCGGCATCAATTAACACTGCCCGGTTTTGTCCATTGGTGGCGCAAAGCGGCGGACACGGTTTTTCGCTATACCCTGGCGGGTGACAGGGAATTCGCCAGCTGGCTATGCCAGTACTGCACGGCACAAGGCTGGCAAATCCAGCAGGCGCACTGGGGCCAGGGGCTGAATATCCTGGCCTGGCGGGAGGGGCAACTGATGCTGGGATTCTGGTCGGCGGCGACGCAGCCTGAGATTGACACCGTCACTATTCTCGCCGCGTTTGTGCGAGCGCCAGACAATGCTGAAATACGCCATGCGCTGCTGAGCGGCAAACCCGCAGGTATAGCGCCTGACGAGGGGGCGATAGTGTGCAGCTGTTTCAGCGTAGGCGAAATGGCGATCGTCCGGGCGATCACCGACGGTTGCCATTCGGTTCAGACGTTGGGGCAACAGCTGCGCTGCGGCAGCAACTGTGGGTCGTGCATCCCGGAGTTGCGTGCCTTACTGAAACAAACGGTAACGCTTAAAGAGTAAGGATATTCCTGAAAATTTGAGAAAAGGCTGCAAATTGCTGGCCTGAAAGGTATGGTTAACGGTCGAGAGACCTGATTTTAATGATGTAAAAGCCACCGACGATTTGAGCCGTTTTTTCAGTTGTACACGTAGTATCCTCCTACTCTTGCCGCTGGCAGGCGGTACTGCCAGCGCGCAGTCTTCGTTTATCCAGCAGGCCGCCAACCCGTTTGACAACAATCATGATGGCTTACCCGATCTTGGCATGGCAGCGGAGTCCCGGGCCGGTGAAAAGCATTTTGCCGAAATGGTCAAAGCGTTTGGCGAAGCCAGCATGACCGATAATGGTCTTGATACCGGTGAACAGGCGAAGCAGTTTGCGTTTGGCCAGGTGCGTGACACGGTCAGTGAGCAGGTGAATCAACAACTGGAGTCGTTGCTTTCTCCCTGGGGTAATGCCAGCGTTGGGCTACAGGTGGATAACGAGGGTCGCTTTACCGGCAGCCGGGGAAGCTGGTTTATTCCCTGGCAGGATAATCAACGCTACCTGACCTGGAGCCAGATGGGGATAACCCAGCAAGATGAGGGGCTGGTCAGTAATCTGGGCATCGGGCAGCGCTGGGTACGCAACGGCTGGTTGTTAGGTTACAACACCTTTTATGACACTCTGCTGGATGAAAACCTGCCGCGCGGTGGCGTGGGTGCTGAAGCGTGGGGCGAGTATCTGCGCTTATCCGCCAATTATTACCAGCCGTTCTCGTCCTGGCAGGAACGTTCTGCGACGCAGGTGCAGCGCATGGCGCGGGGATACGATCTTACTGCACTGATGCGGGTCCCGTTTTATGAACATCTCAATACCAGCGTTAGCGTGGAGCAATACTTTGGCGACCAGGTCGATCTGTTTCATTCCGGAACCGGCTACCATAATCCGGTGGCGGTCAAGCTGGGGCTGAGCTACACGCCGGTGTCGCTGGTGACGGTGACCGCGCAGCATAAGCAGGGTGAAAGCGGGGTCAGCCAGAACAGCGTCGGCGTAAAGCTTAACTATCGCTTTGGCGTACCGTTAAAAAAACAGTTGATGGTCAGCGAAGTGGCTGGCAGTCAGTCCTTACGCGGGAGTCGTTATGACTTACCACAGCGTAACAATCTGCCGACGATGGAATATCGCCAGCGCAAAACCCTGGCTGTGTTTCTGGCAACTCCGCCGTGGGATCTCACGCCTGGCGAGTCGGTAGCGCTGAAGCTGGAAGTGCGCAGTCAGCACGGTATTCGCCACCTGACGTGGCAGGGGGATACGCAAGCGCTGAGTTTGACGGCGGGAACAACTACCCGGAGTGCAGAAGGCTGGACGATTATTATGCCAAAGTGGGACAGCAGTGACGGGGCAACAAACCGCTGGCGGCTGTCGGTGGTGGTGGAAGACGAACAGGGTCAGCGTGTCTCTTCCAATGAGATCACGCTATCACTGACCGAACCGTTTAGCGCGGTGTCGGAAAATGATCCTCGTTGACGATAAGCAGCATTAAAAATTAGAAAATGCGTTCCTGATGTACCCATACCGCGGCTTCTACGCGTGATTTGAGCTTCATTTTCTTCAGCATATGCTTCACGTGGACTTTGACCGTGCTTTCGGTGATGTCCAGACGGCGGGCAATCATCTTGTTAGGCAGGCCCTGGGCAATCAGTTTCAGGATGTCGCGTTCGCGCGGCGTGAGCTGGGTGACATCGCGGTCTGAGGTGGCACGATTAGCACGCAGGCTGGCGGCCAGTACGGGTGTTAAAGCTTCGCTAAGCACCATTTCACCGGCGGCCGCTTGCTGTAATGCCTTCAGCAAATCTTCCGGTTCCATGTCTTTCAACAAATAACCATCCGCGCCGCGTTTCAGGGCGGTGACCACGTCTTCTTCATGATTGGAGACGCTGAATACGACGATGCGGCCGGACAGGGATTTTTCGCGCAGCTTATCGAGCGTTTCCAGACCGTTCATACCGGGCATATTGAGATCCAACAGGATCAGATCGGGATCAAGAGACTCAGCCAGCTCGATACCCTGCTCGCCATTACTGGCTTCGCCGACCACGGTAATATCGGGCGCCATGCTGACAAGCTGTTTTACACCGGTTCGCAACATCGGATGATCATCGATCAACAGGATGGTTGCCGGTTCCAGATTACTCATGGGTATCTCCTTGGACTTCTGTGAAGTTTGTTTCGGGAATGAAAGTGACAGCAACTTCAGTACCGCCAGTCTCGCGACGGCGTACACGGCAATCGCCGCGCAAGCTTTGCGCACGATCGCGCATAATAATCATGCCGTAGTGGTTACTGCGTTCGGCGTTTTCCGGTACGCCGCAGCCGTTATCTTGCACTGTCAGTTTGACCTGCTTGCCATTTTGCACCACCGTCACCACAACGTCATCGGCGTGAGAGTGTTTCAGGGCATTACTCAGGGCTTCACGGGCAATTTGCAACAGGTGAATAGCCTGGTGCGAAGGCACCAGACGCGGTGGCAGCTGGTAATCCAGCTTCACCGTAAAACCAAATCGGGCGCTGTATTCCAGGCAGCTGGCTTCCAGCGCTGGGCGCAATCCAGGCTCCGTTAACTGCAAACGGAAGGTGGTTAACAGCTCACGCAACTGCACCCAGGACGTGTTCAGTTCATTACGAATTTGACTCAACAGGTCGCGGCAGTTTTCCGGCAGCGCCTCGCCTTGCATTTGCAAACAGCTGACCTGCATCTTCATACAAGAAAGCGATTGTGCAATAGAATCATGCAGTTCGCGTGCAATGGTGGCACGCTCTTCCATCACAATCAACTGCTGCTGACGCTCCTGCTGCCTGTCCAGCGCCAGCGTCGCGGTCAGTTGTTCAACCAGGGTATCAACCAGTTGCTGCTGGTCGTGGCTAAGATGACGTCCGTGCGGCAATGTGGCCAGCAGAATACCATACTGAGTATGCGCATCGGTCAGTCGCCATTTCAGTGTGATTCCGCCGTCAATGGCGGGCAGCGTGCCGCGCGGACACAGATGACACCCTTTTTCATCACAGCTGACGTTCGACTGACAGGTAAACTCCTGGTGATTATCTTCATCTTCCAGGTCGTACACCCGCAGTTCGATATCATGCAACAGCGTTAAATTTTGTAGCCCGTTGAGTACCGGGGAAAGACGTTCACACAGTGGTACCTGAGAGTGCAGACGGCGGTTGGCTTGCCACAGGAAGGAGAGGATCTGGTTTTTATGCTCCAGACCGGCGGTTTTCTCCTGCACCCGCTGTTCCAGTACCGAGTAACTTTCTGCCAGCTCTTCTGACATATTGTTCAGTGCCGATCCCAGGGCCGCCATTTCATTACGCCCGCTAATGCATGCGCGCTGGGTAAAATCACGTTGGCTGACGGCTCGCGCCATCGACAGCAGCTGTTTCCACGGTTCCAGCAGACGAACACGCAGCCAGATAATGGTGAAAACCAGCAGCAGTGCCATAAACACGGCCATCAGACGATGCAGCATCACCACGCGCTCAATACGCAATTCCGTGGTGTGGTCAAAGGCGGTCACCAGCTTATCCAGTCCTGCCACAAACTGCGTAACGTCCTCGGCAACGGCGTCCGCGTTTTGTGCATGTGATAGCCCTGGCGCCAGTTCGGTATGCCAGTAATCCTGTAACGCCTTCAGCTGTGCCTGTTGTCCGTCGCGCTTAGCGGCGCGCGTGAGTTCCGGGCTGAAGGCCGTTCTTTCCATCTCTTCCAGCAGCGGCTGGTCATTGGCATCCAGCGGAACCGCTGCCAGCAGACGATAGCTCTGCATACGCAGGGAGCCGGCTTTATTTATCGCATGCGCGCTGCCCTGAACGCCCTGAACCAACCAGCCGGAGACGGCCATACCTGCCACGCCGATTGCGGTGGACAGTAAAACAATCAGCGCTACCTGGTTGACCAGCGTAAGCGGAGAGAGACAACGTTTTAACATGGTGACTTCTTCCTTCAGGATTTCGTTGTAGCGAAAACCTTATGAATGACGATACTGCTGCAAGCAGTGGCGTTATTCTCAGCTATACACTGGAGTATACCCATACCTCAAACGGGCTACCCCTTAATTGCCACAGGTGGGAGAGATCCCCGGCTGCGGGGAGTAGGGGGCGACAGAAGCGTGAAAAACCACATCTTTTTTAGCGATGTTATGTACTCATTTGGGGTAATGATAAATTTTAAGCACTAATAATGACATCTTTTCCTTTGATTTATATCAACTTACCTCTCGCTGTAAACCCTAATGTTGCAGGCATCGAAACAAGTATCAGAGGTGTCTATGAGTCACTCATCTGCCCCGGAAAGGGCATCTGGATCTGTAATTACAGAATGGCGGCCGGAAGATCCCGCCTTTTGGCAGCAAAGAGGTCATCGTATTGCCAGCCGCAACTTGTGGATTTCCGTCCCTTGTCTGCTGCTGGCATTTTGCGTATGGATGTTATTTAGCGCCGTAGCGGTGAACTTACCGAAGGTTGGCTTTGACTTTACCACCGAGCAGCTGTTCATGCTGACGGCATTACCGTCGGTTTCCGGTGCGCTGCTGCGTGTTCCGTACTCCTTTATGGTTCCTCTGTTTGGCGGACGTCGCTGGACGGCATTCAGCACCGGTATCCTGATCATTCCTTGCGTATGGTTAGGTTTTGCCGTGCAAGATACCACCACGCCGTTTAGCACGTTTATTATCATCTCTCTGCTGTGCGGTTTTGCCGGGGCAAACTTTGCTTCCAGCATGGCTAACATCAGTTTCTTCTTCCCGAAACAGAAACAGGGCGGTGCACTGGGGCTGAACGGCGGTCTGGGTAACATGGGCGTCAGCGTGATGCAGTTGCTTGCGCCGCTGGTGGTCTCCTTGTCTATCTTCGCGGCATTCGGTAGCCACGGCGTTGAACAACCGGATGGCACGCAACTGTATCTGGCCAACGCCGCGTGGATTTGGGTACCGTTCCTGGCGGTGCTGACGCTGGCTGCGTGGTTTGGTATGAACGAACTGGCAACCTCTAAAGCGTCACTGAAAGAGCAATTACCGGTGCTGAAACGCGGACATCTGTGGATTATGAGTCTGCTGTATCTGGCAACCTTCGGCTCCTTTATCGGCTTCTCTGCCGGTTTTGCCATGCTGTCAAAAACGCAGTTCCCTGAGGTGCAGATCCTGCATTACGCCTTCTTTGGTCCGCTGATTGGCGCCCTGGCTCGTTCTGCTGGTGGGGCAATTTCTGACCGACTGGGCGGGACGCGTGTGACGTTGGTGAACTTTGTCCTGATGGCCATTTTCAGCGCCTTGCTGTTCCTGACGCTGCCAACAAACGGTGAGGGTGGCAACTTTATCGCCTTCTTTGCGGTGTTCCTGGCGCTGTTCCTGACGGCTGGGTTGGGTAGTGGTTCTACCTTCCAGATGATCTCCGTGATCTTCCGTAAACTGACGATGGACCGAGTGAAAGCCGAAGGTGGCTCCGAAGAGAAAGCGATGCGTGAAGCGGCAACCGACACGGCGGCGGCACTGGGCTTTATCTCAGCTATCGGCGCGATTGGCGGCTTCTTTATTCCTAAAGCGTTTGGTACGTCGCTGGCGTTAACCGGTTCGCCGGTGGATGCGATGAAAGTGTTCCTGATCTTCTATGTCGCCTGCGTGGTCATCACTTGGGTGGTATACGGACGTCATTCTAAAAAATAAAAAAGTAATGTACACAAAATCACTCAAACTGCATCACGGCGGCAAGTGAGAAATCCCCAGGAGCATACTCAAGTCAGTGACTGGGGAGAACGAGCACAGCCAACGCGGAAGCAGTTTGAAGGATGACGTGTAGGTTGATTATCCTTTGCGCGGTGTTAGACCGCGCTTTTTTTTGTCTGTAATTAGTTACAACATACTTATTTATCTACAGAGACTATCGTCTGTCAGAACGGTACACAGAAAGAGGCCTGCCAGGGGGGATACCCCTTAATACTCACTTGTAAAGAATTTAACATTTGTATGATGAGTTAATTTTAAAATCATATTTAAAATCAATTGATTACTGACTTTTACTTCATCCCACTTAAGGGGTATATAAAATTTAACCTCTCTTTCCCATCCCTGCCTGCCTTGATCGTTATCAATTCCCACGCGCTTTCATAGCGTTACCTTCATTCTCAATCAAGCAATGTCGATTTATCAGAGAGCCGTCAGGCTCCTACAGGAGACAACCGATGAGTAAATTCCTGGACCGGTTTCGCTACTTCAAGCAGAAGGGCGAAACCTTTGCCGATGGGCACGGCCAGCTTCTCAATACTAACCGGGACTGGGAGGATGGATACCGCCAGCGTTGGCAGCATGACAAAGTCGTGCGATCAACTCATGGGGTAAACTGCACCGGCTCATGCAGCTGGAAAATCTACGTGAAAAATGGTCTGGTGACCTGGGAGACCCAGCAAACCGACTACCCGCGCACCCGTCCAGACCTGCCAAACCATGAACCACGCGGCTGCCCGCGCGGTGCGAGCTACTCCTGGTATCTCTACAGCGCTAACCGCCTGAAATACCCGCTGATGCGTAAACGCCTGATGAAAATGTGGCGTGAAGCGAAAAGACTGCACAGCGATCCGGTAGATGCATGGGCATCCATCATCGAAGACGCCGATAAAGCAAAAAGCTTCAAGCAAGCGCGCGGTCGTGGTGGTTTTGTACGTTCTTCCTGGCAGGAAGTGAATGAGCTGATTGCCGCTTCTAACGTCTACACCGTCAAAACCTACGGCCCTGACCGCGTGGCAGGCTTCTCGCCGATCCCGGCAATGTCGATGGTTTCCTACGCTTCCGGTGCACGTTACTTGTCCCTGATTGGCGGTACCTGCCTGAGCTTCTACGACTGGTACTGTGACCTGCCGCCTGCGTCTCCGCAGACCTGGGGTGAGCAGACCGACGTTCCGGAATCTGCCGACTGGTACAACTCCAGCTACATCATCGCCTGGGGTTCAAACGTTCCGCAGACCCGTACCCCGGATGCCCACTTCTTCACTGAAGTTCGCTACAAAGGGACCAAAACGGTCGCGATCACCCCGGACTACGCTGAAATTGCCAAGCTGTGCGACCTGTGGCTGGCACCGAAGCAGGGCACCGATGCCGCGATGGCGCTGGCAATGGGCCACGTCATGCTGCGTGAGTTCCACCTTGATAACCCAAGCCAGTACTTCACCGACTATGTGCGTCGTTACACCGACTTCCCGATGCTGGTGATGCTCGAAGAGCGTGACGGTTACTATGCGGCGGGCCGTATGCTGCGCGCCGCCGATCTGGTCGATTCTTTGGGCCAGGAAAATAACCCAGAGTGGAAAACCGTTGCCGTCAATACCGACGGCGAGATGGTCGCGCCAAACGGTTCGATTGGTTTCCGCTGGGGCGAAAAAGGGAAGTGGAACCTTGAGCAGCGCGACGGCACGTCCGGTAAAGAAACCGAACTGCAGCTCAGCTTGCTGGGCAGCCAGGATGACATCGCTGAAGTCGGCTTCCCATACTTTGGCGGCGAAGGCACCGAGCACTTCAATAAAGTCGAACTGGAAAACGTTCTGCTGCACAAACTGCCGGTCAAACGCCTGCAACTGGCGGACGGTACTACCGCGCTGGTGACCACCGTTTATGACCTGACCATGGCGAACTACGGTCTGGAACGCGGTCTGAACGATGAAAACTGCGCCACCAGCTACGATGACATCAAAGCATATACCCCGGCATGGGCAGAAAAAATTACCGGTGTATCACGCGCTCAAATCGTGCGTATCGCCCGTGAATTTGCCGATAACGCTGACAAAACGCACGGTCGTTCAATGATCATCGTCGGTGCCGGTCTGAACCACTGGTATCACCTCGATATGAACTATCGCGGATTGATCAACATGCTGGTGTTCTGCGGCTGCGTTGGTCAGAGCGGTGGCGGTTGGGCGCACTATGTGGGTCAGGAAAAACTGCGTCCGCAGACCGGCTGGCAGCCGCTGGCGTTTGGCCTTGACTGGCAGCGTCCGGCACGTCACATGAACAGCACCTCCTACTTCTATAACCACTCCAGCCAGTGGCGTTATGAGACGGTAACTGCGCAGGAACTGCTGTCGCCGATGGCGGACAAGTCCCGCTATAGCGGTCATTTGATCGACTTTAACGTACGCGCTGAACGTATGGGCTGGTTGCCATCTGCGCCGCAGTTGGGCACCAACCCGCTGTACATTGCTCGTGAGGCGGAAAAAGCCGGGATGACGCCGGTGGATTACACCGTGAAATCGCTGAAAGAGGGTTCTATTCGCTTTGCGGCAGAACAACCTGAAAACGGTAAAAACCATCCGCGTAACCTGTTCATCTGGCGTTCTAACCTGCTGGGCTCGTCCGGTAAAGGTCATGAGTACATGCTGAAGTATCTGCTGGGTACTGAACACGGTATTCAGGGGATGGATCTGGGCAAACAGGGTGGCGTGAAGCCAGAAGAAGTGGAATGGCAGGATAACGGTCTCGATGGCAAGCTGGATCTGGTGGTGACGCTGGACTTCCGTCTGTCGAGCACCTGTCTGTATTCCGATATCGTGTTGCCTACCGCCACCTGGTATGAAAAAGACGACATGAATACATCGGACATGCATCCGTTTATTCATCCGCTGTCTGCCGCTGTTGATCCGGCCTGGGAATCGAAAAGCGACTGGGAAATTTACAAAGCCATCGCCAAGAAATTCTCTGAAGTCTGCGTCGGTCACCTCGGTAAAGAAACCGACGTGGTGACGCTGCCTATCCAGCACGATTCCGCAGCCGAACTGGCGCAGCCGCTGGACGTGAAGGACTGGAAAAAAGGCGAATGCGATCTGATCCCAGGCGTTACTGCCCCGCACATCATGACCGTTGAGCGTGATTACCCAGCAACTTACGAACGCTTCACCTCCATCGGCCCACTGATGGATAAAGTCGGTAACGGCGGGAAAGGGATTGCCTGGAACACCCAGAGCGAAATGGACTTGCTGCGTAAGCTTAACTACACCAAGGCAGAAGGCCCGGCTAAAGGTCAGCCGATGCTGAATACGGCGATTGATGCCGCCGAGATGATCCTCACCCTGGCGCCGGAAACCAACGGTCAGGTGGCGGTGAAAGCCTGGGCTGCGCTGAGTGAATTTACCGGCCGTGACCATACGCATCTGGCACTGAATAAAGAAGACGAGAAAATCCGCTTCCGCGATATTCAGGCGCAGCCGCGTAAAATTATCTCCAGCCCGACCTGGTCTGGCCTGGAAGATGAGCATGTTTCTTACAACGCCGGTTACACCAACGTTCACGAGCTGATCCCATGGCGTACGCTGACCGGTCGTCAGCAGCTGTATCAGGATCATCAGTGGATGCGCGACTTCGGTGAAAGCCTGCTGGTTTATCGTCCGCCAATTGACACCCGTTCGGTGAAAGCCGTGATGGGCGAGAAATCCAACGGCAATCCGGAAAAGGCGCTCAACTTCCTGACGCCACACCAGAAGTGGGGTATCCACTCCACTTACAGCGACAACCTGCTGATGCTGACATTAGGCCGCGGCGGTCCGATCGTGTGGATGAGTGAAGCGGATGCGAAAGATCTGGGTATCGAAGATAACGACTGGATCGAAGTCTTTAACAGCAACGGTTCACTAACCGCCCGTGCGGTAGTCAGCCAGCGTGTCCCGGCCGGGATGACCATGATGTACCACGCCCAGGAACGTATTGTGAATATTCCAGGGTCGGAAATTACCGAACAGCGCGGCGGGATCCATAACTCGGTGACCCGTATTACGCCGAAACCGACGCACATGATTGGTGGTTATGCCCACCTGGCCTACGGCTTTAACTACTACGGCACCGTAGGGTCAAACCGTGATGAGTTCGTGGTGGTCCGTAAGATGAAGAACATTGACTGGTTGGATGGCGAAGGCAATGACCAGGTACAGGAGAGCGTAAAATGAAAATTCGTTCACAAGTCGGCATGGTGCTGAATCTCGATAAGTGCATCGGTTGCCACACCTGTTCAGTAACCTGCAAAAACGTCTGGACCAGCCGTGAAGGGACCGAGTACGCCTGGTTCAACAACGTTGAAACTAAGCCGGGCACCGGTTTCCCGACCGACTGGGAAAACCAGGAAAAATGGAAGGGCGGTTGGATCCGCAAGATCAACGGTAAGCTGGTGCCACGCATGGGTAACAAAGCGCTGCTGCTGGGTAAAATTTTCGCTAACCCGCATCTGCCGGGTATCGATGATTACTACGAGCCGTTTGACTTCGATTACCAGACGCTGCACAACGCACCGGCTGACAGCAAAGCGCAGCCGATTGCACGTCCACGTTCGCTGATCACCGGCAAGCGTATGGACAAGATAACCAAAGGTCCGAACTGGGAAGACGACCTGGGCGGCGAGTTCGAGAAGCTGTCAAAAGACAAAAACTTCGAGAACATGCAGAAGGCGATGTACGGCCAGTTCGAAAATACCTTCATGATGTATTTGCCGCGTCTGTGCGAGCACTGCCTTAACCCGGCGTGCGTGGCGACCTGCCCAAGCGGTGCCATCTACAAGCGTGAAGAAGACGGCATCGTGCTGATCGACCAGGACAAGTGCCGCGGCTGGCGTATGTGTATTACCGGTTGCCCGTACAAGAAAATCTACTTCAACTGGAAGAGCGGTAAGTCAGAGAAGTGCATCTTCTGCTATCCGCGTATCGAAGCCGGTCAGCCGACCGTATGCTCCGAAACCTGCGTCGGACGTATTCGTTACCTCGGCGTACTGCTGTATGACGCTGACGCCATTGAAAGCGCGGCAAGCACCGAGAACGAGAAAGATCTGTACCAGCGTCAGCTGGACGTGTTCCTCGATCCGAATGACCCGGCGGTCATTGAGCAGGCACTGAAAGACGGTATTCCGCTGAGCGTGATCGACGCGGCTCAGCAGTCTCCGGTGTACAAAATGGCGATGGACTGGAAGCTGGCGCTGCCGTTGCACCCAGAATACCGCACGCTGCCAATGGTCTGGTATGTTCCGCCTTTGTCACCGATTCAGTCTGCGGCTGATGCGGGTGAGCTGGGCAGTAACGGTATTCTGCCGGACGTGGACAGCCTGCGAATTCCGGTTCAGTACCTGGCAAATCTGCTGACTGCAGGGGATACGCAGCCGGTGGTACTGGCGCTGAAGCGCATGCTGGCGATGCGTCACTTTAAACGTGCGGAAACCGTTGACGGTAAAGTCGACACCCGTGCGCTGGAAGAAGTTGGTCTGACTGAAGCGCAGGCACAGGAAATGTACCGCTACCTGGCCATCGCGAACTACGAAGATCGTTTCGTGGTACCGAGCAGCCATCGTGAGCTGGCGCGTGAAGCGTTCCCGGAGAAAAGCAGTTGTGGCTTTACCTTCGGCGACGGTTGCCACGGTTCGGACACCAAATTCAATCTGTTCAACAGTCGCCGCATCGATGCTGTCGATGTGACCAGCAAAACGGAGCCGCACCAATGATTGAACTCGTCATTGTTTCGCGTCTGCTCGAGTACCCGGATGCTGCCTTATGGCAGCATCAGCAGGAACTTTTCGATGCACTCGCGTCATCTGAAAACCTAGACAAAGATGATGCCCAGACTCTGGGCGTCTTCCTGCACGATTTAACCGCGCAGGACATGCTGGACGCACAGTCCCGCTACAGTGAACTGTTCGACCGTGGCCGTGCAACCTCGCTGCTGTTGTTTGAACATGTGCATGGTGAATCCCGCGACCGCGGTCAGGCGATGGTTGACCTGATGGCGCAGTACGAGCAGCACGGTTTACAGCTCGACAGCCGCGAATTACCGGACCATCTGCCGCTGTACCTGGAATATCTGGCGCAGTTGCCGAAGGAAGAGGCGTTGGGTGGTTTGCAGGATATCGCTCCGATTCTGGCCCTGCTCAGTGCTCGTCTGCAACAGCGTGAAAGTCGCTACGCCGTGCTGTTCGATCTGCTGTTGAAACTGGCGAATGCGGCTATCGATAGCGACAAAGTGGCGGAGAAAATTGCGGATGAAGTTCGCGATGATACTCCGCAGGCGCTGGACGCTGTCTGGGAAGAAGAGCAGGTGAAATTCTTTGCCGATCAGGGGTGCGGTGAATCTGAGATCTCCGCTCACCAGCGTCGTTTTGCCGGGGCCGTCGCGCCGCAGTATCTGAATATCACCACCGGAGGACAGCAATAATGCACTTCCTGAATACGTTCTTCTTTGACATCTATCCGTACATTGCGGGTTCTGTCTTCCTGATTGGTAGCTGGCTGCGTTATGACTACGGGCAGTACACCTGGCGTGCGGCATCCAGTCAGATGCTGGATCGCAAAGGGATGAACATGGCGTCAAACCTGTTCCATATCGGGATCCTGGGTATTTTCGCCGGCCACTTCCTGGGGATGTTAACGCCGCACTGGATGTACGAAGCGTGGCTGCCGCTGGAAGTGAAACAGAAAATGGCCATGTTTGCGGGCGGTGCGTCCGGCGTGATGTGTCTGGTCGGTGGCGTATTGCTGCTCAAACGCCGTTTGTTCAGCCCACGCGTGCGTGCCACTACCACCGGCGCGGATATTCTGGTGCTGTCCGTTCTGGTTATCCAGTGTGCGCTGGGTCTGCTGACGATTCCGTTCTCCGCCCAGCATATGGACGGGAGTGAGATGATGAAGCTGGTCAACTGGGCACAGTCCGTGGTGACCTTCCACGGCGGCGCGTCCCAGTACCTGGACGGTGTGGCGTTTATCTTCCGTATGCACCTGGTGCTCGGTATGACGCTGTTCCTGCTGTTCCCGTTCTCGCGTCTGGTACACATCTGGAGCGTGCCGGTCGAGTATTTGACCCGCAAGTATCAGATTGTTCGCGCACGCCACTAATCGATTCTCTGCGTCATTGTAAACCCTGCTTCGGCGGGGTTTTTTATGGCTGTTGCCGGGTGGTGGCGAATACGCCTTATCCGGCCTATGGGGTTTAGCTGTTTAGCTAAGGGTACTACAGGGAAGTGGTGGTGGGGGAAAGATGACTCAGCGCTGCGCGCTTCGCCCTTCGGGTCGTTGCCTGCGGCAACGTTTTCTCGCTATGCTCTAATCGAACCTTAATCGAAGATTCTCATCCTTCCCGCACGGGCAGAATATAGGGCATTGTGCTTTGATTTAGCTGAGGTATTACAGGGGGTTGATGGTGGTGGGGGAAGGATGACTCAGCGCTGCGCGCTTCGCCCTTCGGGTCGTTGCCTGCGGCAACGCTTTCTCGCTATGCTCGAATCGAACCTTAATCGAAGCTTCTCATCCTTCCCGCATGGGCAGAATATGGGGCATTGTGCTTTGATTTAGCTGAGATATCACAGGGGATTGATGGTGGTGGGGGAAGGATTCGAACCTTCGAAGTCGATGACGGCAGATTTACAGTCTGCTCCCTTTGGCCGCTCGGGAACCCCACCAGGGGTAATTCAAATTGTAGGTAATGCTATGAGGATGGTGGTGGGGGAAGGATTATTCGTCGCTTCGCTCCTTACCCTTCGGGCCGTTGCTTTTAGCAACGTTCTCTCGCTTTCGCTCAAGTCGAACCTTAATCGAAGGTTCTCACCCTTCCCCGATAAGTGCAAACTTCTGCATTGCTCATCGAGTTAACTACATCGCTGTAGTGAATAATGGTGGTGGGGGAAGGATTCGAACCTTCGAAGTCGATGACGGCAGATTTACAGTCTGCTCCCTTTGGCCGCTCGGGAACCCCACCACGGGGTAATGCTTTTACTGGCCTGCTTCCTTGGGAAGCGGGGCGCATCATATCAAATGACGCGCCGCTGTAAAGCATTCCTTTGCTTAACGTAGATCGTTTGCGTGTTTTTCATCCGTAACGCAGTAAAGCTAATCAATTCATATTATTGGTGATTACAGAATAATCGTTCGGTTACCGTAAACAAAGACTCGCTGGGCCAGAACCTGATACAGCGCACGGCTTAACACATTCTTTTCTACGTCGCGGCCTGCGCGCATCATATCTTCTGCGGTATAGGTGTGATCCACGTGAATCACGTCCTGCATGATGATTGGACCTTCATCGAGGTTATCATTCACATAGTGAGCCGTTGCACCAATGATCTTGACGCCGCGCTCATAAGCCTGGTGGTACGGACGTGCACCAATAAAGGCAGGCAGGAACGAGTGGTGAATATTAATAATCTTATTCGGGAAGCGTGAAACAAATTCTGGCGTCAAGACACGCATATATTTCGCCAACACCACATAATCAGGCTGGTGGGCGTCGATGGCATCGGCCATGTTTTGATCGTGTTCTTCGCGGGTTAATCCTTCATGGCTGACTAGCTCAAAAGGAATATCAAAACGTTCAACCAGCGAACGCAGCGTGTCGTGGTTGCCGATTACCGCCGCAATTTCAACATCGAGTCCACCGTAATTGGCTTTCATTAACAGGTCGCCCAGACAATGCGCTTCCTTGGTGACTAAAATAACGATGCGGCGACGGCCTGCTGGCGTAAGTTCGCGAATGGATCCTTCAGGCAGTGCGCTGTCGAGATCGGTCAGCAGCGTGACGTCATTAAAAATGCCTTCCAGTTCTGTACGCATAAAAAAGCGACCGGTACGGTGGTCAACAAACTCGTTGTTTTGCACGATGTTCAGTTCATGCTTGTAACAAATATTGGTGATGCGTGCGATCAAACCTTTTTGGTCGGGGCAGATAGTGCGCAGAACTTTACGTTGTTGTGAATGCATTGCCGGGGTATTCCTGTTGAAAATGTTTGCGTAATAGATGCTGTCGGGCGTGGGTTAGCCGCAGCACTTTTTAAATTTTTTACCTGACCCGCAAGGGCAGGGATCGTTACGGCCAATTTGCGGACGCGTACCATCAATATAATACCACTGGCCGTTTTCTTTTAAAAAACGAGAGCGCTCAATAATGGCGCCCGTTTTCCCCTGTTCGGAAAACCGCGCCACAAAGCTGACATAGCCGGTATTTTCTGTTTCCGACGTTGCCTGTTCAAAAAGGGTAAGTCCAAGCCATTCGGTATGGGCAAATCCTGCGCTAATCTCATCGCGAAATGCAGCAGCATGACAGTCGGGGTGCCAGGTCTTAATCAGGTAATCTGCGTCTTTCATCACAAAAGCACAGTAACGAGAACGCATGAGGTGTGACGGCGTTGGTGCTACTTGCGCGCCAGACACATAACGGTAGCAACATAGGCTATACTCGACAGCGCTACCACAGGGACAAAGCTGAGACACAAAATACTCCCTGGAATAAAAAAACGGCGTAAAAACGCCACGGTAGCACTATGTTAACTGAGCCGTAGTGATGTTGCTACGTCTGCAAGCCAGGGGAAGTCTGTAGGTACAATGAGAAAAATAAAAATTGGGCTGGCGCTAGGTTCCGGCGCGGCACGAGGCTGGTCGCATATTGGTGTGATTAAGGCCCTTAAACATATGGGCATTGATGTTGATATCGTTGCAGGGTGCTCAATCGGTTCGTTGGTTGGCGCCGCCTATGCGTGTAATAAATTACCCGCCCTCGAGCAATGGGTCTGCTCGTTCAGCTATTGGGATGTTTTACGCCTGATGGATCTCTCCTGGCGCAGAGGCGGATTGCTGCGCGGTGAACGCGTGTTTAATCAATACCGCAACGTCATGCCTGTCGAGTCAATTGAACACTGCCAGCGCCGGTTTGCTACCGTCGCGACGAATCTGAGTACGGGTCGCGAACTGTGGTTTACCGAAGGTGATTTACACCTTGCCGTGCGGGCCTCTTGCAGTATTCCTGGTCTGATGTCCCCGGTTGCACATAATGGTTATTGGCTGGTTGATGGTGCGGTGGTTAACCCTGTGCCGGTTTCGCTGACGCGTGCGCTAGGCGCCGATATCGTCATTGCGGTTGACCTGCAACATGATGCGCACCTCATGCAACAAGATCTGCTCTCCTTTAACGTCAGCAATGATACCGACTCAAGTGATGACGAGCTTTCATGGCATGCGCGTCTGAAAGAGCGGTTGAGTAATATCACCGCCAGACGAACGGTCACTGCGCCCACGGCGATGGAGATCATGACCACCTCTATTCAGGTGCTGGAAAACCGGCTTAAACGTAACCGCATGGCCGGCGACCCGCCAGATATTCTAATTCAACCGTTTTGTCCGCAAATATCCACGCTGGACTTCCACCGTGCTGGTGCAGCTATTGCTGCCGGGCAGCTTGCGGTAGAGAAAAAAATGGATGAGTTGCTGCCACTGGTGAAGACCAACATCTAACGCATTTTTTATCAACACTTAAGTCAATTCTGACAGGCGTGAGTAGCAATAGCATGCCACTATTGATTAAAGCCAGTCAGGGGGGAGAATATGACGCAGCCATTGGTCGGAAAACAGATTCTTATTGTTGAAGATGAGCCTGTATTTCGCTCACTTCTGGACTCATGGTTTTCCTCTTTGGGAGCGACAACGGCTGTAGCGGGCGATGGGCTTGATGCGCTGGAATTATTGGGGCGCTTTACACCCGATCTGATGATCTGCGACCTTGCGATGCCGAGAATGAACGGTCTCAAACTGGTTGAATACCTGCGTAACCGTGGCGATCGGACGCCAATCCTAGTTATCTCCGCGACAGAAAATATGTCTGATATTGCCAAAGCACTTCGCCTCGGTGTGGATGATGTGTTGCTTAAGCCGGTGAAAGACCTTAACCGACTACGGGAAACGGTTTTTGCGTGCCTTTACCCCAACATGTTTAACTCGCGCGTTGAAGAAGAAGAGCGGTTATTTCGTGACTGGGATGCGATGGTCGGCGACCCCGCAGCAGCAGCAAAACTGTTACAAGAGCTACAGCCACCGGTTCAACAGGTGATTTCACAGTGTCGCATCAACTACCGTCAACTGGTTGCCGCCGATCAACCCGGCCTGGTCCTTGATATTGCGCCGTTGTCGGAACACGATCTTGCCTTCTATTGCCTGGATGTGACGCGGGCAGGGGATAATGGCGTGCTGGCGGCACTGTTGTTACGGGCACTGTTTAATGGGCTGCTACAAGAGCAACTGGCACATCAGAATCAACGGTTGCCGGAACTCGGTACGCTCCTGAAACAGGTTAATCATCTGCTGCGACAGGCCAATCTACCGGGACAATTTCCGTTGCTGGTGGGTTACTACCATAGCGGTTTAAAAAATTTGGTCCTGGTCTCTGCGGGTCTGAATGCGACCTTAAATACTGGTAGCCACAACGTGCAAATCAGTAATGGTGTTCCGCTGGGAACGTTGGGGAATACGTACCTCAACCAACTAAGCCAACGCTGTGAGTCCTGGCAGTGCCAAATTTGGGGGGCCGGGGGGCGTCTGCGACTGATGTTGTCCGCAGAATGAACAATCGAGAGGCAGGGATTCAAATTGGCTCACCTCCCTGTCTTTTGCAGTGCTACTATCAGCGCCAGATTTATTCGTATTTATCTTAATTATACCGACGCGCGTCCTTTTCAGACCTGAAGCTTGTCGCGGTACTGATATACTCGGATGCGATACAGATTGATGAACACGTTCAATACATGAACAGTCCAGGAGAGTTTTAAATGGCTGCCCTTAATTCGAAAGTCAAAAAAGCCGTTATCCCGGTAGCGGGATTAGGAACCAGGATGTTACCGGCGACCAAGGCAATTCCTAAAGAAATGTTACCGCTGGTTGATAAGCCATTAATTCAATACGTCGTCAACGAATGTATTGCCGCGGGTATCACTGAAATTGTCCTTGTGACTCACTCGTCTAAAAATTCGATTGAAAACCACTTCGATACCAGCTTTGAACTTGAAGCTAT
Organism: Citrobacter freundii; assembly: GCF_029717145.1. Lineage (NCBI taxonomy): Bacteria > Pseudomonadati > Pseudomonadota > Gammaproteobacteria > Enterobacterales > Enterobacteriaceae > Citrobacter > Citrobacter freundii. Next base: position 2,585,937 of record NZ_CP099222.1, on the reverse strand, counting down.
GCTGGAAAAACGTGTTAAGCGCCAGTTGCTGGAAGAAGTGCAATCTATTTGCCCACCGCACGTGACGATTATGCAGGTTCGTCAGGGTCTGGCAAAAGGTCTGGGTCACGCTGTATTGTGTGCGCACCCGGTTGTTGGTGATGAACCCGTAGCGGTCATCCTGCCGGATGTTATTCTCGACGAATACGAATCTGATTTATCCCGCGATAACCTCGCCGAAATGATTAGTCGCTTTGATGAAACAGGCAGCAGCCAAATTATGGTGGAGCCAGTAGAAGATGTGACGGCTTACGGCGTGGTGGACTGTAAAGGTGTGGAATTAGCGCCGGGCGAAAGCGTACCGATGGTCGGCGTTGTGGAAAAACCGAAAGCCGATGTCGCGCCATCTAATCTTGCGGTTGTAGGGCGTTATGTCCTGAGTGCAGATATCTGGTCTCTGCTGGCAAAAACGCCTCCGGGCGCAGGTGACGAAATTCAGTTGACCGATGCTATCGATATGCTGATTGAAAAAGAAACGGTTGAAGCCTATCACATGAAGGGCAAAAGCCATGACTGTGGTAATAAGCTGGGTTATATGCAAGCGTTCGTCGAATATGGTATTCGTCATAATACCCTTGGCGTTGAATTTAAAGCCTGGCTTGAAGACGAGATGGGTATTAAGAAGTAACATCACGTTATTAATCCGCATGCAACGGCGCTGTTTATCCAGCGCCGTTTTTTTATACCCCTATTGGGTAGGTGTTATGCGAAGTACAGGTAAAAAAATCCCGCCGTCGGCGGGATTTTAAGCAAACTAATTGTGGATTAATCCTTGATCAGGAAATCGTCCAGCTGTTTACCTTGTTCTTCCATCGCTTTTTTGATTACTGCCGGTGTACGACCCTGGCCGGTCCAGGTTTTCGTTTCACCGTTTTCGTCAACATAGCTATATTTAGCTGGGCGTGCTGCGCGCTTGGCTTTAGCACCGGTTTTAACCGCAGCCATGCTATTCAGCAGTTCGTTCGGGTCAATACCGTCAGCAATCAGCATTTCACGATATTGTTGCAGTTTACGAGTGCGCTCTTCAACTTCAGCAGCGGCAGCGCTTTCTTCTTCGCGACGCTCGCTAACGACAACTTCTAATTTTTCCAGCATTTCTTCAAGCGTTTCCAGAGTGCATTCTCTTGCCTGCGCACGAAGAGTACGGATGTTGTTCAGAATTTTAAGTGCTTCGCTCATTGTAGTAATCTCAAACTTATATTGGGTGGGGTTTGTTGAGCTAATAATAGAGCGATAAATTCAGATGTGCAATAGCCAGGAATGTAAGGAATTCAAAATTGCGCTTTATTTAGTATCTGCATTAATTCATTGTCGTTAAATTTCGTCTGGGAAAGGGCATAAAAAAGGCTTATTGGTGTGGGGGCTACTCTTCAGTCATGCAGGAAAATTCAAGATTCAGGTCACATTTTACAGCACGGTAATTGTATCTGTTTGCAGTAATTTCAACCTTTTGTATTAGTTTTGCTTACGGGAATTCACTATTACAGGGTGTTCGTAGGGGGATTCAATAACATTGAAAGCAAGGTTTCTTTATTGAACTGTGATGATAAGCACCGTTGATGAATTTCAAGGGCACTATTTGTGAAAGAATGTGTATATACCGTCATAAGTCAGATTATTCGAGCATTGGTGGTGTGCATCACTGCGCGACCCATAACTTAAGTCTGTTTCCTGAACCTTACCGTAGTACGTCATATTTAGGAGGCTGATGAGTGATGCTGACGCGATTTTTTATACGTATGTGGGCGACAACGGTGCGCAGACATGTTTGTGAATTATGATACAATCGCGCCCATATTTATTTACTCAGGTGAGGGCTGACGGTCAATGGCACAGCTATATTTTTACTATTCTGCAATGAATGCGGGGAAGTCGACCGCTTTGCTGCAATCTTCATACAATTACCAGGAACGTGGCATGCGTGCCGTTGTATATACAGCGGAAATCGACGACCGGTTTGGAACAGGGAAAGTAAGTTCACGTATAGGTCTGTCGTCACCTGCAAAACTGTTTAACCAAAATTCATCATTGTTCGAAGAAATTCGCGCGGAGAATGCGCAGCAGAGAATACATTGTGTACTGGTTGACGAGTCACAGTTTTTGACACGCCAGCAGGTTTATGAATTATCCGAGGTTGTCGATCAGCTGGATATTCCGGTTTTGTGTTACGGGTTACGCACCGATTTTCGTGGTGAATTATTTGGCGGTAGCGAATACCTGCTTGCCTGGTCAGATAAATTGGTCGAATTAAAGACTATTTGTTTCTGTGGGCGGAAGGCGAGTATGGTACTACGTCTTGATCAAGCTGGACGACCTTATAACGAGGGAGAACAGGTGGTTATTGGTGGCAATGAACGCTATGTGTCGGTATGCCGCAAGCACTATAAAGAGGCGCAATCTGAGGGCTCTCTGACGGCCATTCAGGAAAGGCACAGCCACGATTAATCTACGCTCGCCTGGGCGCTGTAACGCGCAGGGTAGACCACTGGCCATAAGTCAGAAGTACTACCCTACAATCACCTCTGTAGACCCTTTACGCGCATCCTCCTCCAATCTCCTACGGGCATGTCCATTCACCGCGATGGTCTGCATGAGTTTTTGCGCTGTGAAGGTGAGAATAAATCAGGCGAAAAAAAACGGTCCCCTAAAGGGACCGTTCGACGTGATACTACAGCTTAGATTTATGAATTAAGCGGATTTCTTCGCTTTTTTCTCTGCTTTAGGCGCGGCAGGTGCTTCAGTTTTAGCGGCAGTTTCACCTTCGTTGTATTCGCGACCGTAGAAGGTATCCAGCAGGATCTGTTTCAGTTCAGAAATCAGCGGGTAACGCGGGTTAGCGCCGGTGCACTGGTCGTCAAACGCATCTTCAGACAGTTTGTCAACATGTGCCAGGAAGTCAGCTTCCTGAACGCCAGCTTCACGGATAGACTTAGGAATACCCAGTTCAGCTTTGATCTCATCCAACCATGCCAGCAGTTTCTGGATTTTCGCTGCGGTACGGTCACCCGGTGCGCTCAGACCCAGATGGTCTGCGATTTCAGCGTAGCGACGACGGGCCTGCGGACGGTCGTACTGGCTGAAAGCAGTCTGTTTAGTCGGGTTGTCGTTCGCGTTATAACGAATAACGTTGCTGATCAGCAGGGCGTTCGCCAGACCGTGAGGAATGTGGAACTGTGAACCCAGCTTGTGCGCCATGGAGTGACATACACCGAGGAAGGCGTTAGCAAACGCGATACCTGCGATGGTCGCTGCACTGTGTACACGCTCGCGAGCTACCGGGTTCTTAGAACCTTCGTGGTAGGACGCAGGCAGGTTTTCTTTCAGCAGTTTCAGCGCTTGCAGAGCCTGACCGTCAGAGAACTCAGAAGCCAGTACGGAAACGTAAGCTTCCAGGGCGTGAGTGACGGCATCCAGACCACCGAACGCACACAGTGACTTCGGCATATCCATCACCAGGTTAGCATCGACAATCGCCATATCCGGGGTCAGCGCGTAGTCTGCCAGTGGATATTTCTGACCAGTAGCGTCGTCGGTTACAACCGCAAACGGGGTGACTTCAGAACCGGTACCGGAAGTGGTGGTGACGGCGATCATTTTCGCTTTCACGCCCATTTTCGGGAACTTGTAGATACGTTTACGGATGTCCATAAAGCGCAGCGCCAGTTCTTCGAAGTGGGTTTCCGGATGTTCGTACATGACCCACATGATTTTCGCTGCGTCCATCGGGGAACCGCCACCCAGCGCGATGATCACGTCTGGTTTGAAGGAGTTGGCTAGTTCAGCACCTTTGCGCACAACGCTCAGCGTCGGGTCAGCTTCAACTTCAAAGAACACTTCGGTTTCAACGCCCGCAGCTTTCAGAACAGACGTGATCTGGTCAGCGTAGCCGTTGTTGAACAGGAAGCGGTCGGTCACGATCAGCGCACGTTTGTGACCATCGGTAATCACTTCATCCAACGCGATTGGCAGTGAGCCACGGCGGAAGTAGATAGATTTCGGAAGTTTGTGCCACAACATGTTTTCAGCTCGCTTAGCAACGGTTTTCTTGTTGATCAGGTGCTTAGGACCAACGTTTTCAGAGATGGAGTTACCACCCCAGGAACCACAACCCAGAGTCAGGGATGGTGCAAGCTTAAAGTTGTACAGGTCGCCGATACCACCCTGAGACGCCGGGGTGTTGATCAGGATACGTGCAGTTTTCATCATCTGACCGAAGTGAGCAACGCGTTCTGGCTGGTTGTCCTGGTCAGTGTACAGGCAAGAGGTATGACCGATACCGCCCATAGCAACCAGTTTTTCAGCTTTAACAACTGCATCTTCGAAGTCTTTCGCACGGTACATTGCCAGCGTCGGAGACAGTTTTTCGTGAGCAAACGGTTCGCTTTCGTCGACAACTTTAACTTCACCAATCAGAATCTTGGTGTTAGTCGGCACGGAGAAACCAGCCAGCTCAGCGATTTTGTATGCCGGTTGACCCACGATAGCCGCGTTCAGCGCGCCATTTTTCAGGATGATGTCCTGAACAGCCTTCAGCTCTTTGCCCTGCAGCATATAGGCACCGTGGCTGGCAAAACGTTCGCGAACGGCGTCGTATACGGAATCTACAACCACAACGGACTGTTCAGACGCACAGATTACACCGTTGTCGAAGGTTTTAGACATCAGCACGGAAGCAACGGCACGTTTGATATCTGCTGTTTCGTCGATAACAACAGGGGTGTTACCTGCGCCAACACCGATTGCCGGTTTACCAGAGCTGTATGCTGCTTTAACCATACCAGGACCACCGGTCGCAAGGATCAGGTTAATGTCCGGGTGGTGCATCAGAGCGTTAGACAGTTCAACAGAAGGTTGATCGATCCAGCCAATCAGGTCTTTTGGTGCGCCAGCAGCGATAGCAGCCTGCAGAACGATGTCTGCCGCTTTGTTGGTTGCATCTTTAGCACGCGGATGTGGAGAGAAGATGATAGCGTTACGCGTCTTCAGGCTGATCAGCGATTTGAAGATTGCAGTAGACGTTGGGTTAGTGGTTGGAACGATACCGCAGATGATACCAATCGGTTCAGCGATAGTGATGGTCCCAAAAGTATGGTCTTCGGCCAGGACACCACAGGTTTTTTCATCTTTGTAAGCGTTATAGATGTATTCAGATGCGAAGTGGTTTTTAATCACTTTATCTTCGACAATACCCATGCCAGATTCGGCAACGGCCATTTTCGCGAGAGGAATTCGAGCGTCTGCGGCAGCCAGAGCGGCGGCGCGGAAGATTTTGTCAACCTGTTCTTGAGTGAAACTGGCATATTCACGCTGGGCTTTTTTTACGCGCTCTACAAGTGCGTTAAGTTCAGCGACATTAGTAACAGCCATGATGCTCTCCTGATAATGTTAAACTTTTTTAGTAAATCATCTGCTCGCTACGAGAGTATAGACAGATCGACGAAAATTTGTGTAACGTTTTGAAAATCAAACGGTTAATTAACGCCCGCCTTACATTGATTTACTAAAAGAGCTTATACGCTAGCGTATTCAACTCTAACGCGTTTCCTCCAGGTGGCGTAAGCAAGATTACTCACTTCTGAGTAGTAATTGCGTGATCTGGATCAAATTTACGCGAAGCTGACACCTTTCAGCAGGCTCTTTTAGTGTTTATCGGCAAGTGTTAACGAATTGATGGAATGAATGAGATTAACATTAGCATATTTCATACATATTAATAACACCGAGTATTGGTAGCACGTTTACAGAGATTAACGCAGATAGAAGGTGAAGAATGCTGCCAAAAAGCGTATCTTCAGCGCGGTTTTTAACATTTTTTATGACTCATTTTATCCGGCTAACGCTTCGGAGCTAACCGTGATCCATACGCTATTTGATTTTCCTCTTTACTTTAAGTTTTTCATTGGGTTATTTGCGTTGGTCAACCCCGTCGGGATCATCCCGGTCTTTATCAGTATGACCAGCTACCAAACCGCAGCGGCGCGTAACAAAACCAATCTGACGGCAAACCTGTCGGTGGCGATTATTTTGTGGACCTCGTTGTTTCTTGGTGATGCGATCCTGCAACTCTTCGGTATCTCGATTGATTCGTTCAGAATTGCCGGCGGGATTCTGGTGGTAACCATTGCAATGTCGATGATCAGTGGGAAACTCGGGGAAGATAAACAAAACAAACAGGAAAAGTCAGAGACTGCCATACGCGAGAATGTTGGTGTTGTTCCGTTGGCATTACCGTTGATGGCGGGGCCGGGGGCGATAAGTTCAACCATCGTCTGGGGGACTCGCTATCACAGCGCATTAAACCTGTTCGGGTTCTTTGTGGCGATTGCACTGTTTGCCTTATGCTGTTGGGGACTGTTTCGTATGGCTCCTTGGCTGGTACGCCTGTTGGGGCAAACGGGTATTAACGTTATTACCCGTATTATGGGCTTATTGCTCATGGCGTTGGGGATTGAATTCATCGTCACCGGCATCAAATCTATTTTCCCGGGCTTACTGGCCTGACGGGACTGTTTTCAGTAAACGGAGCTGGCCCTCAGCTCCGTTCTTTTCATTATCAGTAAAACGTCTCACTAAAGTTGAAAATTAGCATTGAAATTGTAAAACATGCTGATTGGCAATCCATCTGTTAAGTATTGATTTATAAGATAATAATTTTTATGGCTACGTCCCTGAATAGGGGGCTTACTGTTATTTTTCTAACATTATACTCTGGGGCTTGCTGAAGGATTATCGAAATGTTATTAGTTATTTCAGTGTCTATTTTAGAGTAATGTGCTAATTAATGACCAATTGTTAATTTTATGTAAATTATATCGGCATATTGATACCGGACAGGGTAATCAACCGCTCAATGGATTTAATTCGTTATCTATCATGACATTACGATTATTGCCTCTCTTTTTGAGGACCATTGATGTGCGATTTTTTTTCGATAAAAGCGAATTGGTTAACAAATCTGTAAAATGTATTGGCGGTTAAGAAAGGCATTTGATACTTTCCGACCAGGTATTTTGCAGAAGATTTTACGTTGATGAGAACTGTTTTCAGTTAGTTTCTCTCAATAGAGTAACCGCGTGTTTCCGACAGGGGAGACACGTAGAAAATCGACGCAAGGCGGTCGCTCGAACCGCCAGAATAAATAAAGTCGGTGATAGCAAGCAGTAAAACAATAAATCACCTGACGGCAGAAAATCTCCGGTGCCGTACAGGGATCCGTACAGGATTAACAGTCTGGTTAAAAAACCAGCCATAATAATGAGGGAGTACAAACACAATGACTAACATCACTAAGAAAAGTTTAGTAGCGGCGGGGATTCTATCTGCGCTTATCGCAGGAAATGTTGCCACGGCGGCAGAAGTACCTGCCGGTGTTCAACTTGCGGAGAAGCAAACGCTGGTACGCAATAATGGTTCGGAAGTTCAGTCTCTCGATCCGCACAAGATCGAGGGTGTGCCAGAATCCAACATTAACCGTGACCTGTTTGAAGGTTTATTAATCAGCGACGTTGATGGCAAGCCATCACCGGGCGTGGCGGAAAAATGGGAAAATAAAGATTTTAAAGTCTGGACGTTCCATCTGCGTAAAGACGCGAAATGGTCCGATGGCTCGCCCGTGACCGCGCAAGATTTTGTGTATAGCTGGCAACGTTTGGCGAATCCTAATACCGCTTCACCATACTCCAGCTATTTACAGTATGGGCACATCGTTAATATTGACGACATTATCGCCGGTAAAAAACCGGTCACCGATCTCGGTGTAAAAGCCATTGATGACCATACTTTTGAAGTTACCCTCAGTGAACCTGTTCCGTATTTCTACAAACTGCTTGTTCACTCATCCGTTTCCCCGGTGCCTAAAGCCGTGGTGGAAAAATTTGGTGATAAATGGACCCAGCCCGCGAACATCGTTTCTAACGGCTCCTATAAATTAAAAGATTGGGTCGTCAACGAGCGCATCGTTCTTGAGCGTAATACTAACTACTGGGATAACGCCAAAACGGTGATAAACCAGGTAACTTATCTGCCAATTTCTTCTGAAGTGACTGATGTTAACCGCTACCGCAGTGGTGAAATCGACATGACCTACAACAACATGCCGATTGAGTTATTCCAGAAACTGAAAAAAGAGATCCCGAACGAAGTTCACGTTGACCCGTATCTGTGTACCTACTATTACGAAATTAATAACCAGAAGCCACCGTTCAACGATGTGCGTGTACGTACCGCCCTGAAGATGGCACTGGATCGTGACATTATCGTCAACAAAGTGAAGAACCAGGGCGACCTGCCAGCGTACAGCTTCACACCGCCGTATACCGATGGCGCAAAACTGGTTGAGCCAGAGTGGTTCAAGTGGTCACAGGAAAAACGTAACGAAGAAGCGAAAAAACTGTTGGCTGAAGCTGGCTTTACCGCAGAAAAACCGCTGACGTTCGACCTGTTGTATAACACCTCCGATCTGCACAAGAAGTTGGCTATTGCAGCCGCCTCTATCTGGAAGAAAAATCTGGGTGCCAACGTTAAGCTGGAAAACCAGGAGTGGAAGACCTTCCTCGATACCCGTCATCAGGGTAACTATGATGTTTCTCGTGCGGGCTGGTGTGCGGATTACAACGAACCGACCTCTTTCCTTAACATGGTGCTGTCAGACAGCTCCAACAACACTGTTCATTATAAGAGCGCGGCATTTGATAAGTTGATTGCCGATACGCTGAAAGTGACTGACGAAGCGCAGCGCAGCGAGCTGTATTCGAAAGCTGAGCAGCAGTTGGATAAAGACTCTGCGATTGTACCGGTGTATTACTACGTCAATGCGCGTTTGGTGAAACCATGGGTAGGCGGATACTCCGGTAAAGACCCGATGGATAATATCCACGTTAAAGACTTGTATATTATCAAGCATTAATGGCAAGACGTGGGGCGACCATCGTTGCCCCACAGTGTCTTTTTCTTCGAACTATAAATACCTCTCTGGCCCCATAACTGGCTTAAAGAGGTATAAAGGCACACGCCAGAAGGTACGGGCAATGTTAAAATTCATATTACGTCGCTGTCTGGAAGCGATTCCGACGCTATTTATTCTTATTACGATCTCATTCTTTATGATGCGCCTTGCGCCGGGGAGTCCTTTTACCGGTGAACGTGCGTTACCGCCAGAGGTACTGGCGAATATTGAAGCGAAATACCATCTTAATGACCCTATCACCACGCAGTACTTCAGCTACCTGAAGCAACTGGCGCATGGCGATTTTGGACCTTCCTTTAAATATAAAGACTATACAGTTAACGATCTGGTTGCCTCGAGCTTCCCGGTTTCGGCGAAGCTGGGTGCAGCTGCCTTTATCCTGGCGGTACTCGTTGGCGTCAGTGCTGGCGTCATTGCTGCGTTGAAGCAAAATACGCGCTGGGATTATACGGTGATGGGGGTAGCGATGACCGGGGTGGTTATCCCAAGCTTTGTGGTGGCCCCCTTGTTAGTGATGATATTTGCAATAACGCTGAAATGGTTGCCCGGTGGTGGCTGGAACGGCGGGGCGCTGAAATTTATGATCTTGCCGATGGTGGCGTTGTCGCTGGCTTATATCGCCAGTATCGCCCGTATCACCCGTGGGTCGATGATTGAAGTGCTGCACTCCAACTTTATTCGTACCGCACGGGCGAAAGGTCTGCCAATGCGGCGGATTATTTTCCGTCACGCGTTAAAGCCCGCTTTGCTGCCGGTGTTGTCTTATATGGGCCCGGCGTTCGTCGGCATTATTACCGGTTCGATGGTGATTGAAACTATCTACGGCTTGCCGGGTATTGGTCAACTGTTCGTTAACGGCGCGCTGAACCGCGACTACTCGCTGGTATTGAGCCTGACCATTCTGGTCGGTGCACTGACAATTGTATTTAATGCGATTGTTGATGTGCTGTATGCCGTTATCGATCCGAAAATCCGTTACTGATACTGGAGCTCGCTATCTATGATGTTAAGTAAGAAAAACAGCGAGACGCTGGAGAATTTCAGTGAAAAGCTGGAAGTCGAAGGCCGCAGTTTGTGGCAGGATGCGCGTCGACGCTTTATGCATAACCGCGCGGCGGTAGCCAGTCTGGTTGTGCTGGTGATTATCGCGCTGTTTGTGACCCTTGCGCCGATGCTATCGCAATTTACCTACTTCGACACCGACTGGGGAATGATGTCCAGCGCGCCGGACAGTGAGTCCGGCCACTACTTCGGTACTGATTCTTCGGGGCGTGACCTGCTGGTACGCGTGGCGATTGGTGGACGTATTTCGCTGATGGTCGGGATTGCCGCGGCGCTGGTGGCGGTGATTGTCGGCACGTTGTACGGATCGTTGTCAGGATATCTGGGCGGCAAAATTGACTCCGTGATGATGCGCCTACTGGAAATCCTCAACTCCTTCCCGTTCATGTTCTTCGTCATTCTGCTGGTGACCTTTTTTGGGCAAAATATCCTGCTGATCTTTGTGGCGATCGGTATGGTCTCCTGGCTGGATATGGCACGTATCGTGCGTGGCCAGACGCTGAGCCTGAAGCGCAAAGAGTTTATTGAGGCTGCGCAGGTGGGTGGGGTTTCGACCGTGCGCATTGTTATCCGCCATATTGTCCCGAACGTTCTGGGCGTGGTAGTTGTGTACGCATCGCTACTGGTACCGAGCATGATCCTGTTCGAATCCTTCCTGAGCTTCCTTGGCTTAGGGACCCAGGAGCCGTTAAGCAGTTGGGGGGCGTTGTTAAGTGATGGTGCTAACTCAATGGAAGTCTCACCGTGGCTGCTGCTGTTTCCGGCAGGTTTCCTGGTGGTGACGTTGTTCTGTTTCAACTTTATTGGCGATGGCCTGCGTGATGCCCTCGACCCGAAAGACCGTTAAGGAGTGCAGCCATGAGCGTAATTGAAACCTCAACCGCGCCGCTCGCGCAACAACAGGCTAACGCACTGCTGGACGTGAAAGATCTGCGCGTGACGTTTGCCACCCCTGATGGGGATGTAACCGCGGTAAACGATCTGAACTTTTCGCTGCGTGCCGGTGAAACGCTGGGTATTGTCGGTGAATCTGGATCGGGGAAATCGCAAACGGCGTTTGCCCTGATGGGACTGTTGGCGGCCAATGGTCGCATCGGCGGTTCTGCGACGTTCAACGGACGTGAAATTCTTAATTTACCGGAACGCGAGCTGAACAAACTGCGCGCCGAACAAATTTCAATGATCTTTCAGGACCCCATGACCTCCCTGAACCCGTATATGCGGGTCGGAGAGCAGTTAATGGAAGTGCTGATGCTGCATAAAGGTATGAGTAAAGCCGAAGCGTTTGAAGAATCCGTCAGAATGCTGGATGCGGTCAAAATGCCGGAAGCGCGCAAGCGTATGAAGATGTATCCACATGAATTTTCAGGCGGGATGCGCCAGCGTGTGATGATCGCCATGGCGTTACAATGTCGGCCAAAGTTACTGATCGCCGATGAGCCGACAACCGCGCTCGATGTCACGGTTCAGGCGCAAATTATGACGCTACTGAATGAACTGAAGAGCGAATTCAATACCGCGATTATTATGATCACCCACGACCTCGGTGTGGTTGCCGGGATATGTGACAAGGTTCTGGTGATGTATGCCGGGCGCACCATGGAATATGGCAGCGCGCGCGATGTCTTTTATAAACCCGTTCATCCGTATTCTATTGGTTTGCTTAACGCGGTACCGCGTCTGGATGCTGAAGGGGAAGAGATGCTGACCATCCCGGGTAACCCGCCAAACCTGCTGCGTTTGCCAAAAGGATGCCCGTTCCAGCCTCGTTGTCCGCATGCGATGGAAATTTGTAGCAGTGCACCGCCGCTGGAAGAGTTTAGCCCAGGCCGCCTGCGCGCCTGCTTTAAACCGGTGGAGGAACTGGTATGACAACGGCAACTGAACAACGAAAAGTCTTGCTTGAGATAGCCGATCTTAAAGTCCATTTCGATATCAAAGACGGCAAGCAGTGGTTCTGGCAACCCTCACAAACACTGAAAGCCGTTGATGGCGTGACCCTGCGACTGTATGAAGGTGAAACGTTAGGGGTGGTGGGCGAGTCAGGCTGCGGTAAGTCTACCTTTGCCCGCGCCATTATTGGTCTGGTGAAAGCCACCGACGGCAAAGTGGCCTGGCTGGGTAAAGATTTGCTGGGTATGAAACCCGATGAGTGGCGCGCGGTGCGCAGCGATATTCAGATGATTTTCCAGGATCCGCTGGCCTCATTAAACCCGCGTATGACCATCGGTGAAATTATCGCAGAACCGCTGCGCACTTATCATCCCAGCCTGCCAGGGCAGGAAGTGCGCGATCGCGTGAAGGCAATGATGATGAAAGTCGGGCTGTTGCCAAACTTGATCAACCGCTATCCGCACGAATTTTCAGGCGGGCAGTGTCAGCGTATCGGGATTGCTCGCGCGCTGATCCTCGAGCCGAAGTTGATTATTTGCGATGAGCCGGTTTCGGCGCTGGACGTGTCGATTCAGGCGCAGGTAGTGAACCTGTTGCAACAACTGCAGCGTGAAATGGGATTATCGTTAATCTTTATTGCCCATGACCTGGCGGTGGTTAAACATATTTCCGATCGCGTACTGGTAATGTACCTGGGGCATGCGGTGGAACTGGGCACTTACGACGAGGTGTACCATAACCCGCTGCATCCTTATACTAAAGCGCTGATGTCGGCGGTGCCGATCCCCGATCCCGATCAGGAGAGGAACAAAACCATCCAACTGTTGGAAGGCGAATTACCGTCACCGATCAATCCGCCGTCTGGCTGTGTGTTCCGTACCCGTTGTCCGATTGCCGGACCGGAATGTGCAAAAACGCGACCGGTTCTGGAAGGAAGTTTCCGCCACGCTGTTTCCTGCCTGAAAGTAGACCCGCTATAATCGTGAGGGCTGACAAAGGTCAGCCCTTCTTATAGGTGAGGTGAATGTGTCTGGCTTTGTGTCCTCTGTCCGCCGCGCTGTCTATCGTAAATTATTCGATTTAAACACGCGCTCAGGTCGTCGTTTTGAAGGTCTGTGCGCGCTGTTTGCGTTGCTTAGCGTCATTGTCATCTTCGTCGAGTCGGGCGTCGGGACGCAATATCATTTAACGTATGATGAATGGCGTTCTTTTGTCTGGCTGGAGATCTTTATTACTCTGGTCTTCACCGCCGAATACTTGCTGCGATTAAGCTGTTGGGCCAATCCGGCAAAATATGTGTTTAGTTTTTGGGGTATTATCGATTTGGCCACCATTTTGCCGCTGTATGTGATGTGGTTATGGCCAGAAATGAGTCTGAACTATGTGTTTGCCTGGCGAGCGATGCGGGCGATTCGTGTACTGCGGATCCTCAAGTTGCTGCGCTTTATGCCTTCGTTGATGGTGTTTTGGGGCGCCATAAAAAGCGCACGTCACCAGTTGATTCTGTTCTATTCGTTTATCGCCATTTTAATGATTATTTTCGGCGCGTTGATGTATCTCATTGAAGGGCCGAAGTATGGATTTGATACGCTGAATGCGTCGGTGTACTGGGCCATTGTGACGGTAACGACGGTTGGGTATGGGGATATCGCGCCGCACACGCCGTTAGGGCGAATGGTGGCGTCAGTGCTTATCCTGATCGGTTATTCAGTAATTGCAATACCCACGGGCTTGATTACTACGCACATGAGCAGCGCGTTTCAGCATCGGCAGAATCAGCGTCAATGCCCTCAGTGTCAGCAGCATCAGCACGAGCACAGCGCGAAATTTTGTAACCGCTGTGGAACTAAGCTTCCGAATTAAATAAAAAAAGCTGCCTGGGCAGCTTTTCTTTTGACTCATTCGCGCCAGAGAATATGGCAGAGCTTGTGATCTTTTTCACGGCATAACAAAACGCGTGCGAAAATATCGTTAATCTCGCCATCTTCTGAGTCGGCCAGACCAATCACCACTTCGGCAAAAAAGTCAGGATTCAGGTCAAAATCGACGTGCTCCTGCCAGTCTTCTGCCGGGTCAAATAACTCTGCGCCGCCGCGTTCTTCAAACTGTAAATTGAACAGAAGAACGTCAGCGGGGTCGAGATTGTCTGTCGCCAGTTCGAGAAAAATGTCATAAGCCTGCTCAAGCGTTTCGTCTTCAGTCAGGCGATTGTTCAAATCCATATCCATAATGACTACCTGTTTACCGTCTCTTGGGCACGTTTTACAGCAACGGACTAAAGAAGTAAAACAGTCGCTCGGTAATCCGTTGCCAGAGTGGCCTTTTTAGCCACAAACGCGCATCAAGCAGGCGCGAACGGGAGATGTAATCGTCCTGTACTGCCGCGAGATCGGCACCAAATCCGGCATCGTCAATCACCAGCGTGATCTCAAAATTCAGCCACAAGCTGCGCATATCCAGGTTTACGGTACCCACCAGACTCAGCTCGCCATCGACCAGCACGCTCTTGGTGTGCAAAAGACCCCCTTCAAACTGGTAAATTTTCACGCCAGCCGCCAGCAGCTCGGTGAAAAAGGCCCTACTTGCCCAGCCAACCAGCATAGAGTCATTTTTGCGGGGAAGAATAATGCTCACATCCACCCCACGCTGCGCCGCCGTACAGATGGCATGCAGCAGATCGTCGCTGGGGACGAAGTAGGGCGTGGTCATGATTAAATATTCACGCGCAGAGTATGCCGCGGTCAGTAACGCCTGATGGATCAAATCCTCAGGAAAACCCGGGCCGGAGGCTATGGTATGAATGGTGTGCCCACTTGCCTGCTCAAATGGCATGATATTGGCATCCGGTGGCGGCGGTAAAATGCGCTTACCGGTCTCAATCTCCCAGTCACAGGAATAGACAATCCCCATCGCGGTGGCGACCGGACCTTCCATTCTTGCCATCAGATCAACCCATTGCCCGACGCCGGCATCCTGTTTAAAGAAACGCGGGTCAACCATGTTCATACTGCCGGTGTAAGCAATATAATTGTCGATCATTATCATCTTACGGTGTTGGCGCAGGTCCATGCGGCGTAAGAAGACACGCATCAAGTTAACCTTCAGTGCCTCAACGACCTCAATACCTGCATTACGCATCATCGCGGCCCACGGGCTGCGGAAGAACGCCACGCTGCCTGCGGAGTCCAGCATCAAGCGACAGTGAATACCGCGTCGTGCCGCGGCCATTAATGATTCTGCGACCTGATCGGCCATGCCGCCGGGTTGCCAGATATAAAACACCATCTCAATGTTATGCCGCGCCAGTTGAATGTCGCGGATCAACGCCTGCATCACGTCATCGGAACTGGTGAGCAACTGAAGCTGGTTTCCTTTAACGCCGCCGATACCTTGGCGACGTTCGCACAGCTTAAATAGAGACGAGGCGACGCTGCTGTTCTCCTGAGCAAAAATATGGTTACAGGCTTTTAGGTCGTTGAGCCACTTGGCCGTTGAAGGCCACATCGCTCTGGCGCGCTCGGCGCGACGTTTGCCCAAATGAAGTTCACCAAAAGACAGATAAGCAATGATCCCGACCAATGGCAGAATATAGATGATCAAAAGCCAGGCCATTGCAGAAGGCACTGCGCGTCGCTTCATCAGAATGCGTAATGTTACGCCAGCGATGAGTACCCAGTATCCCAGAATGACCAGCCAACTCACCACGGTGTAGAAGGTTGTCATAAATTTAAAAATCCTTTTGAAAGCGTATTGTTAAGAGTTTACGCATCAGGATTCATCTGGCAAATAAAAACACGGGAAAACTGCTGGTCTGCATTCGGTCAGGCGGTATAATGTCCGCTCTGTGACGGTAAGAGTGGTTAACATGAAGCGTAGTAGAACGGAAGTGGGGCGCTGGCGGATGCAGCGTCAGGCCAGTCGCCGTAAAGCGCGTTGGCTTGAAGGACAATCGCGCCGCAATATGCGCATCCATACCATCAGAAAGTGCATTCTCAACCATCAACGTAACTCGTTGTTGTTTGCAATCCACAGCGTCTGATCAAAAAAGGGCATCGCTGGCGGTGCCCAATGACCACAGCACAACCCGCCGCCATCTTTTATCCTCCCGCTTAATATTCTGCGCTATTCAATCAGCCCCCTTATTTATTGATTGCTCGTGTCGGATATGTTTGTAACAATGCGCCGGTAATAACTAATTATATAAATTTTCACCAATATTTTTGTACGGTTTTTGAAAAACGGAGTTTAGATGAAGTATTTAATGGCGCTCATGCTGAGTGTGACGTTGTCTGGTTGCACGGCAAGCGACTGGATTGATGCTGCCGGTGGCATCATGCAGGCAACAGATAAAAATCAAAAAGACGCCAGGACTAAGCGAATCAATGCGGCCAATAAAGCTGCTGGATATTAAAGAATCAGTGAGTTAATGCCACTTCTGATGGCGTAATGCAGAAGTGGTATTGGGTTTCTCAGATGGGTGCGGTGATGTATCTTGTTGTTTTAAAAGTGATAAGTTAGTGAGTTGAAATTTTATTGAGCTTGATGTATCGCTTTTCAGAAGTGAAATACATAATAAATTGATAATGATAAATAGCAATTTAATAGGAAGTCGACAGCATTCCTCTACCTTATTCTACGTCTGTAGAAAAGACCGTCATTATTCATGAAACGATTCGCCGCATAACATTTTGCCAAATGCTTTAGCTTCTAACCACTAAGTGTTATATGCCATGGTGAGTATTGAAATAGCAATAATACAGGTGCATTGAATATTATCTATTCAGATGCACCCTTGTGAATATTATAAGCGGGTAGATAATCACTCTGCTTATTAATGTTAGTCTGACGTTGTTGCTTAAAATACTTTCTTATACGGTTTTACTGAAACTTGCGCATAAACGCCTGCCGCTACATACGGGTCAGCTTCAGCCCATGCTTGTGCAGCTTCGAGTGATTCAAATTCGGCAATGACGGTTGATCCGGTAAATCCGGCCGCACCCGGGTCGTTGCTATCCACGGCGGGCATAGGACCTGCGGTCAACAGGCGACCTTCGTCATGGAGAAGTTGCAGACGTGCCAGATGTGCCGGGCGCACGGAAAGGCGTTTTTCGAGAGAATCAGCGATATCTTGAGCATAAATAACGTACAGCACGGGAAGAGCTCCTTGATCGGTAAAAGTCGTTAATTACGTTATTGGAAAGGCCTAACAACTGCAACGGAAAGATAACGGATTTGTTAAGCCCCTACTTTAGAAGTGGGTTATTATCATAAAATCGCGTTTTAAATGCCGCTTACCGCCATGGGCTTATTGAATATGATTGCTATTTGCATTTAAAATCAGGGCCTGGTTTTTTAACTGAAACGATTATGACTTCAATGACCCTTGATTTACCTCGTCGCTTTCCCTGGCCGACGTTACTTTCTGTCGGCGTTCATGGTGCTGTAGTGGCAGGACTGCTGTATACCTCGGTACATCAGGTTATTGAACTGCCTGCGCCCGCGCAGCCGATTTCTATCACGATGGTCGCGCCAGCTGACCTCGAACCGCCGCAGGTTGTTCAGCCGCCTCCGGAGCCCGTCGTCGAGCCAGAACCGGAACCGATTCCTGAACCGCCGAAGGAGGCACCGGTCGTTATTGAGAAACCGAAGCCAAAGCCAAAACCGAAGCCAAAACCGGTGAAAAAGGTGCAAGAACAGCCGAAACGTGACGTTAAACCGGTTGAATCACGCCCGGCTGCGCCAGTTGAAAACACCGCGTCTGCGCGCCCGACCACCAGTACCGCCCCGGCCACCAGCAAGCCGACCGTCAGTGCGCCTGCTGGCCCGCGTGCGCTGAGTCGTAATCAGCCACAGTATCCGGCACGTGCGCAGGCGCTGCGTATTGAAGGTCGTGTAAAAGTGAGATTTGACGTGACGTCAGATGGCCGGGTTGAGAACGTGGAGGTGCTTTCCGCGCAGCCCGCCAATATGTTTGAGCGTGAAGTGAAGAATGCCATGCGCAAATGGCGCTACGAGGCGGGAAAACCCGGCTCCGGACTGGTGGTGAATATTGTTTTCCGTCTGAACGGTACTGCGCAGATCGAGTAAGAAGTTGGCCGGATGAGGCGCTACGCCATCATCCGGCAATTAGCATAATGCTTGTCTGATTTCGACGTTAACGTGTCGTATCAGGCAGAGGCGGGGATCGGACGGGGTTTCCCATCTTTATCCACGGCCACGTAGATAAACAACGCTTCGGTGGCTTTGTAGCGTTGCCCAATTGGCTCAGATGCCACTTTCTTAACCCAGACTTCAATATTAATGCTGATGGATGTGTTACCGCGCTTCACACAGCGCGCATAGCAACAGACCACATCACCGACGGCAACCGGGCGTAAAAAACTCATTCCTTCCACTCGCACCGTGACCACACGACCGTGCGCGATTTCCTTGGCCTGAATAGCGCCACCGATATCCATTTGCGACATCAGCCAACCGCCAAAAATATCGCCGTTAGCATTGGTATCGGCTGGCATGGCCAGAGTACGTAAAACCAGCTCACCTTGAGGGGTGTTATTCGTTGTTGTCATTGTAGAACCGACTGTAGAGAAAGATTACAGGCGCGATGCTACTAGAATTTGTGGGCTGAGAACAGAGGGGAGGCGGTGTGCAAAGCGGTGTTAAAGTGAGAGAAAGGTATGGTGGGTTAAAAATTCGCCAGATCCGCAGATCTGGCGAATGCACATTATGACTTATCTTCCTGCGGCAGATGACGGTAAATATATACCCCGCTCAGCAGCGTGAAGACCAACGTCAGGGCGGTTAAGCCAAACACTTTGAAGTTAACCCAGATATTTTGCGGCAGCCAAAACGCGATGTAGATATTCGCCAGACCGCACAGGATGAAAAAGACGGCCCAGGCCAGGTTCAGTTTCGACCATACCGGCTGCGGCAGCGTCAGTTCTTTACCTAACATGCGCTGAATCAGCGGTTTTTTCATCACCCACTGGCTGACCAGTAAGGCACCCGCAAACAGCCCATATATCACCGTTACCTTCCACTTAATGAATTCATCGTTGTGGAAGAAAACGGTCAGGCCGCCAAAAACAGCCACCAGAATAAAGGTGATCAACGCCATCTTCTCGACCTTGCGATAGCGAACCCAGCTGTAAATCAACACAATGGCCGTCGCGACAATCAGTGCCGAGGTCGCCGCATAGATGTCATAAAGCTTATAAAAAGCGAAAAAGACCACCAGCGGTAAAAAATCAAGAAACTGCTTCATTCTTCGATTCCGTAATCAAAAAGCATCGACCAAGAGGCCGGGATGCGTTCAGGGTTTATTGGCGAATCAGCATATACAGGCGGAACAAATAGATCAGCAAAACGGCAGAAATCATATTGCTCAGCGTATTCGCCACTACCGCGCCAACATTCGGCGTTAATACAGCAAAAGTGGGGGCGAGCAGCAACAGTGACGTTTTTGCCAGCAGCCAACCGATCACAGCGGGCGCAACCAGTCGCATGTTAGACCACGCCAAACGCATACTGTTGCGCATGGCTGCAAAGACACCCATCTTATCCTGAACCATCATCACTGGCGCAAGCGACAGCAGAATGGCCAGCACAATACCGGGTACAACGACCAGCATAATCCCGATTTGCACCAGCAGGGTAGTCAGAAAAATCAGAATAAACAGCTTAGGCAATACCGGTGCACTGGCACCAATGGCCCGCAACGCGCTGACTCGATGGCCTGCTGAAATTAACTGGATCATCAGAATAATACCGCCCGCGAGGATGGCATTGCCGATAAGTCCAGAAAATGTCGATGCCGCTGACGCACGTAGCAGGATTTGCTGCTGTTCCGGTGTCATGTTCTGCACCAGGTCGAACAGTCCCACGCTGTTGGTTATCTGATCCCCTTCACTGAGTTGCGCAATCTGCGCGTCGCTGGGGGAAAAAGCATGCCCGAACACCACCGTGATAAACGCGCACAACAGCGATACCAGTAAGATGGTAATGAATTGATTACGGAAAAAGTTTCCCGTGTCACGGTAAACGGACTTCGCCGTGATTGACATGCACTCTCCTTGAGTTTTGCAGGTGTTCATTTGCGGGCAATTGTACCCTGGATAACTCAACAGTGGCAGCATCGCGAGGTGTATGGAAAAGCATATCTTTGTAAAGCGGCGGTAATTTTTGGCTATGACTTCAGCATTATGCAACAACGCTACTTGTTCTCTGTACACCATGGCTCATTACGTCCGTATACCATTGAAGGGAAAATGCTCACAGGGTGGAAATATATCAAAATTGATCTGAATTAAGTTAACCAGGATTTTGAATGCAAGTTCTAACTTAATCTGGATCAATAAATGTTAAATTACAGACGTCAATGTGATCTGTGTTAGATCATTTATTACTCCATTGTAGGTATATTCGTTCCGCTTTTATAACCATAACGATGGAGCGGACATGAAAAAATTAACAGTGGCAGCATTGGCATTAACAACTCTACTTTCCGGGAACGCATTTGCGCATGAAGCGGGAGAGTTCTTTATTCGCGCAGGTTCTGCAACCGTAAGACCGACGGAAGGTGCGGGCGGTACGCTGGGAAGTTTAGGCGGTTTTGACGTCAGCAATAACACGCAACTGGGGCTGACATTCACCTATATGGCGACCGACAATATTGGTGTCGAATTACTGGCCGCAACGCCGTTTCGTCATAAAATCGGCACCTCAACCACCGGGGATATCGCGACCGTTCATCATTTACCGCCAACGCTAATGGCGCAGTGGTACTTTGGCGACTCCAGCAGCAAGTTGCGTCCTTACGTTGGCGTCGGCGTTAACTACACCACGTTCTTCGACGAAGGATTTAACGATAACGGCAAAGAAACCGGATTATCTGACCTGAGCCTGAAAGACTCCTGGGGTGCGGCGGGACAGGTGGGGATGGACTACTTAATCAATCGCGACTGGCTGATTAACATGTCGGTCTGGTACATGGATATCGACACCACCGCGAGCTACAAACTGGCTGGCGCACAGCAGCACGATAACGTACGCCTCGATCCGTGGGTGTTTATGTTCTCTGCGGGTTATCGCTTCTAACGCTGAGATTCAAATGTGAAAAGACGGGGCGAGCGTTGTCCCGTCTTTTGGCTCCTGTTTTTTCCCTCCCGCCTTTTCACCCTTCGATCAAATGCTACTCTTTAAGCAAACCTGCTTTGAGGGCATTGACGATGGAATTGTCCCGCCAACAGCTGCAACAAAAAATTTCACTTCTGGAATCATCACCCAACGATGACATAGCAGAGTTCGCCCTGTATGCTGCGCGCGCACTGCTGGGGTATATGACTCGGGTGGAGAGCCTTGAACACGCTCTGGCCGTACCGATCAAATTACCTTATTGCAGTGCCAGCCCGGTTTGCGAAATTGAAGCGGGTTATGCCGCCGGCGTCAGCGACTGCCGTGAGGCCATTCGCCGGGCGGGCTATCTGCTCGATGGTGAAGACTAGTTTGCGCATTTGTTAATAAAGATATGCTTTTTATGGGTAAATCTGTAACTTAGCGCTCAAGTAACTGATTTGGCAATGCGGGTAACTATCAGGGTGGACGCGTGAAGATTGTGCAGGATAAGCTCAGAAACAGGCAGGCGTTGCTGGTCTCTGGCCTCATTACACTGATATTTACATCACTGTTCCTGTTCATCATTTACGAGCAGCGTACGGCCACCGCAAGTGAAGGTATCAACCGTCTCCAAACGCGTCTCATGGACATCTTTAACGACAATGAACTGATCGCGGACGCCATCGGTGAGCGTTATCACCACACCATTAATGGTGGACGATGTGGCAGCAAGTCGCGCTTTGTTCCGCGCGAGGAGGGGGAGTGGGGAATCAACGCCGATCGAAAGCGGATACATTCGGCATCTGGAGCCATTATCGCTAAGCAGCCCAGCCAGCAGGCCCTGTGTATGTTTACCGCCGCAGAGTTTATCCGCGGAATGGTGAATGAGCTCAATCCGGGCACTTTCGACGCGCATCGTTATATTATCGCCAAAGACGCAGATTATTTTTACTGGTTTACTCCTGCCGACTCTCACAATTTTTCTTTCGCTGACTCCGAGATGGCGCTCGATATTTCCAATTTTTTCTACCCGCCGGTCGATTTTTATACCCGACTACTGCAAAAAAACGTCAAAAACAAAGCCCTTAGTTCGACCAATTTTTACACCGATAAAATCACCGGTGATAAGGCGTACAGTGTCGTTAGCTATATTTACGATCTGTCAGGCGATGATATCTCCGATCATATCGTGGCGTACCTGGTTTATGACCATTCGAAACCGGAATTGCAAGATGAGTTGGCAAACGCGTTTGAATACCAGCTTCCGCCGGGTCTTAATGTGGCATTGGTTAATTTACTCAACAACGAGAGTCTCTGTTTAGCCGGGAAATGCGCAAACCTGAACAACGCTCATGTCAGGATGTTGTCAGAAAAGTACGCGCTGCACTATTCGATCTCGTTAGGTCGTTTTATGGTACACGATGCGCATGCCGGAATTGTGATTCTTTTGGCGCCGTTCTTCTTTATTATCATTAGCTTTTCGTTGAAATCGTGGCTGAATGAAAGCGATCTAAAGGTGTATATCGATTCGCTGACCGGTTGTTTTAACCGCAGGATCCTCGACATTATTAAACGCCGGGATTTATCCCATTGTTCGGTGGTACTTCTGGACTGTAATAAGTTTAAGGCCGTCAACGACACCTGGGGCCACGCGGCCGGGGATCGCGCACTGCAAACCATTGCCAACAGAATGCTGTCTAATACCCGAACCAGTCACGATCTGGTGATTCGTACCGGCGGGGATGAGTTTATGATCCTGCTGTTTCGCTCTCAGGCGAGTGACGCTATCGCCATCGCTGAGCGTATTAGCGGTCAGGTCAATAATCACGTATTTGTGGTGGAGGGGCACACTGTGCCGCTGTCGGTGTCATGGGGAATTGCGGAAGTGAACGGTGAACTGGATGTGGCTATTCAGAACGCAGATAACGCCATGTACAAAATGAAGCAGGCGAAAGAAGGATAAAACCGCCAGATTTACGCTGGCGGTTGTGGCTTATTACTGATGCGTGGCGGCTTTCATCGCGCTGACAAAAGCCCTTAGCTCTGTCAGCATCTGTTCCGGTGCGGTGACATTTTTCTCGATAATTTTCACAATCGCCGAGCCTGAAATCGCCCCGGCAGCACCTGCTTCAATCGCCCCCGCGACCTGCTCAGGCGCTGAGATACCGAAGCCTTGCAACGACGGCGGTGCATTGTATTGTTTCAGCTTCTCGACCAGATGATGCAGCGGTAGCGCAGCACGCTTTTCGGCGCCAGTCACGCCAGCACGAGACAACAGATAGGTATAACCGCGACCATGGGACGCAATCTGGCGCAGCAGGTCGTCATCAGCGTTCGGCGGGCAGATGAAAATCGGTGCCACGTTGTGGCGCAGTGCCGCTGTCCGGAATGGCGCAGACTCCTCAACCGGCACATCGGCGACTAACACTGAATCCACGCCGACTTTTTCACACTGGGCGTAAAATTCGTCAATGCCTTTACTGAATACCAGATTGGCGTACATCAGCAGGCCAACAGGAATATTGGGATGTTTTTGACGGATCAACGCCAGCATTTCGAAGCATTGCGACGGCGTGACGCCTGCGGCAAAAGCACGTAAAGTCGCATCCTGAATGGTCGGGCCGTCAGCCAGCGGGTCGGAGAAGGGGATCCCGAGTTCGAGCGCATCAGCTCCGGCGTCGATCAGCGTATCAATAATCTTCAGCGACTGCTCAACAGAAGGGTCGCCGAGGGTGACGAAGGGGACAAATGCACCTTCTTTGCGGTCCTTCAGCTGTGCAAACAGGTTTTCATAACGTTCCATCAGATTTCCCCTCGTGCTTTCAGAATATCGTGTACGGTGAAGATGTCTTTGTCGCCGCGACCGGAGAGGTTAACCACCAGCAGCTGCTCTTTGTCCGGATCCTCACGCATCATTTTCAACGCGTGCGCCAGGGCATGTGATGACTCCAGGGCCGGAATGATCCCTTCATGCAGGCACAGGGTTTTAAAGGCTTCCAGCGCTTCGTCATCGGTAATCGATACGTAATCGGCACGGCCAATACTGTTCAGGTAAGCATGCTGTGGCCCGACGGATGGGAAATCCAGACCCGCTGAAATCGAATAGGACTCTTCGATTTGCCCCTCTTCGGTTTGCATCATCGGTGATTTCATGCCGAAGTAAATCCCGACGCGACCATGCTTCAACGGCGCGCCATGTTCACCGGACTCAATCCCGTGACCGCCCGGCTCAACGCCAATCAACCCGACGCTGGTGTCATTAATAAAATCAGCAAACATACCGATAGCATTCGACCCACCACCCACGCAGGCGATAACGGCATCCGGCAGACGACCTTCTTTTTCGAGGATCTGCGCTTTGGTTTCTTCGCCGATCATGCGCTGGAACTCACGCACAATAGTTGGGAAAGGATGTGGGCCAGCCGCCGTACCAAGCATATAGTGCGCAGTATCGTAGCTGCCAGACCAGTCGCGCAGCGCTTCATTACAGGCATCTTTCAGCGTGGCGGAGCCGCTGTGTACCGGGATCACCTCGGCGCCCATCAGCCGCATACGGAACACGTTGGGAGACTGGCGTTCGATGTCTTTCGCACCCATATAGATGCGACACTTCAGGCCAAGCAAGGCACAGGCGAGCGCGGAAGCTACGCCGTGTTGACCGGCACCTGTTTCAGCGATGATCTCGGTTTTACCCATACGTTTTGCCAGCAGCGCCTGACCCAACACCTGGTTAGTCTTGTGCGCACCGCCGTGCAGCAAGTCTTCACGCTTCAGATACAGGGTGGTGCGAGTACCTGCGGTGATGTTCTGGCATTTGGTCAGCGCGGTAGGGCGGCCTGCATAGTTTTTCAGCAGGTCGGTAAACTGCGCCTGAAACTCAGGATCTTTCTGCGCGCTGACGAAGGCTTCTTCCAGCTGGCGCAGGGCAGGCATCAGAATCTGTGGCACATACATGCCGCCAAATTCACCAAAATAGGGGTTGAGTAATGTTGTCATGTCCTTTTCCTTAATATGCGCGCAGTGTTTGAAAGACCGAGGCCAGCAGACGCGCATCTTTGATGCCCGGCTGCGACTCTACGCCAGAATTGAAATCGAGACCGGCACAGCCGGTTTTAGCCGCGTCGACGCAGTTATCTGCACCGAGTCCGCCAGCCAGTAAAACGTTATCCAGTGATTGCCCACCCAACAGCGACCAGTCAAAGCGCTGTCCGCTGCCGCCCTGGCCGTTGTCGAAAATGTATCTATCAACATGCTGATAGCTGCGGACTGGCAGTGACTCGCCCACGCTCAGCGCCTTCCAGATTTGCACCTGTTGCGGTAATGCCGCACGCAGCGTATCGATATAAGTCTGATCTTCGTTCCCGTGCAGTTGCACGGCTGTCAGTGATAAATGCCCGACGGTGGAGCACACGTCATCAATATTGCTGTCGCGAAACACGCCAACGTACTGTAGCGGCGCACCTGTCATGACCTCACGAGCCTGCTCAATATTGACGGCACGTGGTGAAGAAGGAACAAAAATCAGTCCGCCATAAATTGCGCCGGATTCATACGCCGTATGGGCATCCTGTGCGCGCGTCAGTCCGCAGACTTTATTCTCGCCGAGCAGCACGCGACGTACCGCTGCATGTAGGTCCTGATGCGACATCAGCGCGGAGCCAATCAGAAAACCGTTGGCGAAATGGCTGAGTTCGCGCACCTGGCCGTAGGTATTAATGCCGGACTCGCTGATGACGGTCACGCCGTGGCCCAGTCGCGGTGCCAGTTGGCGGGTGCGATTGAGGTCAATCGACAGGTCGCGCAGATCGCGGTTGTTAATGCCCACGACTTTTGCGCCAAGCGCAATGGCACGTTCCAGCTCTTCTTCGTTGCTGACCTCGGTCAGCACACCCATTTTCAGGCTGTGTGCCACGGCGGCAAGCTGACGATATTGTTCGTCATCCAGCACGGATAGCATCAGTAAACAAGCGTCAGCCTGGTAATGACGGGCCAGGTAAATCTGGTAAGGATCGATAATAAAGTCTTTACACAGAATCGGCTGTGGTGCGATGCGGCTGACGATGGGCAGGAAATCAAAGCTTCCCTGGAAATATTTCTCGTCGGTCAGCACAGAAATCGCCGAGGCATAATGTTTATACACACCCGCAATATGTGCCGGGTCAAAGTCATCACGGATCACGCCTTTTGACGGAGAGGCTTTTTTGCACTCCAGAATAAACGCGGTCCGCGCGCCTTGCAGCGCATCATAAAAATGTCGCGAGCTTGGCTGAACATCATTTTGAAAGCTGGCCAACGGTTGTTGCTGTTTGCGGGCTTCTACCCAAATCGCCTTGTCTGCGACAATTTTCGCTAAAACGGTTTGCATCATTTACCCTCTTGCTGCCAGGGCGGTGACCCGGTCATAGGCCGCACCGCTACGCAGGACATTAATCACGATTTGTGCGTTGGCTTTTAAATCTTCTTCGCCGTGCAGGCGCATTAACATGGCGACATTCGCTGCCACGGCGGCCTCGTGCGCGGCTTCACCTTTACCTTGTAACAAGCGACTGAGAATGTCACGGTTTTCTTCCGGCGTGCCGCCCGCCAGCTGTTCCTGGTGATATGGCGTCAGGCCAAAGTCGTCTGCCGTCAGCTGATAACTCTTGATTTCGCCGTCATGCAATTCGGCCACAATGGTCGGTGCATGCAGCGAAACTTCATCCATTCCGCCGCTGTGCACCACGGCTGCACGCTGATATCCCAGCACGCGCAGGGTTTCGGCAATGGGCAGTACCAGTTCCGGGCTGTAGACGCCGATCAGCGCCAGCGGCGGATGCGCAGGGTTAATCAGCGGCCCTAGCACGTTAAACAGCGTGCGGGTTTTGAGCTGCTGACGAACCGGCATGGCGTGACGAAAACCGGTGTGATATTTCGGTGCAAACAGGAAACATACGCCCAGTTCGTCAAGCGCCAGGCGCGACTTATCGGCATTCATATCCAGGTTGATGCCAAAGGCCGCCAGCAGATCGGATGATCCTGATTTACTGGAGACGCTACGGTTACCGTGCTTCGCTACCTTTAACCCACAGGCTGCGGCGACAAACGCGCTGGCGGTGGAAATATTGATGCTGTTACTGCCGTCACCGCCGGTCCCGACAATGTCGGCAAACAGATAGTCCGGACGTGGGAACGGCGCGGCGTTCTCCAGCAGGGCCGTCGCCGCCCCGGCAATTTCATTCGGATGCTCACCGCGCACTTTCATGCTGACCAGTGCGGCAGCCAGCTGCTCCGGCTTCAATTCACCGCGCACGACTGCAGAGAACAATTGGTGGCTCTCCTGCTGGGACAGCGTCTGGGCCTGATACAGTTTTTCGAGAATAGGCTGCAGCGTGTTGGTTTGTTCAAGCTTCTGCTGTGCCCAGGCCAGCGTTTGCTCCAGCAGACGCGCGCCCTGAGTGGTGAGAATTGATTCCGGATGGAACTGGAATCCGCACACGCGGTCGGTGTCGTGGCGAACCGCCATCACCATGCCGTTGAAGTGGGCGTTAATGGTTAGTCCCGCCGGGACGTTGCTGCCGACCAGTGAATGGTAACGCGCCACAGGCAAGGGATTAGCCAGACCGGCGAACATTTCCTGACCGTCGTGTTCAATACTGGAGGCTTTGCCGTGCAGGATTTCTCCCGCCTGACCTACATATCCGCCGTAAGCTTCGACAATCGCCTGATGCCCAAGGCAAATACCGATAATCGGCAATTTGCCGCGCAGGCGAGTCAACAACTCCGGCATGCAGCCTGCTTCGCTTGGCGCGCCCGGACCTGGCGAAAGCATCAGTACCGGGTTTTTCATGGTCGCTAAGCGGTCAATTAAGGTCTGAGCCGGGATATGGTTGCGATAAATCACCACGTTGTGGCCGTTGGTACGCAGCTGATCTGCCAGGTTATAGGTAAAAGAATCAATGTTATCGAGCAGCAGAATATCAGCCATTAGAAAATCTCCTGTGCGTGGTGTGCTGTGGCGATAGCACGCAGAACCGCACGCGCTTTATTACGGGTTTCATCGGCTTCAGACTGCGGTACAGAGTCCAGAACAATCCCGGCACCCGCCTGCACGGTGGCGATACCGTCTTCTACCAGGGCAGAACGAATCACAATGCACGTGTCCAGATCACCGTGGGCGGTGAAGTAACCGACCGCGCCGCCATAGCTACCGCGGCGGCGACCTTCAGCCTCGGCGATAAGCTGCATGGCGCGCACTTTCGGCGCACCGCTCAGCGTGCCCATGTTCATACAGGCACGGTATGCATGCAGGACGTCAAGGTCATGACGCAGTTCGCCGACCACGCGGGAAACCAGGTGCATCACGAAGGAATACCGGTCAACTTTGGTCAGGTCGGCCACGTAGCGACTGCCCGGGGTACAGATACGTGCCAGGTCATTACGCGCCAGGTCCACCAGCATCAGGTGCTCGGAAAGTTCTTTATGGTCAGTGCGCATTTCCAGCTCAATACGGCTGTCGAGATCGCGGTCCAGCGAGCCGTCAGCACGACGGCCGCGTGGGCGAGTCCCGGCAATGGGGTAGATCTCAATCTGGCGGCTGGTGGCGTCGTATTTCAGCGAACTTTCCGGCGAGGCACCGAACAACGTGAAATCGTTATCCTGCATAAAGAACATGTACGGGCTGGGATTGCTCTTTTTCAGAACATAATAGGCAGCAAGTGGTGACGGGCAGGGCAGTGAAAAACGGCGGGAAGGCACTACCTGGAAAATCTCACCGGCACGAATGGCTTTTTGCAAACCGCGCACGACGGTACCGAACTCTTCATCGCTCTGATTACACTCGCAGCGCATTTCTGGTACTTCAATAACGGGCAGCGGCGGCGCGGGTTCGGTTAACTGCTGGCTCAACTGCGCCAGTCGCTGGGCCAGACGCTGTTTTTCTTCCTCGCAGGGCGTGAACACGCTGGCCTGAATACGGGTGCTTTTTTTCTGGTGGTCAATGACCATCAGGGTTTCGGCCAGGTAGAAGCAGTAATCAGGGCAGCGGTTGCCGGCTTCAAGCTGGGGTAAATCTTCGAATCCAGCGACCAGATCGTAGGAAAACAGACCGCCGAAGAACATGGCTTCACGCTCCTGCTCCGGCACATTAACCAGTTCCTGCATTAAACGGAACGTGTCAAAGACCGACAGGGAACATAAGCGGGCATCTTCATCCAGCAGTGGGCTGACGGCCGGAAAACGCAACTGGCGGGCATTCGGCTGTTGTTGGTTTTCAACACCAGTTGGCAAGGCGGCATCCAGCAACGGGAGCAGGGAGGCTCCATTCGCTGACAACGCCTGAATGGTAACGGTGTCACCTAAGGCGGTAATACGCAGCGCGCTGTCGACCAACAGCAGACTCTTCAGGTCGTCCTTGCTGTCGATATCGGCGGATTCCAGTAACAATGTCGCCGGGCGCGCACCGCAGACCTGATGAAACAGCTCGGTCGGGTTGTTACGGTAGGCGGCGTCACAGGCCAGCAGTTCGAGTGTCGGTTTTTGTGTTTGCATCGTTATTCTCATTAATTTTGTTCAAAAAAAAGCCCGCTTAGTTGGCGGGCCGGGTATCTGGTTGCATATTGCAGACGTAAGACACTGCCCGAAATCAGGAAGTGCGCCACCCACCGTGCAGGACATATGTTGCTTTCATCTCAGATACCTTCTTTCTTCATGTGAACTTGCGTACTAGTTAACTAGTTCAATGGAATAAAGTCAACACCTGATTTCAGTAAATTTGTCTAAAACGCTATGATGAGCGTGATACGACATTTATTGAAACGGGAGCCGCCTTGAGCGACACGAATTACGCAGTGATTTACGACCTGCACAGTCATACAACGGCGTCCGATGGACGATTGACACCTGAAGCATTGGTACACCGTGCGGTAGAGATGCGAGTCGGGACACTGGCGATTACCGATCATGACACCACGGCAGCGATTCCGGCGGCAAGAGAAGAAATTTCACGTTCAGGTTTAGCGTTGAAGTTGATAGCGGGCGTTGAAATTTCCACGGTCTGGGAAAACCACGAGATCCATATCGTCGGCCTGAATATCGATATCGACCACCCCATGATGCGTGCGTTTCTGGCAGAACAAACCGCGCGTCGTCAGCTGCGTGCGCAGCTAATTGCTGAGCGACTGGACAAAGCACATATCCCGGGCGCGTGGGAAGGCGCGTTACGTCTGGCTGACGGCGGGACCGTCACGAGAGGCCATTTTGCGCGTTTCCTGGTTGAGAGTGGCAAAGCTACGACCATGGCTGACGTGTTTAAAAAATACCTTGCCCGCGGGAAAACCGGTTACGTTCCGCCACAGTGGTGTACAATAGAACAAGCTATTGATGTCATTCATCATTCTGGCGGTAAGGCGGTGCTGGCTCATCCTGGTCGGTACGATCTTAGCGCTAAGTGGCTGAAAAGACTGGTTGCCTGGTTTGCCGAACATCACGGTGACGCGATGGAAGTGGCACAGTGTCAACAGTCTCCCAATGAGCGTACCCATCTGGCGACGCTGGCGCGTCAGCATCAGCTGTGGGCATCACAAGGGTCTGATTTTCATCAGCCGTGCCCGTGGATTGAATTGGGTCGTAAGCTCTGGTTGCCCGCAGGCGTTGAAGGCGTCTGGCAGCTTTGGGAACAGCCCGAGACCACTGAGAGGAAAGTATGAGTCAGTTTTTTTATATCCATCCTGATAACCCACAGCAACGCCTGATCAATCAGGCCGTTGAAATTGTGCGTAAAGGTGGGGTGATCGTTTATCCCACTGATTCCGGCTATGCGTTAGGCTGCAAAATCGAAGACAAAGGGGCGATGGAGCGTATTTGCCGTATCCGCCATCTGCCCGATGGACACAACTTCACGTTGATGTGCCGTGACCTGTCCGAACTGTCGACGTATTCATTCGTGGACAACGTTGCTTTTCGTTTAATTAAAAACAATACTCCGGGCAACTACACCTTCATCCTGAAAGGGACGAAAGAAGTGCCGCGCCGATTGCTGCAGGAAAAACGTAAAACCATCGGTCTGCGCGTACCGTCCAATCCGATTGCGCTCGCGTTGCTGGAAGCGTTGGGCGAGCCTATGCTCTCCACTTCGCTGATGCTGCCAGGTAGCGAATTTACCGAGTCCGATCCGGAAGAGATTAAAGATCGTCTGGAGAAGCAGGTGGATTTGATTATCCACGGCGGGTATCTCGGTCAGCAGCCCACCACGGTTATCGATTTAACCGATGACTCGCCGGTGGTGTTGCGTGAAGGCGTCGGCGACGTTAAACCTTTCTTATAAGGGCGCAACTCGGTATACTACGCGGCCTTAAAATGGCGCTAACTGGCGCCGTTGATTCTCCTGTTCGACGCCTGTGAAGGCGACACCTAAAGGAAGCTCTATGAGCGAAAAGTTACAAAAAGTGCTGGCGCGCGCTGGCCACGGTTCTCGCCGTGAAATTGAAACCATTATTGCAGCAGGTCGCGTGAGCGTTGACGGCAAAATTGCCACGCTTGGCGATCGCGTTGACGTAACACCGGGTCTGAAAATCCGTATCGACGGTCATCTGATTTCGGTTAAAGAATCTGCGGAACAAATCTGCCGCGTTCTGGCGTATTACAAGCCGGAAGGTGAATTGTGTACCCGTAACGACCCGGAAGGTCGTCCGACCGTCTTTGACCGTCTACCAAAACTGCGCGATGCGCGCTGGATTGCGGTGGGTCGTCTGGACGTGAATACCTGTGGTTTACTGCTGTTCACCACCGATGGTGAACTGGCGAACCGTCTGATGCACCCGAGCCGTGAAGTTGAGCGTGAATACGCGGTGCGTGTGTTTGGCCAGGTGGATGAAACGAAACTGCGTGACCTGAGCCGTGGCGTGCAACTCGAAGATGGTCCGGCCGCATTTAAAACCATCAAGTTCAGCGGTGGTGAAGGGATTAACCAGTGGTATAACGTCACCTTGACCGAAGGGCGTAACCGCGAAGTGCGTCGCCTGTGGGAAGCCGTTGGCGTGCAGGTGAGCCGTTTGATCCGCGTACGTTACGGTGATATTCCGCTGCCGAAAGGTCTGCCGCGTGGTGGCTGGACGGAGCTTGATCTCGCCCAGACAAACTATCTGCGTCAACTGGTGGAACTGCAGCCGGAAACCAGCTCGAAGGTTGCTGTTGAGAAAGACCGTCGTCGCATGAAGGCGAACCAGATCCGCCGTGCAGTTAAACGTCACACCCAGGTCGGCGGTAGCCGTCGTCCGGGCGGTCGTAACAACAACGGTTAATCATGAGTAGGCCTGATAAGCAAAGCGCCATCAGGCGTTAGCGTGGAGCCGGATGCGGCGCAAACGCCTTATCCGGCCTACACTCAATAATCGATCCCTATTTGGGCTTTCACCCCCGCCTCAAAGGCGTGCTTGACCGGGCGCAACTCGCTGACCGTATCAGCTAATTCCAGAATATCGCGATGGCATCCTCGACCAGTGATAATCACCGTCTGGTGAGAAGGGCGCGCGCTTAAGGCGTCGAGCACCTCTTCCAGCGGTAGATAGTCATACGCCACCATGTACGTCAACTCATCCAGCACCACCATATCCAGCTCAGGATCGGCCAGCATCCGTTTACCGTGCTCCCACACGGCCAGACAGGCAGCGGTGTCAGAATCTCGGTTTTGCGTCTCCCAGGTAAATCCTGTCGCCATGACCTGAAACTCAACGCCGTGGGGTTCCAGTAAGTTTCGTTCGCCGTTGGGCCACGTGCCTTTAATGAACTGCACCACGCCGACTTTTTTACCGTGACCGACCGCGCGCGTGGCGGTACCAAATGCGGCGGTGGTTTTCCCTTTACCGTTGCCGGTAAAGACGATGATGATACCGCGCTCATCCTTTGCGGCGGCAACGCGTGCGTCAACACGGTCTTTTACGCGCTGCTGGCGCTGCTGATAGCGTTCTTCACTCATTGGGCAATTCCTGGTTTACGGCCCGGTTGGGCGTCGAAGGTCATACCGGTTTTACGCCGGCTGTCGTCGCCCATCAGCCACAGGTACAGCGGCATAATGTCGGCGGGTGTTTTTAATTTTTGTGGATCTTCTGTTGGGAATGCGCTGGCACGCATGCCGGTACGCGTGCCGCCAGGATTAATACAGTTTACGCGCAAATGATGGTTTTGATACTCGTCTGCCAGCACCTGCATCATGCCTTCGGTGGCAAACTTCGAGGTTGCATAGGCCCCCCAGTTGGCGCGTCCCTGACGACCAACGCTGGATGAGGTAAAGACCAACGATCCAGAATCAGACTTAAGCAACAAAGGGAGCAGCGCCTGGGTCAGCATAAAGGTGGCATTGACGTTTACCTGCATGACCTCCTGCCAGACCTGCGGAGTTTGTTCGATCATCGGAGCGATTTCACCCAGTAACCCGGCATTATGCAACACGCCATCCAGACGCGGGTAATGGGCGTTGATTCGCTGCGCCAGTTCATGACACTCAGCGGAAGTACAGGTCAGCAGATCCAGCGTAAACCACTGCGCGGGCGCGCCGTTTTCTGCGGCAACGGCCTGGGCGACCTGACGAAGTTTTTCTTCATTGCGCCCGAGCAGAATCACGGTTGCACCGTAGCGGGCATAGGTCAGCGCAGCTTCTCGACCGATGCCATCGCTGGCTCCGGTGACCAGAATAATGCGATCCTGTAACAGATCTTGTTTGGGTTGGTAATGCACGGTTACTCCTCGGCGACGCTCTGGCCATCCCGTTTTCTATAACTTGTCGGTTTTATGCCTTAAACCCTGCTATTTTTCAATCAGCCAAAGGTAATAACACCGTAAAATGAACACTTTGTCATGCTTTTTACCGATTACCATGCGGATGGATGAAGCAAGACGGGTTAACACACCTGTTGTACACTGAGCGAAAGTTGCGTTGTTTAACCAAGGTGGGATTCGTGGAATTGTTGTCTGAATATGGGCTGTTTTTGGCAAAAATCGTCACAGTGGTAGTGGCGATTGCGGTGATTGTTATGCTGATCGTCAATGCGACACAACGCAAGCGTCAGCGCGGTGAACTCCGGGTCATTAATCTCAGTGAACAATATAAAGAGATGAAAGAAGACCTGGCGATGTCTTTACTGGACAGCCACCAACAAAAGCTCTGGCATAAAGCGCAGAAAAAAAAGCACAAGCTGGAAGTGAAGGCGGCCAAAGCCAAAGCAAAATTGGGAGAGAATACATCATCGGGTAAACCGCGTGTCTGGGTGCTTGATTTTAAAGGCAGTATGGATGCCCATGAAGTCAGCGCGCTGCGTGAAGAGGTGACGGCGGTACTGGCGGTAGTAAAACCACAAGATCAGGTGGTTATTCGCCTGGAAAGCCCCGGTGGTGTGGTGCATGGCTATGGGCTGGCGGCATCACAATTGCAGCGTCTGCGCGATAAGCAGATCCCATTAACGGTGACGGTCGATAAAGTTGCCGCCAGCGGCGGATACATGATGGCCTGCGTGGCAGATAAAATTGTTTCGGCACCGTTTGCTATTGTGGGCTCAATTGGCGTGGTGGCGCAGATCCCTAACTTTAACCGTTTCCTGAAAGGCAAAGACATTGATATTGAGTTGCACACTGCCGGGCAATACAAACGGACGCTGACGCTGCTTGGTGAGAACACGGAAGAGGGTCGTCAGAAATTCCGCGAAGACCTGAACGAAACGCATCACCTGTTTAAAGATTTTGTGCACCGTATGCGTCCGACTCTGGACATTGAACAGGTTGCCACTGGGGAACACTGGTTCGGTCAACAGGCGCTGGAAAATGGGCTGGTGGATGAGATCAATACCAGCGATGAGGTGATCCTGAGTTTGATGGAGGGTCGCGAAGTGCTTAACGTACGCTATCTGCAGCGCAAAAAACTGATGGACCGTTTCACCGGTAGTGCAGCGGAAAGTGCGGATCGCTTGCTGCTGCGCTGGTGGCAGCGTGGTCAAAAACCGTTGATGTAAAATTGTCATTGCCGGATGGCGATGCTAAAGCATCTTATCCGGCCTACAGGATCGTCGCATCGTAGGCCGGATAAGGCGGAGCCGCCATCCGGCAAATCATTTCTTGTATTAATCGATCAGGTGATACTTTTCAGAAAGGACATGCGCCAGGTGTTTAAACATATTAAACACTGCGGTGCTTTTTGGCGTAGGAAGCCCTTGTTCATCTAAAAAGTAATCTCCGCTGAAAACCAGCACGCCATTACGCTGTGTGACGCCGGTGGCGACAATCCCCGCCAGCGTGTCCTCATGCTCACGAATGATTTTGTTGGCTTCAATCAGCAGAGTTTCGCGATCGATGGGTTGAGTGTCTTTATGCATTATTTACTCCTTAAACAAGGACATTAGTCTACGCCGAGCCCGCCTTATGGGCAAATATTCCCTGATAAAAGAGCGGGTCTTACGATAGTGTGCCTACTGGCGAGATTTGTTTTTGCATGCTAATAAAGTTGCGTAACGCATTTTATCAGGTACAGTGTGACGCTTTCGTCAATCTGGCAACAGATTTGCTTGACATTCGACCAATATTCCGTCGTGCTTTAGCGAATTCGTGAAAAAAATCCTGTTAACTCAGTTAGATGGGAGTTACATTACGAACCCGTGACCGGTACCAGGGTTGATATCCGCCGACGCAGAGACCATATCGATGTCTCGTCGCCAGTGGAAGGTGAATCAACGCGCGACGCATTCCTGGAAGAATCAAATTAGGTAAAGGTGAATATGGGTAAAGCTCTTGTCATCGTTGAGTCCCCGGCAAAAGCCAAAACGATCAACAAATATCTGGGTAATGACTACGTGGTGAAATCCAGCGTCGGTCATATCCGTGATTTGCCGACCAGTGGCTCAGCAACTAAAAAGAGCGCCGACTCAACCGCCACCAAAACGGCTAAAAAGCCCAAAAAGGATGAACGTGGCGCTCTCGTCAACCGTATGGGGGTTGACCCGTGGCACAACTGGGATGCGCGCTATGAAGTGCTGCCCGGTAAAGAGAAGGTCGTCTCTGAACTGAAACAATTGGCTGAAAAGGCCGACCACATCTATCTCGCAACCGACCTTGACCGCGAAGGGGAAGCCATTGCATGGCACCTGCGGGAAGTGATCGGGGGCGACGACACCCGCTACAGTCGCGTGGTGTTTAATGAAATTACCAAAAATGCCATTCAGCAGGCGTTTGAAAAGCCGGGCGAACTGAACATCGACCGTGTCAATGCGCAACAGGCACGCCGCTTTATGGACCGCGTTGTGGGCTATATGGTGTCGCCGCTGCTGTGGAAAAAGATTGCTCGTGGCCTGTCTGCCGGTCGCGTACAGTCGGTCGCCGTGCGCCTGGTTGTAGAGCGTGAACGTGAGATCAAGGCATTCGTTCCGGAAGAATTCTGGGAAATAGATGCCAGCACCACGACGCCTTCCGGTGACGCGCTGCCACTGGAAGTCACGCACCACAACGATAAGCCGTTCCGTCCGGTTAACCGCGAACAGACACTTGCTGCGGTAAGCCTGCTGGAAAAAGCACGTTACAGCGTGCTGGAGCGTGAAGATAAGCCGACCAGCAGCAAACCTGGCGCGCCGTTCATCACCTCTACGTTGCAACAGGCTGCCAGCACCCGTTTGGGCTTTGGCGTGAAGAAAACCATGATGATGGCGCAACGCTTGTATGAAGCGGGCTACATCACCTATATGCGTACTGACTCAACCAACCTGAGCCAGGATGCGGTTTCTATGGTCCGCGATTACATCGGCGAAAACTTTGGTAAAAAGTATTTGCCGGAGAGCGCAAACCAGTACGCCAGTAAAGAAAACTCGCAGGAAGCGCACGAAGCCATCCGTCCTTCAGACGTCGCCGTACTGGCTGAATCGCTGAAAGATATGGAAGCTGATGCGCAAAAACTGTATCAGCTGATCTGGCGTCAGTTTGTCGCCTGTCAGATGACGCCAGCTAAATATGACTCCACCACGCTGACCGTTGGCGCAGGTGATTACCGCCTGAAGGCGCGCGGTCGTATTCTGCGGTTTGATGGCTGGACTAAGGTCATGCCAGCCCTGCGTAAAGGCGATGAAGATCGTATCTTACCGGCGGTGGATAAAGGCGATGTGCTGACATTGGTTGAACTGACCCCCGCGCAGCACTTTACCAAACCGCCTGCGCGCTTCAGCGAAGCGTCACTGGTTAAAGAGCTTGAAAAGCGCGGTATCGGTCGTCCATCTACCTATGCGTCGATCATCTCTACGATTCAGGATCGCGGCTATGTCCGTGTTGAGAACCGTCGTTTCTACGCAGAAAAAATGGGTGAAATCGTCACCGACCGCCTGGAAGAAAACTTCCGCGAATTGATGAACTACGATTTCACCGCGCAGATGGAAAACAGTCTCGACCAGGTGGCGAAACACGAAGCCGAATGGAAGGGCGTGCTCGACAACTTCTTCAGTGATTTTACTCAGCAACTCGATAAAGCCGAGAAAGACCCTGAAGAGGGCGGTATGCGTCCGAACCAGATGGTTCTGACCAGCATCGACTGTCCAACCTGTAGTCGTCAGATGGGTATCCGTACCGCCAGTACAGGTGTATTCCTCGGTTGTTCCGGTTACGCGCTGCCACCAAAAGAGCGCTGCAAAACCACCATTAACCTGGTGCCGGAAAACGAAGTGCTGAACGTGCTGGAAGGCGATGACGCGGAAACTAACGCGTTACGCGCGAAGCGCCGTTGCCAGAAGTGCGGCACGGCGATGGACAGC
Source organism: Citrobacter freundii (assembly GCF_029717145.1). Taxonomy (NCBI): domain Bacteria; kingdom Pseudomonadati; phylum Pseudomonadota; class Gammaproteobacteria; order Enterobacterales; family Enterobacteriaceae; genus Citrobacter; species Citrobacter freundii. The sequence continues at coordinate 2,548,116 of NZ_CP099222.1, read as the reverse complement.
TACCTCATCGATCCAAAACGTAAGCTGCATGTGTGTGGTAACAACCCAACTTGCGACGGTTATGAAATCGAAGAAGGCGAGTTCCGCATCAAGGGCTACGACGGTCCGATCGTCGAGTGCGAGAAATGTGGTTCTGAAATGCACCTGAAAATGGGGCGTTTCGGTAAATACATGGCGTGTACTAACGACGAGTGTAAAAACACCCGTAAGATCCTGCGTAATGGCGAAGTTGCGCCACCGAAGGAAGATCCGGTTCCACTGCCGGAATTGCCGTGTGAAAAATCGGACGCGTATTTCGTGTTACGTGATGGCGCAGCAGGTATCTTCCTGGCGGCGAATACCTTCCCGAAATCGCGTGAGACGCGTGCGCCGTTAGTGGAAGAGCTGTACCGCTTCCGCGATCGTCTGCCGGAAAAACTGCGCTACCTTGCCGATGCGCCGCAGACCGATCCGGATGGCAACAAAGCGATGGTGCGTTTTAGCCGTAAAACCAAGCAGCAGTATGTGTCTGCCGAGAAAGACGGTAAGGCGACCGGCTGGTCTGCATTCTTTGTTGACGGTAAATGGGTAGAAGGCAAGAAGTAACAGCCCGACAGTTTGACATCGCCTTAAAGGGTCGCGTAAGCGGCCCTTTTTTATAGGTGACGGTATCTATACAGCTCTGATTAAAATGATATAGTGGTTATAGTTAACAAACTTTTTATTATTAAATCGTATTAGCAGCGCGATTCAGCCTGCTCATAAACGATGGTCTGATGCCGCTAATCTGGATGGTCTAACATGAAATTACAGCAACTTCGCTATATTGTTGAGGTGGTTAACCACAACCTTAATGTCTCCTCAACGGCCGAAGGGCTCTATACCTCTCAACCGGGTATCAGTAAGCAAGTTCGTATGCTGGAAGACGAACTGGGTATCCAGATTTTTGCCCGTAGCGGTAAACACCTTACGCAGGTTACCCCGGCAGGGCAGGAAGTCATTCGTATTGCGCGCGAAGTTCTGTCTAAGGTAGATGCCATTAAGTCGGTTGCCGGTGAACATACCTGGCCGGACAAAGGCTCGCTGTATATTGCGACCACCCACACCCAGGCGCGCTATGCGCTGCCTAACGTGATTAAAGGCTTTATTGAGCGTTATCCTCGCGTCTCTTTGCATATGCATCAGGGCTCGCCGACCCAAATTGCGGAAGCCGTGTCGAAAGGCAACGCAGATTTTGCCATTGCAACCGAAGCGCTGCACCTGTACGACGATCTGGTGATGCTGCCGTGCTACCACTGGAATCGTTCGATTGTTGTCACGCCGGACCATCCGCTGGCGGGTAAATCCTCCGTGTCGATTGAAGAACTGGCGCAATACCCGCTGGTGACGTACACCTTTGGCTTTACCGGACGTTCAGAACTCGACACCGCGTTTAACCGCGCGGGGCTGGAGCCGCGTATTGTCTTTACCGCGACCGATGCGGATGTTATTAAAACCTATGTGCGACTCGGACTGGGCGTGGGCGTGATTGCCAGCATGGCGGTCGATCCGATTTCCGATCCGGATTTGGTACGGGTTGATGCGCATGATGTCTTTAGCCATAGCACCACCAAAATCGGTTTTCGTCGTAGTACGTTCCTGCGCAGTTACATGTATGATTTTATTCAGCGTTTTGCGCCGCATCTGACGCGCGATGTGGTGGATACGGCGGTCGCGTTACGTTCTAACGATGACATTGAAGCAATGTTTAAAGATATTAAATTGCCGGAAAAATAATAACGGGCCAGCGCTCGTCGGTATCTCAGTATGAAAAACGCTACCGACGGGCAAGTCTGAATTAGTTACATTAACCGCATATTATTTAAGGAGAATGTTCGCCAAAGTAGTTTTAAATTAGAAAATCTGCTCAAAACCCTGTCAAATATTTAAATCGGATCAAACAATTGATTTATTCACGGCTCAGGATTCGAAAATTAACTGGCTTTTTCACGCCTTTTTCTTTAGGATTTCTCTTATCTGATGATTAATTGTACCAATCGTTTGGTGCCAATATGATAAGTGATTTCGATAGTATGAGGTTAGCGATGCCTTCTGGAAACCAGCCAGCACGCCGGGATCCCGCGCTGAAACGTAAAGCATGGTTCACGGTCTTTCTCGGTTCAGTCCTGTTCTGGATTGTTGTTGCGCTCGTGGTTTGGAATGTGTGGAGTTAGTCATGTCCGTGCAACAGCAGCAACCCACGTCTACACCTTCTCAGCAAGACAATGAGCCAGCGCAGGATGCGACTACTGAATGTAGAAAGAATATTCCTGACGCGTGGCAACTTTCCCCGGCACAGCAGGCTTTTATTGATCTATTTGATGAAGACGAAGAACAGAAACAATAATTAACCCGCGTTTTATAGCCGTCATACTTAAAGCAGCATGTGCGTTATTTCCGTTAGTTCACCCCAGTCACATAGTTATCTATGCTCCTGGCGATTCACTCACTTGCCGCCTTCATGCCGCTCTAATTATTTTGGCTATATCTTCATTAGAATTAGTTCACCGTATTGAAGAGTGAATGACGTAATTCCACCTTCACGCCGTAATCCCCTTGTATCGCCATTTATGCTTCTCCGCTTTTATCAATTTGAGTTGTTATCAAAGCGTTACATTTTGTTTGTGTTATCTTTAATACTAACCCTGAGAAAAGTCAGGGGATGCCACCCTGTCATTTAAGGAGGAGCTATGTCGTCGACCCTACGCGAAGCCAGTAAGGACACATTGCAGGTTAAAGATAAAACCTACCGCTACTACAGTTTGCCGCTGGCTGCCAAATCATTGGGTGATATCACCCGTCTACCCAAATCGCTAAAAGTCTTGCTGGAAAACCTGCTGCGCTGGCAGGACGGTGATTCAGTTACTGAAGAAGATATTCATTCTCTGGCTCGATGGCTGGACAATGCCCATGCCGATCGCGAGATTGCCTATCGACCCGCCCGTGTACTGATGCAGGATTTTACCGGCGTTCCGGCGGTGGTCGATCTGGCGGCCATGCGCGAAGCGGTTAAACGCCTCGGCGGTGATACGGCTAAAGTGAACCCGCTTTCACCTGTTGATCTGGTGATTGACCACTCGGTGACGGTAGACCACTTCGGTGATGATGATGCGTTCGAAGAGAACGTTCGCCTGGAAATGGAGCGTAACCACGAGCGCTATGTGTTTCTGAAATGGGGGCAGCAGGCATTCAGCCGCTTCAGCGTTGTACCGCCGGGGACGGGGATCTGCCACCAGGTTAACCTCGAATACCTGGGAAAAGCGGTGTGGAGTGAATTGCAGGATGGCGAGTGGGTGGCTTACCCGGACACGCTGGTTGGTACCGACTCCCACACTACGATGATTAACGGCCTTGGTGTACTGGGGTGGGGCGTGGGCGGAATTGAAGCAGAAGCCGCGATGCTGGGGCAACCGGTCTCAATGCTGATTCCGGATGTCGTTGGCTTCAAGCTGGATGGAAAACTACGTGAGGGGATCACCGCCACCGATCTAGTCCTGACCGTGACCCAGATGCTGCGTAAGCACGGTGTGGTCGGTAAATTTGTTGAATTCTATGGTGATGGCCTCGACACGCTGCCGCTGGCAGACCGTGCCACCATTGCCAATATGGCACCGGAGTATGGTGCGACCTGCGGTTTCTTCCCCATTGATGGCGTCACGCTCGAATACATGCGCCTGAGCGGTCGCAGCGAAGAGCAAGTTGAGCTGGTTGAGTCCTACGCCAAAGCGCAGGGAATGTGGCGTAATACGGGCGATGCGCCGATCTTTACCAGTTCACTGGAACTGGACATGGCCGATGTGGAAGCCAGCCTGGCCGGACCGAAGCGTCCGCAGGATCGCGTCGCGCTGGGGGATGTCCCGAAAGCATTTGCGGCAAGCAATGAGCTTGAGCTGAACAGTTCGCACAAAGACAGTCAGCCGGTCGACTATGTTCTGAACGGTCATCAATACCAGCTGCCAGACGGTGCGGTGGTGATTGCGGCTATTACCTCCTGTACCAACACCTCAAACCCGAGCGTGCTGATGGCGGCGGGCTTACTGGCGAAAAAAGCGGTCACTCTTGGTCTGAAACGTCAACCATGGGTCAAAGCCTCGCTAGCACCGGGATCAAAAGTGGTGTCTGACTATCTGGCGCAGGCCCGGCTGACCCCGTACCTTGATGAACTGGGGTTCAATCTGGTTGGCTATGGTTGTACCACCTGTATTGGTAACTCTGGGCCGTTACCCGATCCTATTGAAACGGCGATTAAAAAAGGTGACCTGACGGTGGGGGCGGTACTTTCCGGTAACCGTAACTTTGAAGGACGCATTCATCCGTTAGTGAAAACGAACTGGCTGGCCTCTCCGCCGCTGGTGGTCGCTTACGCGCTGGCGGGCAATATGAACATTAACCTGACCAAAGATCCGCTCGGACACGATAAAAAAGGTGACCCCGTATATCTGAAAGATATCTGGCCTTCTGCACGGGAAATTGCCCGCGCCGTCGAGCAGGTATCCACGGAGATGTTCCACAAAGAGTATGCGGAAGTGTTTGAAGGTACGCCGGAATGGAAATCGATCAATGTTGATCGTGTCGACACCTACGGCTGGCAGTCTGACTCGACCTATATTCGCCTGTCACCGTTCTTCGAGGGCATGCAGGCTACGCCGGCTCCGGTAAACGATATTCATGGGGCGCGTATATTGGCGATGCTGGGTGACTCGGTGACCACAGATCATATTTCCCCCGCTGGCAGCATTAAGGCGGACAGCCCGGCAGGACGCTATTTGCAGAGCCACGGCGTTGAGCGCCGGGATTTTAACTCCTATGGTTCACGACGTGGAAATCATGAAGTGATGATGCGAGGTACTTTTGCCAACATTCGTATCCGCAATGAAATGGTGCCGGGAATTGAAGGCGGGATGACTCGCCATTTACCGGGGACGGAAGTGGTAGCCATTTACGATGCGGCCATGCGTTATCAGCAGGAGAGCGTGCCGCTGGCGGTGATTGCCGGTAAGGAATACGGATCAGGCTCCAGTCGCGACTGGGCAGCGAAAGGTCCACGTTTACTGGGTATTCGCGTGGTCATCGCAGAATCGTTTGAGCGAATTCACCGTTCCAACCTGATTGGTATGGGGATCCTGCCGCTGGAGTTCCCGCAAGGGGTGACGCGTAAAACGTTGGGACTCACCGGTGAGGAAGTGATTGATATTACGGATTTACAAACAATTCAACCGGGCGCCACAATTGCGGTGAATATGATGCGCGCAGATGGCAGCAAAGAGGTGATTATGTGCCGCTGTCGTATCGATACTGCGACGGAGTTAACCTACTACCAGAACGACGGTATTTTGCACTATGTGATTCGTAATATGCTGAAGTAAAAAGTGAAAAAGCCTGCGTAAGCAGGCTTTTCATGGGGCAGGTGCATGTGCAATTACCGGGCGATTATTCGCTCAATAAATGGCCCATTTTGGCGGCTTTGGTATCCAGATAATGCGCATTTTTCGGGTTCCGGCCCACGATCAGCGGCACGCGTTCGACAATATTGATCCCAGCTTCGGTCAGAATCTCAACTTTCTTCGGATTATTGGTCAGCAGTCGTACTGCATCTACGCCCAGCAGCTTAAACATATCTGCGCACAGGGTGAAGTCGCGCTCATCGGCAGCAAAACCTAACTGGTGGTTGGCTTCAACGGTATCGTAGCCTTGATCTTGCAACGCATAGGCGCGGATCTTATTCAGCAGGCCGATGTTGCGACCTTCCTGACGATGGTAAAGCAGGATACCGCGTCCCTCTTCAGCAATGTGCGTGAGCGCGGCTTCCAGTTGGAAACCGCAATCGCAACGCAGGCTGAAAAGCGCATCGCCAGTCAGACATTCGGAATGGACGCGTGCCAGGACCGGTGTTTGACCCGAAATATCGCCAAATACCAGCGCGACATGATCGTGCCCGGTTGCCAGTTCTTCAAATCCCACCATCAGGAAATCACCCCAGGGGGTTGGCAGTTTGGCTTCTGCCACACGTTTAAGCTGCATGTATTTCTCCAGATTACGCTGGCACTCGCCGTGCCGTCGCCTATTGGCTTCTGTATGGCACTATTTTGCCATAAGGCGACGGCGTTCGCCTAATGGCGACAGCGCATTCGTATTTGCAATGGCACAAAATTGTCAATTTTCCCGGCGCGCAATTTTTTCAGTTATGATTGTGAGACTTATCGACGAAAGGAGATGCAATGCTTTCTATCGCAAAGCGAACCGCCGTAGGTGCTGTTCTGTTGTTGATTATGCCAGTGTCCATGTGGGTGTCTGGCTGGAGTTGGCAGCCAGGGAACAATGTCTGGTGGTTAAAATCCTTATACTGGATAACGGAAACGGTGACGCAACCCTGGGGAATCATTACTCATGTGTCCCTGTGTGTGTGGTTTTTGTGGTGTCTGAGATTTCGTCTGAAAGCCGCGATGATGCTGTTCGCCATCCTTGCCGCGGCAATTTTGATCGGCCAGGGGGTCAAGTCATGGGTAAAAGAAAGGGTGCAGGAGCCACGACCTTTTGTGGTTTGGCTGGAAAAAACGCACCATGTCCCTGTTGATGAGTTCTACACTTTAAAGCGTAAAGAGCGCGGACACTTAGTCAAAGAGCAATTATCAGGACAGCAGGATATCCCGACCTTTTTACGTAAACACTGGCAAAAAGAGACGGGTTTCGCATTTCCCTCTGGTCATACGATGTTTGCCGCCAGTTGGGCGTTACTGGCCGTGGGGCTATTATGGCCGCGTAGACGTACGCTAACGATTGTTTTCTTGCTGGTCTGGGCGACGGGTGTAATGGGCAGTCGTTTGTTACTGGGCATGCACTGGCCGCGAGATTTAGTCGTGGCGACGTTGATATCATGGCTGCTGGTTACGTTGGCGACATGGCTTGCACAACGGGTCTGTGGGCCATTAACACCGCCGGTTCAGGAGCAACAAGAAATCGCGCAGCGTGAACAAGAAAGCTGACCGTGATTGATTTTTCGTGTTTTGCCCTTAAATCATAAAGACTAAAGCGCTTTTCCATTTCGCACTCGTCGTGAAAATGGTAATTTAAAGGGCTCAACGCGGTAAGTTGTACACGATTTATTCGCTCAAACCACATAACGGGAAGTAATGTGAAATATTTACTCATTTTCTTACTGGTGTTGGCGATTTTTGTTATTTCGGTGACATTAGGTGCGCAAAACGATCAACAGGTAACGTTTAACTACCTGCTGGCCCAAGGTGAATATCGTATTTCTACGCTGCTTGCCGTGTTGTTTGCTGCAGGATTTGCGATTGGTTGGTTAATTTGCGGCCTTTTCTGGCTGAGGGTTCGCGTGTCTCTTGTGCGTGCCGAACGTAAAATCAAACGACTGGAAAACCAGCTTGCGCCTGCGACCGACGTTGCGGTTTCTGCCGATTCGTCGGTTGTGAAGGAATAATTATTTATGCTGGAGTTGTTGTTTCTGCTGTTACCTGTAGCCGCTGCCTATGGGTGGTATATGGGTCGCAGAAGTGCGCAACAAACAAAACAGGACGAAGCTAACCGTCTGTCGCGTGACTATGTCGCCGGGGTTAACTTCCTTCTGAGCAACCAACAAGATAAAGCGGTGGATCTGTTCCTCGATATGTTGAAAGAGGATACCGGCACCGTTGAGGCTCATCTCACCCTCGGAAACCTGTTCCGCTCGCGCGGTGAAGTCGATCGCGCTATCCGCATCCATCAAACGTTGATGGAAAGTGCGTCATTGACCTACGAACAGCGTTTGCTGGCGGTTCAACAACTCGGTCGCGATTACATGGCCGCAGGTCTGTATGACCGCGCTGAAGACATGTTCAATCAGCTTACCGATGAAACCGATTTCCGCGTGGGTGCGTTGCAACAGCTGTTGCAGATCTATCAGGCAACCAGTGAGTGGCAAAAAGCCATTGACGTTGCGGAACGCCTGGTGAAGCTCGGTAAAGATAAGCAGCGAATTGAGATCGCACACTTCTACTGCGAACTGGCCCTTCAGCAACTGGGCAGCGACGACATGGACCGCGCCATGACGTTGTTAAAAAAAGGGGCTGCCGCCGACAAAAACAGTGCGCGGGTTTCCATCATGATGGGACGCGTGTACATGATGAAAGGGGACTATGCTAAGGCGGTCGAAAGCCTGCAGCGCGTAATTTCCCAGGACAAAGAGCTGGTCAGCGAAACGCTGGACATGCTACAGAGTTGCTACCAGCAACTTGGTAAGAACGATGAATGGGCGGAGTTCTTACGCCGCGCCGTAGAGGAGAATACCGGTGCCGCCGCTGAGCTGATGTTGGCGGATATCCTCGAAGCGCGTGAGGGCAGCGATACCGCGCAGGTTTATATCACCCGTCAGTTGCAGCGTCATCCGACGATGCGCGTCTTCCACAAACTAATGGACTATCACCTCAATGAGGCCGAGGAAGGGCGTGCTAAAGAGAGTCTGATGGTGTTACGGGATATGGTCGGCGAACAGGTTCGCAGTAAGCCGCGCTACCGCTGCCAGAAATGCGGATTTACCGCCTACACGCTGTACTGGCATTGCCCATCGTGCCGTTCATGGTCAACCATTAAGCCAATTCGCGGTCTTGACGGTTTGTAATTAAAAAAATACCGACTTTAGTTACAACATCCTTATTGTTTAATAACATCCTGCACATTTAGCCTCCGTGCCACATCGCCAGGCAGCGATGTAATCGAATCTGTTAATTTCCTATGACCACAGGTAGAATGCACGCCGTTTACCCATTTTGTGCCGAAAGGTGCCCATCTTCAGGAAGGTCTGGTTATGACGTTTACTGCTTCATCTTCTCCCCGTGCTGTTACTGATTCTCCTGTCGTTGTCGCTCTGGACTACAATAATCGCGATAAAGCATTGGCATTTGTCGACAGAATTGATCCCCGTGATTGCCGTTTGAAAGTGGGCAAAGAGATGTTCACGCTTTTTGGGCCTCAATTGGTGCGCGACTTGCAACAGCGTGGATTTGACGTATTTCTGGACCTGAAATTCCATGACATCCCCAATACCACGGCACATGCCGTAGCGGCTGCGGCAGACCTTGGCGTGTGGATGGTTAACGTTCATGCCTCGGGTGGGGCACGGATGATGACGGCGGCTCGTGAAGCCTTGGTACCATTTGGTAACGATGCGCCGTTGTTAATTGCCGTGACGGTGCTGACCAGCATGGAAGCCAGCGACCTTGCCGATCTGGGAGTGACGTTGTCACCTGCGGAGCATGCAGAAAGACTGGCACGGTTAACGCAAAACTGCGGGCTGGACGGCGTTGTCTGTTCTGCACAGGAAGCGGTACGATTCAAACAAGAGTTTGGTCAGGCGTTTAAGCTGGTAACGCCTGGTATTCGTCCTGAAGGCAGTGAAGCGGGCGATCAGCGCCGCATTATGACGCCACAGCAGGCACTGTCAGCGGGTGTGGATTATATGGTGATTGGTCGTCCGGTCACGCAGTCGGCGGATCCGGCCCAGACGCTGAAGGCGATCAACACCTCACTGAAACGAGGAGCGTAAATGAGCGACGCTAACTCTCGTCTGGTCTACTCGACTGAGTCTGGACGAATTGACGAACCTAAAGCGGTGACAGAACGTCCAAAAGGCGATGGTATTGTGCGAATTCAACGCCAGACCAGCGGTCGAAAAGGAAAGGGCGTTTGCCTGATTACCGGTATTGATCTGGACGACTTAGAGCTAACCAAATTAGCAGCCGAGTTAAAGAAAAAATGTGGCTGTGGTGGGGCCGTGAAAGAGGGCGTCATTGAAATACAAGGCGATAAACGCGACCTGATTAAATCCTTGCTGGAAGCCAAAGGCTTGAAAGTTAAACTGGCTGGCGGCTAATAAAAAAAGCCACGAAAATATTCGTGGCTTTATTATTAGTAATGTAAATAGTACGGTCGCGAAAAAGTAAACGTATTATTATATCGAGCCGGTCAACCGTAGATTATTTACCCACTTGGTGGCCGATAATACCACCTACTGCAGCACCACCCAGCGTACCCAGCGTACTGCCGTCCGTCAGGACTGCACCACCAATGGCACCTGCACCCGCACCAATGGCGGTGTTGCGGTCTTGTTTAGACCAGTTAGAGCAGGCACTCAAAGACATAGCCAGAGTAATCGCCAGAATGGCAGCGGTCATTTTTTTGCTCGTTACTAACATAATACTTTCTCCTGAATGATTGATTCACGGAATCCAGTCTCTTTAATGATAGCGTGAAATTAAGGTCATTAAAGGTATTTCCGTGAAACCGTTTAGCGCAGGGCATGACCATCAATCATCTGTTGATGAGAGTGTGTTCCTGTTATATCGCTAACATTAATTTTACGACATTACCCTGTTAACAACAGGTAAAAAGTCTTAATTGGACGGTCGGATAAGTCTCAGAGAGAAGATGATTTGCCGACAGGCAAATCATCTGGTGATGTATTATGCGCGGGTATCGATGATGTTAACGATTAATCCTGAATGCTCTAGTTGCATTTGCACGCTGGCGCTGAGTTTTGCATCAGTGACGACACGATTGAATCGCTCCAACGGACCGAGTGTGTACGGATGAATGGCGTCAAACTTCGAGCTGTCGGTGAGCACAATCACCTCTGCGCCTTTTTCCAGCACTGCATTGACCACGTCTGAACGCATCATGTCACGGCCGGTGAAGCCGGTTTCAGGCTGCCAGCCATCGATTCCAATAAAAGCCTTACTAAAGTGAACCTGCTGGATAAACTGACGCGTTAATGGTCCAACCATGCTTTCGCTTTTTTTCTGATAGATCCCGCCGAGGAGGATTACTTCGCAGGGTGTTTCTTTCAGCAGGTGAGCGATATAGCTGCTGACCGTAATGATAGTGACGTCTTTTTGTTCCGCCAGCGTTCTGGCCAGCAGTGCATTACTGCTACCGTTTTCAATAAATACGGATTCACCAGGATTGACCAGTGAGGCGGCAAACTCAGCCAGTTCACGTTTCAGGGTGAAGTTGGTCATCATACGCGTTTCAACATCGTCGCTATTCAGTGACACTGCGAAACCATGCGCACGGCGTAAATAACTCTGTTTTTCCAGCGTGTTCAGATCCTGTCGAATCGTCACTTCAGAGACACCGGTGATTTTGGCAAGCTCAGATACGCTCATCTGGCCTTTATCGGTCACCATCTGCAAAATAGATTGTTGTCGGGAATTCATAGTATTAATTTTTATAGCGGTATCGTATCGGACATTAAACGGAGGTTACGTTATCAGCAGTCTGATATCAGCAACCACATAACAAGTACAAAGCCGTCAGATCTCCCACGGGGCTTTGTGTTTTTTTGACACTGGCGCTGTTTCTTCGTTGACCGTGCTTAACAGTTCAGCCTTGAGGATTTCGAGATTGTGGATGGCTGAATGAGAGTCACCTGCAACAAGGATATCCAGTACGGTATCAATGCGTTCGGCCAGTCGTTTTGCGTCGATATCAGACATGGTCATCATCCTGGTGTCAAAAAATTTAGAATTTCATGATGCAGAAAATCATCACAAAAGAGAAGGGAAAAATAGTATTAACCGACATGATCGGAGAATATTATATATTCCGTGATTACAGACAGATACGATAGTCACGGAATGTACATTCTTCGCTATTTCTCGACGAGTATTCCTGCATGGTTAGCGCATTTTTTTATTCAGATGTCGCTTATACCAACGTTCAAACGCGGCAGCTGGCATTGGCTTAGCGAACAAAAATCCCTGACGCTCATTGACACCATTCTTGGTCAGAAAGGCATCCTCTTTCGCACTTTCCACGCCTTCAGCAATCACCTGTAGATTTAGCGCTTGCGCCACCGCAACAATGGCGCGTACCAGCGACTGTGAAATTGATTGTTTGTGGATATCCCTGACGAAGGTCTGGTCCAGTTTAATCGCATCGAGCGGGAAGCGGGCAAGCTGGGAAAGTGAAGAGTATCCTGTGCCAAAATCATCCAAATGGATCTGGGCGCCAAGCTGACTAAACTGCTGAATAACGGACAGTGCTAGCTGTTCATTCTCAATTAAACTGCTTTCTGTTAACTCGACGTCAATGGGGCAATACTCAAAATTCAGATCGTGGAGAACCTGCTTCAGATCGGTGAACAGTGTTTGATCGGCCAGTTGACGCGCCGAGACGTTTACCGCCACGCGCAGATTGATTCCCTTATCGCGCCACTTCGCCACCTGGCGCACAACGTCCAGAATCACCCAGCGCCCCAGCGGGACGATAAGCCCTGATTCTTCGGCGTAAGAGATAAATTCCAGCGGCGGAATTAACCCACGCTCCGGCGACTGCCAGCGGACCAGCGCCTCCAGGCTGCGGACTTCACCCCGCCAGGTTATTTTGGGCTGGTAGTGGATCAGCAACTGATCGTTTTCCAGCGCCTTACGCAGGTTGGTATCCAGCCACAGATACTCGAACACCCGCTGATTCATTTCAGGGGAGAACACGCAAAACTGCCCACGTCCGCCTTCTTTGGCGGTATACATGGCGGTATCCGCGTTGCGAATGACGTTTTCGCTGTCATTACCATGCTGGGGTGCCAGGGAAATGCCGATAGAACAGCCGGTATACACTTCAATCAGGCCAATGCGGAACGGTAGCCGCAGACGGGTCAGAATGCGCGAGGCCGTGGCCTCCAGCGCCCCCTGGGAGGTTCCCGTCGCGAGGACGATAAACTCATCACCACCGAAGCGCGCCAGTAACTGGTTATCTTCGAGGCAACTTAGGATGGCCAGCGAGACACTCTGTAAAAGCTGGTCGCCAAACATATGCCCGTAGGCATCGTTGACCTTTTTGAAGTTATCGAGGTCGAGATAAATAATGCCGACCTGCGTGTCGCCCGCGTTATCAATCGCTTCGCTAATCAACTCATGAATGGCGTTACGGTTGGGTAACCCGGTGATGGAGTCGGTGTTCGCCAACACGCGAAGTCGCTCCTGGGCGCGCCGCTCTTCGGTAATATCGGTCCCGGAACAGATCAGAAATATTTCGTTCTTACCGCTGCCGTTATGCACAAATTTATTACGAAACAGGAACAGGCGCTGACCCTTACAGGTGTTAACCCAGCGCTCGACTTCATACGAGTTGCCTTCACGAAAAAAAACGTCAATATTGCGTCTTGATGCCGCAGCTTCACGACGGCTCATAAACAGCGTGAAGACGCTTTGCCCGATCACTTCACGTTCTCTTAGCCCGGTGTATTCTTCGCATAACCGATTAAAACGTTGAATGTTACCCTGTCGGTCAAGTATCACGATAACTGAATTGGCTTCCGATACGACCTGTTCGGCAAAGGATAATCCTTGTGCCAGATCGCGTGCCACAGAAGGGGTGTCGTCCCAGGCTGATGCGCTACCTGCCCATTCACGTTTATTAATTTTTCGCCCGACAAGGTGCACGGGAATGTCATCCGTATCGATGGGAAGGGTCATCAGCAGACTGGATGTAATCACTGTCATTTCCCGAATGCGATCGGCTTGTTCCGGTGATAATTTGATGGTTTGTTCTGCTGCGGCCGTTTCGTCAATAGAGAAATGCAGGATGTTACACTCCTCTGACAAACGCCAGTAGGGGTTGTGAGAACCCACGAAGCTATACAACGTTACCAATTCCCGAACGTCTTTCATGATGTGTACTATCCCGTTTAAAGCGCATAGAGCCTCAAAAGTAAGGGTAGCCATGATTCATACAGGGTGATTATGGCTGAACATATTGTTTTATTTATATATTTATGTGTAATCCAGATTCAGAAAAAAGCAAAGTCAGCAGACCTGAAAAGAGTAAAAAATAAATTGGACTGGATGAAGGAAGTGTAGTGCGTGGCGGCGTATCAGGAGGAAAAGAAAACGACCTTTCACAAAAAGAGAAAGGCCGTTGAGTTTAGTGGTGCTATGCGGCTGGACGTGCGATAACGCTGCGGGTTTCCATTCGCACTTCTGCGATGGTCACGTCGATCACGTCAGTGACCTTGTAAACCACGTCACCTTTGATCTGTACCGTGCCGTTTTCCTGGCTGCACACCAGTTCATCACGGACCGCGTGCAGGAACGGTGCCGGGATAAACGCGACGGCGCCATTGTCGACTAAGCGCACCCGCATACCACCGCGGCTGACATCGATGATTTCAGCCGCAAAACGGGTGTCAGTCCCGGCTTTGTCACTCAGGAAGCGGGCGTATAACCAGTCACCGACGTCACGTTCGGCCATCCGGTTCAGGCGACGGCGTTCCGTCATCTGTATCGTGATGTCGTCCTGTGGTCGAGCGATGGTTTCGCCTTTAATTACCGCTTTTAACAGGCGATGGTTGATCATATCGCCATACTTACGGATAGGTGAGGTCCAGGTGGCGTATGCCTCCAGGCCCAGCCCAAAGTGCGGACCTGGCTCGACGCTGATTTCAGCGTAGGACTGGAAACGGCGAATACGGCTATCGAGGAAACCAGAAGGTTGAGCATCCAGTTCACGACGCAGTTTGCAGAAGCCTTCCAGCGTCAACACCTCTTCGGCATCCACGTGCATACCATGGGTTTTCAGCAGGGCGGCCAACGCTTCAGCATTCGCCGGATCGAACCCCATGTGTACGTTATAAATCCCGAAGCCTAGTTTGTCGCGAAGAACGCGCGCGGCGCAGATGTTTGCCGCAATCATCGACTCTTCCACGATACGATTAGCAATGCGACGCGGTTCCGCCACGATATCCAGCACTTCACCTTTTTCACCCAGTACAAAGCGGTAATCCGGGCGATCTTTAAACACCAGGGCGTGGTTATGACGCCATTCGCCACGGCTCATGCAGATACGCTGCAGCAGACGGATCTGCTCGGCAATCTCATCGTTTTCAGGCTGCCAGCCATTATTCCCTTCCAGCCAGTCAGACACGTTGTCATAGGCCAGTTTCGCTTTGGATTCGATGGTCGCCGTGAAGAAGGTGATGTCGTCTTCAATAGTGCCGTCAGCCGCAATGGTCATGCGGCAAGCGAGCACCGGACGGACTTCGTTAGCCCGCAGCGAGCACAGGTCGTCTGACAGTTCACGCGGTAACATCGGGATATTGAAGCCCGGGAGATAGTTGGTGAACGCGCGAATTTTAGCAGTGTTATCCAGCTTGCTGCCTTCGGCAATCCAGGCGGTAGGATCGGCAATGGCGACGGTTAATTGCAGTTTGCCATCAGCCAGTTCCTCGGCGTACAGCGCATCGTCCATATCTTCGGTGCTGGCACTGTCAATGGTGACGAAGTTCAGTGCGGTAAGATCCTGACGTTCCAGACCTTCATCCAGCATTTCGGTGGCTACGCCATTCGGTGCTTCTTTTTCAAGATTGTGGCGCGCCAGCGTGACCCACCAGGGGACGAAATGATCGTCAGCAAAGGTGATGAACTGGGTTAATTCAGCGTAGAAGGTGCGATCGCCTTTCAGCGGATGGCGACGCATTTCTGCGACGGCCCAGTCACCTTCCTTAAATTCATGATCCACACCGCGAGCAGCGCGGCAGGGGATAGCGTCTTTCAGTAACGGATGATCTGGCACAATGGACAGACGATCGTTCTTACCCTGAACTTTACCCACGAAACGCGTCAGGAACGGTTCAACCAGTTCTTCCGGCTCGGCAGATTCGCGATCTTTTTCGCTATGGATCACCGCGACAATGCGGTCACCATGCATCACTTTTTTCATCTGCGGCGGTGGAATGAAATAGCTTTTTTGTGCATCGACTTCCAGGAAGCCAAAGCCTTTTTCCGTGGCTTTTACCACCCCTTCAGCACGCGGCGTCTGGGAATGTAGTTGCTGTTTAAGCTGCGCTAGCAGCGGGTTGTCCTGAAGCATAATTGTCTATTTTCGTGGCCAAAAGAGCGGCTGACAGTTTTACGCGAAACTGCCAGTCGCAGCAAGCGCTCTTTCAATGAGCGGAGTGGTTAGTGAGTCTCGCCCAGCGCGATTTTCAAGCGATTCAACCATCCGCACAATCCACTCCAGGCCAGTAAGTTAATAGCCTGTTCCGATGAGGTACCCTGTTCAAATAACGGGGTTAACAGTGCGGCGCTAAAACGGTCGGGCGCCCGGGTTAGCCATTGTACCGCTTGCAGGGTAGCGCGCTCAACCGGATGTCGTTGTTCCCAGCGCTGCAATTCGCGTTCATCCAGACGCAGTATCGTGATGAAGTCCGCCAGTTGATGAGCTGTGAGGGCCTGTTCATTAAAGCATGCCACGCTGCCGTTAATGCGTGATGTCAGCAGTGTGGCGAGAGAAAACGCCCTCGACGGTGTATCTGTACATAGCGTACTGGTCAGCAATGATCTGAGTAAAGCCAGTATCGTCGGTGAATGTGCCAGCAGCGGCGCGAGCGTTTGTAAATCCGGGATGCGCCCGTTTTGGTCAACGCTGCCTGGTGAAGCCTCGCGAGGCGGGATGACGTCTATTGGGAATGCGGCCATATGCCATTGTGCATCGGCGTTGTTAAAAATAGCGGCCTGCGCGTATTGCTGAACATCAAGGCCCGGTATGCGACGCAAAGGATGGCCAAAATAAGCCTGAAGGACCGCCACGACACGGGCCTGAAAACCGACAAAGCCGATGACCTGATTAATCAAGATGATATCGCAGGTTGTTAATCCAACATCATCAAGATGCTGGCGATCGCGTGCGCCAATCACGGCGGGAGAACTGGCAAGTTGGCGAGCATACTGGGTAATTTGTGCCAGCCGGTGATTACTCTCACGGGAGGAGTCCGGGCCTGGTAGCGGGGTCAAACGCGCTGCGTAGTGGTTACACAATCGTTGGATGCCGTAAACCTGAGCGACAGTTAAGGCGGTACTCATTCGTTCATAGGCGCTGAACGTATGTAACGGATTTAGGGCAACATCCGCAGGGAAGAGAAGGTGAGCAAGTTCACGGGCAGGTTCTAACCAGGACTGAAAGGGTAACAGCGCGACTTCCGGTATCGCCAGGTCCAGCAAAAAACTGTCTTCGACGTCTGCTGCTTCTGGCACCAGCGGGAGAACATCTTGCGGATAGGTGCTGGACTGCGTTTCATGATACCAGTGGCTTTTGCCTTCAATTCGGCGTTGTTCCATGGGCGTTCCTTGGTCAAAAAAGTGGCGACCCGGATACGTCGTTATGTTCGTCCGCCGGATCGTTTGCGCTGCAATATCCTGGCGTAAGCTGATGAGGGGATGAAAGATTGTTACGTGATAATAAATATCAGAAAAGTATATATGACAGGGAGTAGCTGACGGGAGGGGGAAAAAATCATGGGCGACATCGCGCCGCCCACAGAGGAGGTCTGAAAGATTATTTCAGTTCCAGCTCGTTCATTGCCGCGATGCTGAAGCCACCATCAACGTGAACGACTTCGCCAGAGATGCCGGCAGACAGGTCAGAACACAGGAATGCTGCTGAGTTGCCCACATCTTCAATGGTCACGGTACGACGAATCGGGGTAACCGCTTCGCAATGGGCCAGCATTTTACGGAAATCTTTGATGCCAGAAGCCGCCAGAGTACGGATTGGACCTGCGGAGATTGCGTTGACACGCACACCTTCTGGACCCATCGCGTTAGCCATATAGCGGACGTTTGCTTCCAGAGACGCTTTCGCCAGACCCATTACGTTGTAGTTCGGGATAGCGCGCTCTGCGCCCAGGTAGGACAGCGTCAGCAGTGCAGAGCCTGGATTCAGCATCGTGCGGCAGGCTTTTGCCATCGCCACAAAGCTGTAGGCGCTGATGTCATGAGCGATTTTAAAGCCTTCGCGGGTTACCGCATTCACATAGTCGCCATCCAGCTGGTCTGCCGGTGCGAAACCGATGGAGTGTACGAAACCGTCGAATTTTTCCCAGGTTTTGCCCAGTTCAGCGAACATGGTGTCGATGCTGGCGTCTTCAGCCACATCGCACTGCAGGACGATGTTGGAACCCAGTTGAGCTGCAAATTCTTCCACGCGGCCTTTCAGTTTGTCGTTCTGGTAGGTGAACGCCAGTTCAGCTCCCTCGCGGTGCATCGCTTGAGCGATACCGTAGGCGATGGACAATTTACTGGCAAGACCGGTCACCAGAATGCGCTTACCGGAAAGAAAACCCATAGCTTTAATCCTTATAGTCATTACTTATTTTTTTAGCAATCAATGCGTTATGATTGCAATTTCAAGGTCACTCGAAATTGGTCTGAAATTATATCCCACTCTCTGCCCCTTGTGTCACGATCTTTCTCTGCGAGTCACCATACGGTTAACGACAGTAAAAGGGATTTCGGGAACCGTGGCATCGTTGTCAGTATCAGTGGCCTGTCACTATTCGTTGCACGTGAGGAGTATATCACTCCCCCCAGGTTCTGCCTCCTCCAACCAGACCGGAGCAGGGGCGAGGGCAGAAAACACGAGGACTCAACGGTGTAAAATGGTATGATTTAGCGCTAGTCGATGTTGATGAACATATCAATGTCAGAAGATTCTTAAAACTAAAAAATCGGCTATATTCATCCTGTTATCATATATTGTTTTTATCGATCAATAATGAATCATTGATCGATATTATTGATTGATTATAATTAAAAGCGCATTATCAGTATGTTATGATCAATTGGAGTGGTCTTATGCGCTATCATTTCATCGCGGAACCGATGAGAGACACAACGGAAAAGTTGCTGGGTGTTGAGATGATCGCCCGGTTTACCTCAGAGACGGTTCACCCGTTACATTCAGATTTCATCATTGCCGCGTGGAATAGTGCACAAAAACGCCATTTCATGCTTGAACAAATCGCGTTAATCACCCGAAAGCGCGCCTGGTTTGAGAGCAATAACCTTTTTTGTACACTTAATCTGATTGATGAAATGGCGCTTCTCGCGATAGGCGACCCTGCCATAACCTCGGCCTTACACGCTATGCCGTTTATTGCACTTCAACTCTCAGAACGTTTCCTGTCGAATACTGCTTGCCTGAATAACCTGCTGATTAATTCTCTGCGTGACGGGCCTAATGCCTTGTGGTTGAGCAATCTTGGCTCTGGTAGCGTGGGGGCAAACCCGCTGGTCAGCGGTAATTTTGATGTAGTGAAAATGGATCGCGGCTTCTTTTTGTCGCAGGTCGAAAAGCCGATGTTCCCGGTTCTGATTAAGAACATCAGGGAATATTGTGACCGAGTGGTCGTCGAGGGGCTGGAGGATGCGCGGCTTATTGATGAGCTAAGCCATGCGGGTATCTGGGCCGTGCAGGGTGATATTTCCCCGCCGGTTGCATTTAGCGACATTGAAGCATTGCTACCTGCAGATATTGTTCACTGACGATATAAAAAGCCCTCCATCAGAGGAGGGCGTCAATAACAGTTAGCGATCTTTGCGCCAGGCATCGGCGGTCAGTGCCTCACCGAAATGCCCGGAAATCAAGCGGCGGGTCAGTTCATGCAGCGGAGAGGCCAGCACATCCGCCGTACTGCCGCGCTCGACGACCTCGCCCTGGTGCATCACCAACACCTGATCGCTGATGTGCTTCATCATCCCAATATGCTGCGTCACATAGATATAAGAAATCCCCTGCTTCTCCTGTAACTCCAGCATCAGGTTAATCAGCTGCGAGCGCATCGACATATCCAGAGAGGCCAGCGCTTCGTCCGCGATAATCACTTTGGGACGTAAAATCAGGGCGCGAGCTAACCCCAAGCGCTGTTTTTGTCCTGGTGCCAACATATGCGGGTAGTAGCTAACGTGATCGGGCAACAGACCGACCATGCGCATGGTTTCGACGATCTGCTTGCGGCGTTGCTCCGGCTCAAGATCGGTATTCAGACGTAGCGGAAAATCGAGGATCTGCGAGATACGTTGACGTGGGTTCAACGATGTTGACGGGTCCTGGAAAATCATACGAATGCGCTGGCTGCGAAAAGAATAATCACCGTATTTTAGCGGATGATCGTCAATCAGCAGCTCACCGCTGGTCGGCTCAACCATTCCGGCCAGCATTTTCGCCAGCGTCGATTTACCGGAGCCGTTTTCGCCAATGACGGCAAGTGTCTGGCGCTCACGCAGTGTAAAGCTCAGTGGCTTGACGGCTTCTACGGTCTGGCGACGAAACAAGCCCGTCCGGTAGCGAAAGGTTTTGCTCAGGTTACGTACTTCGAGCAGTGTTTCTACCATCTCACTCTCTCTCCATGTTCAGCGGGAAATGACAGGCATAGAGATGATTCTTTGCTCCGGTCAGTCGTGGGGTTTCAATGCACTCACGTTGAGCGTAAGGGCAGCGCGGCCCCAAACGGCACCCCATTGGTAACTGTTCCAATAATGGGATCGCACCAGGCATCGTATTCAGGCGGCTTTTATGCGGCATTGGGCTACCAAAATCTGGAATGGCACGGATCAACGCCTGTGTATAAGGATGGTGCGGAATCGTCACCAAATCTTTACTTGGCGCGGTTTCCACCGTTTGTCCGCAGTACATGACGTTGATTTTATCCGCCCACTGGCTGAGCATTTGCAGGTCATGGCTGATCAGCAAAATGGTGGTGTTGCTGTTTTGATTGAGCCGGGTCAGCAGACGGAAAATTTGCGCCTGAGTGGTGGGCTCCATCGCATTGGTCGGCTCATCGGCAATCAGCAAACGTGGCTGATTCGCCAGGGCGATGGCAATCATGACTTTCTGGCACTCGCCGTCCGTCAACTCATACGGGAAGCTGCGCATCGCATCTTTATGGTCTTTTATCCCGACGCGGTGCAGCAGTTCAATCGCGCGGCGTTTGCGCCAGCCAATGCGTTGCCACCAGCGCCCTTTATAGGTCCAGGCGGGAATATTTTGCATCAGCTGCCGTCCGACGCGTTCAGACGGATCGAGACAGGACTGCGGTTCCTGAAAGATCATGGACACATTATGACCGACCAGTTTACGCCGCTCGCGGGCAGACAGTCGTAGCAGATCGATATCATCAAAGCGCATGCGGTCAGCGGTCACGCGCCAGTTGTCTTTTGCCACGCCGCAAATAGCCTTGGCGATTAAACTTTTACCGGAGCCCGATTCACCGACCAGTCCACGGATCTCGCCTTCATTGAGTGTCATACTGACGCGGTCAACGGCCTTTACCCAGTCGTCGCCGGTTCTGAACTCAATGGTCAGGTTACGAATATCCAGTAATGGCATTATTCCACCCCCGCGATAATTGCGCGGCGTACACCGTCACCTAACAGGTTTACCAGCAGCACGCTAATCATGATCGCCGCCCCGGGCAACATCACGGTCCATGGGGCAACGTAAATTAACTCCAACGCGTCGCCCAGCATGGCTCCCCATTCCGGCGACGGAAGCTGTGCGCCGAGGTCGAGAAAGCCCAGTGCGGCAATATCCAGAATCGCCATCGACAAAGCGCGGGTGATTTCAGTGATAAGCCCAGCGGTAATATTGGGCAAAATCGCAAACCACAGAATGTTGAGCGTGGAGGCACCATCCAGTCGGGCAGCAATGACATACTCTTTTTCCAGCTCGTCATGCACCATGCTATAGACAGAGCGCACCATGCGTGGCAACAGCGCCAGCCAGACGGCAAACATCGCGTGCGTCAGATGGGGGCCAGCAAACGCCACCACAATGATCGCCAGCAGCAGCGACGGGATCGAGAGCAGGGTATCGAGAATATGGTTCAACACTGCCGAGCGTAAACCGTGGGTTGCCCCGGCTAAAACCCCCAATACCAGACCACATATCGTGGCGGCGAGCGTGACAACAAATGCGCCGCCGACAGTGGGAGCTGCACCGCTCAGCAGGCGGCTTAATACGTCACGTCCCAGATCGTCGGTCCCAAGGAAGAATGACACCTCGCCATAACGCGACCAGGAAGGCGGGAGCAGTTGATAACCCAGGAATTGCTGATCGATACCATAAGGCGCAAACCAGCCACCGAAAACACACAGTATGGCCAGTCCCGCACAGCCATACAGACCGACCATTGCAGACGCATCGCCATAAAAATTGCGCCACGCGGTACGCAGCGTGCCAGGCGGGCGCTTTTCGCTGTATACGCTATCGTAAGGCATACCATTCCTTATGTTTCAGAGGGTTAGCCATGGCACCCAAAATATCAGAGATCACGTTTACGATAATGACCAGTGAGCCAATCACCATCACGCCGGCTGAAATTGCGGCGTAATCCTGCTGGCGAATGGCGTTGATCAGCCAGCGGCCAAGGCCTGGCCAGCTAAAGACCATTTCGGTGATCATCGCCAGCGTCAGCATGGTGGAAAACTGGAGACCAAGCCGCGGGATCACCGGCGGCAGGGCATTATGCAGTACGTGGCGACGCAAAATGGTCAGCCGTGACAGGCCGCGAGTAGCCGCCGCTTTTACGTAATTTTGATCGAATACCTCGATGGTACTGATACGCATCAGGCGAATGACTTCGGTCGTTGGCGCAACGGAGAGCGTTAACACCGGCAGCACCATGTGGCGTATTGCGCTGACCAGCATTTCATCGCGCCACGGCGAGTCGGAAAGCCACGCGTCGACGATGGCAAGACCGGTAACAGGTTTGACTTCATAAAGCAGATCAAAACGGCCAGACACGGGCAGCCACCCGAGCGTTAACGAGAAGAACAGCGTCAGCAACAGTGCTAACCAAAAAACCGGGATGGAAAAACCCATCAGGGCAAAGGCACTAATGCATCGATCCGGCCATTTATTGCGTGTGATCCCCGCCAGCATGCCAATCGGGATACCGACCATTAGCGCAAAACCGAAGGCGAGAACGCACAATTCCATTGTGGCAGGGAACACTTCTTTCAACTGTTCCGAGATCAGTTGTCCGTTAATGCTGGATACACCGAAATCCCAGTGGATGAGGCCATTGAACCAGAATACCCACGCATTCCACAGCGACGCACCCTGCAGAGGAGCATGGGGGGTAAAATAACTCAGGCTGAACCCGATAAACGTCAGGAAGAACAGGGTGACCAGGAGCAATAGAAAGCGACGCAGGGTAAAGATAATCATGGTTTTTTCACCTCATCTTTCTTTTCCCTGGATACGCCGGCAAAGGAGGCATTACCGAATGGGCTGAGTACCAGGCCTTTGATGTCATAGCGATAGGCCTGCAAACGCAGTGAAGAGGCCAGCGGCAGGATGGGTAGCTCTCGTGCCAGGATCGTTTGCGCTTCGTCATAGGCATCAATGCGCGACGAGAGCTGCTGCGACGACAGCGCTTTGCGCAGAACGCTGTCAAACTCCGGATCACACCAATGGGCAAAGTTGGTCTGCGAGTTGATGGCGGCACAGCTAAGCAGCGGACGGAAAAAACTGTCAGGATCGTTACTGTCTGTCGCCCAACCGGACAACGTCAGATCATGGTTCATATCCATTAATCTCGCCTCCTGAAAACGACCTTCCACCGGAATAATCTTCACTTTCACGCCAACCTGCGCCATGTCCGCTTGAATAAGCTCGGCGGTTTTCAGCGGGCTGGGGTTCCAGGCCTGGGAGCTGGTTGGTACCCAAAGCTGTAACGTCAGGTTCTCCAGCCCCAGCGCTTTTAACTGCTCGCGAGATTTTGCCGGATTGTATTCTGTAATTTTAGCTTCGTTGTCATACGCCCACGAGGCGCGCGGCAAAATAGATGCGGCGGTTTCTGCTGTACCGTAATAGATCGACTGCATCAGCCGCTGGTTGTTGATTGCCAGCGCCAGTGCATGACGCACGGCCGGATTGTTCAACGGGGGTTTATTGGTATTGAAAGCCAGGTAAGCAATGTTCATCCCAGGGCGCAGCGTCAGGCGCAAACGTGGGTCATCACGTAAGATGCTGAGCTGACTGGCAGCAGGCCAGGCCAGCACGTCGCATTCACCGGTGAGCAGTTTCGATAAGCGCCCGGTTCCACCAGAACCGAGATCAACGACGACCTGCGGCATTAAGGGTTTCCCGCGCCAGAACGCGTCGTGACGCTGCAGGCGAATATATTGCCCGCCACGATTTTCCGAAAGCTGATACGGACCGGTACCGACAGGCTGTCGGTCCAGTAATTCCTTGCGATCCTGTTTTGCCAACTGCCCCGCGTATTCCGCTGACATAACCGACGCGTAATGCGTGGCCAGATGCCACAGGAAAGACGCATCTGGTTGAGTCAGGCGAAATTCAACGGTATGGCTGTCCAGCTTGCGCACGCTTTGCACATTATCGGCGAACTGGAGGCTATCAAAGTAGGGGAAGTTGCTGCCGTTAACATTGTGCCACGGATGCTGGCGGTCAAAGATTCGCTCGAAGGTAAACACCACATCGTCTGCATTCAGTTTACGAGTAGGGGTGAACCAAGTGGTTTTTTGAAATGGCACGTCACGACGCAGGTGGAAGCGGTACGTTGCGCCGTTATCCAGCACCTCCCAGCTTTCGGCCAGTTCTGGCACCAGGCGATAGGTGTAAGGATCCACATCAAGCAGACGGTCATAAAGTTGGGCGGCAAGCGTGTCGACGATCAGTCCACTGCTCGCTTTCTGTGGGTTGAACGTATTGACCTGTCCGCTGACGCAATAGACAAAGCCGCTGTCACGAATATCAGCGTGCGTGGTCTGCTCAGGCGCGGCAGCAGCCTGACCACTCAGAAGTCCAGCCATCACAATCAGAGATGATAAAACCAGGCGCATAATTTTTAAGGTTTTTAGAGTCGATCTGCAAAGTGTATCGCACAACGGCCCGTCAGGTAAAAATGTCTGCAGGTAACTGGCGTAAATGTGTGCGATTCAGGTCAAGGAACCGCTAAATCTGATGTTTTTTGAGCAATGCCCGCAGCTGGTGGTAGGTCAGCCCGAGTAATTCTGCCGCCTTTTTCTGATTAAACTTTGCCTGCTGCAAGCTGGTTTGCAGAAATGCTTTTTCTTGTTGCTGCTGGAATTCACGTAGATCCAGCGGCAGTGCCACCGGCGCGGAGTGAGTTTCCTGCTCCGAAGGTTGTACGGTGTGACGTTTGAAAGGGTCAATCACGACTTCATCCAGTGGAAATTCGCTGGTGCCGTGGCGGTAAACAGAGCGCTCGACGACGTTTTTCAGCTCACGAATATTGCCCGGCCAACGGTAGTGCAGCAGAGTATCCCTGGCCTGTGCGCTAAAGCCTGGAAACAGTGGTAAGCCAATTTCCCGGCACATTTGAATGGCAAAGTGCTCGGCCATTAGCATGATGTCGCTTTGACGCTCCCGCAACGGGGGAAGTTGCACCACATCGAAGGCCAGCCTGTCGAGCAGGTCCGCGCGAAACGTCCCTTCATTAACCATCCGCGGTAAATCGGCGTTGGTGGCGCAGACCAGGCGCACGTTAACCTGCAGCGGTTGGCTGCCGCCAACACGTTCGAGTTCCCCGTATTCAATCACCCGTAGCAGTTTTTCCTGTACCAGCATTGGGGCGGTGGCCAGTTCATCAAGAAACAGCGTCCCGCCATCAGCGCGTTCAAAGCGTCCGGGATGACGTTTTTGTGCGCCGGTAAAGGCGCCGGCTTCGTGACCGAACAGTTCTGAATCGAGTAAGTTTTCATTGAGCGCCGCACAGTTCAGCGAAATAAACGGCCCTTGCCAGCGCGAAGAGAGGTAATGCAGGCGGTTAGCGATCAGCTCTTTGCCCGTGCCGCGCTCACCGATCACCAGTACCGGTTTATCCAGCGGCGCCAGCTGAGAAACTTGCTCAAGCACCTCGATGAAACTGTTGGCTTCGCCGAGGAGGTTGTCTTTGTATCCGGTCATGATGAAATTCACTATTTGTTAGTGTTATTCACCAATGTACCCTAATTTCGCTATCAGGTAAAATTAACTATTATTTTTATAATCAAATAGTTATAAAGTTGGCACGCAATCTGCATTAATCCAGAAGCAGGGCATCGCCCGATATCAGAACTATCAGTGAGGATTACATTATGGGTATTTTTTCTCGTTTTGCCGACATCGTGAACGCCAACATCAATGCGTTGCTGGAAAAGGCTGAAGATCCGCAGAAGCTGGTGCGGTTAATGATTCAGGAAATGGAAGACACGTTGGTTGAGGTGCGTTCGAACTCGGCACGTGCGCTGGCGGAAAAGAAACAGCTATCCCGCCGTATTGAACAGGCCACTGCGCAACAGGTTGAGTGGCAGGAAAAAGCAGAACTGGCGCTGCGTAAAGAGAAAGAAGATTTGGCGCGCTCTGCCTTAATTGAAAAGCAGAAGCTTACCGATCTGATCGCCTCGCTGGAACATGAAGTGACGCTGGTTGATGACACGCTGTCACGCATGAAAAAAGAGATTGGCGAGCTGGAAAATAAACTCAGTGAAACCCGTGCTCGTCAGCAGGCATTGACCCTGCGTCATCAGGCCGCCAGTTCTTCACGTGATGTTCGTCGTCAACTGGACAGCGGTAAGCTCGATGAAGCCATGGCGCGCTTTGAGTCTTTTGAGCGTCGTATCGACCATATGGAAGCTGAAGCTGAAAGCCATAACTTTGGTAAGCAAAAATCGCTGGATCAGCAATTCGCCGACCTGAAAGCGGATGATGAAATTAGCGAGCAGTTGGCGCAACTGAAAGCCAAAATGCAGCAAGACAAGCAATAATAATATCTGGCGGCGCCCGAACGCGCCGCCGCTCATCACCTGTAAGGAGTACTCATGAGCGCGCTATTTCTGGCCATCCCGTTAACCATCTTTGTGCTGTTTGTTTTACCGATTTGGTTATGGCTGCATTACAGCAACCGTTCCAGTCGTGGCGAATTGTCGCAGAACGAACAGCAGCGTTTAGTGGAGCTGAACGCTGAAGCGCAGCGCATGCGTGAGCGTATTCAGACGCTGGAAGACATTCTGGATGCTGAACATCCTAACTGGAGGGATCGCTAATGGGAGGCGTTAACCTGAACAAAAAGTTGTGGCGTATTCCGCAGCAGGGCATGGTGAAGGGGGTCTGCGCAGGCATCGCGCAGTATCTCGACGTGCCGGTGAAGCTGGTACGGATTCTGGTAGTACTGTCGATTTTCTTCGGTCTGGCCTTTTTCACCCTGGTGGCCTATATCGTACTGACTTTTGTGCTGGACCCGATGCCGGACAACGTAGCAACCGGTGAACAGCAGCCGTCCAGTGGAGAACTGCTGGATGCCGTCGACCGCGAACTGGCGGCCAGTGAAAATCGTTTGCGGGATATGGAGCGTTATGTGACGTCAGATACCTTCACATTGCGTAGCCGCTTCCGTCAACTGTGAGGAATGAGATGAACAATCGCTGGCAACGTGCCGGGCAGAGGGTAAAGCCTGGCGTTAAATTAGCAGGTAAGCTGGTTCTGTTTACGGCACTTCGCTACGGCCCGGCGGGCGTCGCCGGGTGGGCGGTAAAATCCGTCGCCCGTCGCCCGCTAAAAATGTTGCTGGTTTTGATGCTTGAACCTTTGTTGAACAAGGTCGCCAAAAAAATATCCCGCCGTTATGGTCAGTGATAGTGCGCTCGCAATATTTTCTTAAGATCAGTTATATAGTGTTAGATGAAATTAGGTCATTTAACAGGACGATACTATGTTGAGAAAAGGGGTATTCGCGCTAGCGTTGCTCATCGGTATGCCGGTTTTTGCCGCGGAACATTGGATTGATGTCCGCGTACCTGAGCAATACCAGCAGGAGCATGTTCAGGGAGCCGTCAACATTCCCTTAAAAGATCTCAAAGCGCACATCGCGTCCGAGGTTCCGGATAAGACCGACACCGTGAAACTGTACTGCAACTCCGGGCGGCAATCGGGACAGGCGAAAGATATGCTTACCGAGATGGGATACACGCAGGTAACAAATGAAGGGGGGATCAAAAGCATTGATCTTCCGAAAGTAGAAAACAAATAATCGCGCAATGTACATCTATTTCGGGCGGCATATTTTTTGTCGCCTGCTAGACCTCAGGTAGTTGATAAATAAGAATTACCCCCTATTTTTACTTCCAGTTTGTTATATTTTCTACGGTTCCTTCAGCATAACGGGATGGCGATGAAGCGACTCAAAAATGAACTCAATTCGCTGGTGAATCGCGGCGTGGACAGGCATCTGCGTCTGGCTGTCACCGGGCTTAGCCGCAGTGGTAAGACCGCGTTTATCACCGCGATGGTGAACCAATTACTCAATATTCATGCCGGCGCTCGTCTGCCGCTGCTCAGCGCGGTGCGCGAAGAGCGTCTGCTCGGCGTTAAACGGGTTCCACAACGCGACTTTGGCATTCCGCGCTTTACCTATGATGAAGGGCTGGCCCAGCTGTACGGTGCTCCGCCGACCTGGCCGACACCGACGCGCGGCGTGAGTGAGATTCGTCTGGCGCTGCGTTATAAGTCCAATGACTCATTGCTGCGCCACTTTAAAGACACCTCCACGTTATATCTGGAGATCGTCGATTATCCGGGCGAATGGCTGCTTGATTTGCCGATGCTGGCACAGGATTACCTGAGCTGGTCGCGGCAAATGACCGGATTATTGCAGGGCCAGCGGGCAGAATGGTCGGCAAAATGGCGGCAGTTAAGTCAGGGGTTAGATCCCTTAGCGCCCGCCGATGAAAATCGTCTGGCGGAGATTGCCGCCGCCTGGACGGATTATTTGCATCAGTGTAAGCAGCAGGGCCTGCATTTTATTCAGCCGGGGCGCTTTGTTCTGCCGGGCGATATGGCGGGCGCACCCGCGCTGCAGTTTTTCCCGTGGCCGGATGTTGACGCGTATGGCGAATCGAAACTGGCGCAGGCTGATAAACACACCAACGCTGGCATGCTGCGCGATCGATTCAATTACTACTGCGAGAAAGTGGTGAAGGGGTTTTATAAGAATCACTTCCTGCGCTTTGACCGTCAGATTGTGCTGGTTGACTGCCTGCAACCGCTCAATAGCGGACCACAGGCGTTTAACGATATGCGTCTGGCGCTCACGCAATTGATGCAAAGCTTCCATTATGGTCAGCGTACATTGTTCCGGCGGTTGTTCTCACCGGTGATCGACAAGTTACTGTTTGCCGCTACCAAAGCCGACCACGTGACGGTCGATCAGCATGCCAACATGGTGTCGCTACTGCAGCAACTGATCCAGGATGCCTGGCAAAATGCCGCCTTTGAAGGCATCAGCATGGATTGTCTGGGGCTGGCGTCGGTACAGGCCACTACCAGCGGATTGATCGATGTGAAAGGCGAGAAGATCCCGGCACTGCGGGGGAACCGCCTGAGCGACGGCGCGCCGCTAACCGTCTATCCGGGAGAGGTGCCAGCACGCTTACCGGGTCAGGCGTTTTGGGACAGTCAGGGCTTTCAGTTTGAAGCGTTTCGTCCGCAGGTCATGGATGTGGATAAGCCCTTACCGCACATTCGTCTTGATGCCGCGCTGGAGTTTTTAATAGGAGATAAATTGCGATGAGCGAGCCGTTAAAACCGCGTATCGATTTCTCAGGACCGCTGGACGTTGATCAACGTCCGGCCTTTAAAGCGCAGCAGATGTTCGACGATACGCAAGCGCAGACTTTTTCTCCGGCTCAACTTGACGAGCCGCTGGCAGATGAAGGACAAGCTGAAGCGGTCATTGATGCTGCTTTACGTCCTAAGCGTAGCCTGTGGCGCAAAATGGTGATGAGCGGACTGGCATTGTTTGGCGTCAGCGTGGTCGCACAGGGTGTGCAGTGGACGATGAATGCCTGGCAAACGCAGGACTGGGTTGCGCTGGGCGGGTGTGTCGCCGGGGCGCTGATCGTTGGCGCCGGTGTCGGTTCGGTGGCAACGGAGTGGCGTCGGCTGTGGCGTTTACGCCAGCGCGCGCACGAGCGTGATGAAGCGCGGGATTTGTTGCATAGCCATGGCGCCGGCAAAGGGCGCGCGTTTTGTGAAAAGCTGGCACAGCAGGCGGGTATCGACCAGTCTCATCCGGCGCTACAGCGCTGGTATGCCTCTATACACGAAACGCAAAACGATCGTGAAGTGGTGAGTCTGTATGCTCATCTGGTGCAGCCTGTGCTGGATGCGCAGGCGCGACGTGAAATCAGCCGCTCAGCGGCAGAATCTACGTTGATGATCGCGGTCAGCCCGCTGGCGCTGGTGGACATGGCATTTATCGCCTGGCGAAATCTGCGATTGATTAACCGTATTGCGACGCTATACGGCATCGAACTGGGCTATTACAGCCGCTTGCGCCTGTTCCGCCTGGTGCTGCTGAATATTGCCTTTGCCGGGGCCAGTGAACTGGTTCGCGAAGTCGGTATGGACTGGATGTCGCAGGATCTGGCGGCACGTTTATCCACGCGTGCTGCCCAGGGCATTGGCGCCGGGTTGTTAACGGCGCGTCTGGGGATTAAAGCGATGGAACTGTGTCGTCCGCTGCCGTGGATTGACGATGATAAACCGCGTCTCGGTGATTTCCGTCGCCAGCTGATCACTCAGGTCAAAGAGACCGTACAAAAGAATAAACCTGCGCGTGAAAGCTGAGTAAAAATGGGCGCCGATCGTATAACTTTACGCCCCGGCGCCTAATTTTCCAGCGTGCTGTCAATATTTGTTGACAGAGTCCTTCCTGCTAACGAAATACTGGCTTATCATCTATCACATGATCCCTTGTTTAGGTGAAGGTTCCCATGCGTCTGGAAGTGTTTTGTGAAGACCGACTTGGTCTGACCCGCGAATTACTCGATTTACTGGTGCTTCGAGGCATTGACTTACGCGGTATCGAGATCGACCCCATCGGGCGAATCTACCTTAATTTTGCGGAATTGGAGTTCACCAACTTCAGCAGCCTGATGGCTGAAATCCGCCGTATTGCCGGTGTTACGGATGTGCGCACCGTGCCCTGGATGCCTTCTGAACGCGAACACCTGGCGCTGAGCGCGCTGCTTGAGGCGCTGCCTGAACCGGTCCTTTCACTGGACATGAAAAGCAAAGTGGAGATGGCGAACCCGGCGAGCTGCCAGCTTTTTGCCCACACTCAGGATCGTATGCGCAACCACACGGCGGCGCAACTCATCAATGGCTTTAACTTCCAGCGCTGGCTGGAGAGCAATCCGCAGGATTCCCACAGCGAGCATGTCGTCATTAATGGACAGAATTTCCTGATGGAAATAACCCCTGTCCATTTGCAGGGCGAAAATCAGGAACAGATGTTAACCGGCGCGGTGGTGATGCTGCGTTCCACCATCCGCATGGGGCGTCAGTTGCAAAACATGACCACCCAGGACCTGAGCGCCTTTAGCCAGATTATTGCCGTCAGTGCCAAAATGAAGCACGTGGTAGAACAGGCGCGTAAACTGGCCATGCTGAGCGCACCGCTGCTGATTACCGGCAATACCGGGACGGGGAAAGATCTGTTTGCCCATGCCTGCCATCTGGCAAGCCCGCGTGCGGCGAAACCTTATCTGGCGCTGAATTGTGCGTCGATCCCTGAAGATGCGGTAGAAAGCGAGCTGTTTGGTCATGCGGGGGAAGGTAAAAAAGGTTTCTTTGAGCAGGCTAACGGTGGTTCAGTACTGTTGGATGAAATTGGCGAAATGTCGCCGAGCATGCAGACCAAATTGCTGCGTTTTCTTAATGACGGGACCTTCCGCCGCGTCGGCGAAGATCATGAGGTTCACGTTGATGTCCGTGTGATTTGCGCCACGCAAAAAAATCTGGTGGAGCTGGTACAGAAAGGTTTGTTCCGCGAAGATCTCTATTATCGTCTGAATGTACTGACGCTCAACCTGCCGCCGTTGCGCGATTGTCCGCAAGACATTATGCCGCTCACCGAGCTGTTTGTGGCGCGGTTTGCCGACGAACAGGGCGTGCCGCGCCCGAAACTGTCCGCCGATCTCAGTACGGTGTTAACCCGCTACGGTTGGCCGGGTAACGTGCGCCAGTTGAAAAATGCTATCTACCGGGCATTAACCCAGCTTGAAGGGTACGAACTGCGGCCACAGGATATCTTATTACCGGATTATGATGCGGCGACGGTAGCTGTGGGGGAAGAGGTGATGGAAGGGTCGCTGGATGAAATTACCAGCCGCTTCGAGCGCTCTGTCCTGACGCAGCTGTATATGAATTATCCCAGTACGCGCAAACTGGCCAAACGACTTGGTGTTTCGCATACGGCAATCGCCAATAAGTTACGTGAATACGGTCTGAGTCAGCAGAAAAAAAGCGAAGAGTAATACGTAGATGAAAAAGCCTCCGAATGGAGGCTTTTTGCTTTAGGGCGACTTAGGCTTTCAGTACGTCCAGAGCGGCAGCATAGTCTGGCTCGTTGGTGATTTCATTCACCAGCTGGCTGAAAATGACGTTGTCATTCTCGTCGATAACCACCACGGCACGCGCGGCCAGGCCCTTCAGTGGGCCTTCGGCGATTTCAACGCCGTAGTTTTTCAGGAATTCCGCGTTACGCAGGGTGGACAGAGTGATCACGTTGCTCAGACCTTCCGCGCCACAAAAGCGAGAATGGGCGAATGGCAGGTCGGCTGAAATACACAGTACGACAGTATTGTCGATTTCTGTCGCCAGTTGGTTAAACTTACGTACCGATGCCGCACAGACGCCGGTATCGATGCTTGGGAAAATATTCAGCACTTTGCGCTTGCCGGCAAACTGGCCCAGCGTAACGTCAGACAGGTCTTTAGCCACAAGGGTAAAAGCCTGCGCTTTGCTACCTGCCTGAGGAATGGAGCCGGCAACGGCAACCGGGTTGCCCTGGAAATGAACGGTTTGTGACATGGTTATCTTCCTGTTTACATATAGTTAACGTCGAGGTTAGTTTATGCCATCAACAGTTAACACGGCAAACGCTATTTGCGGATATCCACTTCCGGGACTGCATAAGGAAAACAAATGAGAACAGTGAAGGTATATGAGGAAGCCTGGCCGTTACACACCCCGTTTGTAATTGCCCGTGGCAGCAGGACCGAAGCGCACGTGGTGGTGGTCGAACTGGAAGAAAACGGCGTGAAGGGGATTGGCGAGTGTACGCCTTATCCTCGCTATGGCGAGAGCGATGCCTCGGTACTGGCGCAAATTATGGGTATCGCCCCACATCTGGAAAACGGACTGACGCGCGAAGATTTACAAAAGCTACTGCCTGCCGGTGCCGCACGTAATGCTGTCGACTGCGCGCTTTGGGATTTAAGTGCCCGGCAACAGCAGCAAACCCTGGTGGAGCAGGTCGGTGTCGAACTCGATGCAACGGTAACGACGGCTCAGACGGTGGTGATCGGCCCGCCGGAACAGATGGCGGCAAGCGCTGCCGCACTGTGGGAGAACGGGGCGACGCTGCTGAAAGTCAAACTGGATGCGCGCTTAATCAGCGAACGTATGGTCGCTATTCGTTCGGCTGTTCCTGATGCGACGTTGATTGTTGATGCCAATGAGTCCTGGCGTGCCGAAGGTCTGGCTGCACGCTGTCAGCTGCTGGCTGACTTAGGTGTTGCCATGCTGGAACAGCCGCTGCCTGCTCAGGATGATGCCGCGCTGGAGAATTTTGTGCATCCGCTGCCCATCTGCGCGGATGAAAGCTGCCATACCCGCAGTAGCCTGAAAGCGCTACACGGACGCTATGAGATGGTGAACATTAAGCTGGATAAAACCGGTGGCCTGACGGAAGCACTGGCGCTGGCGACCGAAGCCCGAGAACAGGGTTTTGCATTGATGCTGGGATGCATGCTGTGCACATCGCGCGCGATCAATGCCGCTTTGCCGCTTACGCCGCAGGTCTGCTTTGCCGATCTCGACGGCCCGACCTGGCTTGCGAACGATGTGCAGCCCGCCCTGCATTTTACGACCGGGCAACTCCATCTTTAGGGTGCCAGCGCAGCAAATTGGACATCGCCAGCAGGTATTTTTCGCTGGCTTCATCTGAAGAGATGGGCGGGAACTCTGCGGTAATGCAGTGCAAGTTCAGATCGGCACACCAACTGCCGAAAGACCCCGGTGTTTCATAACCCACGCTGGTGACGAGGGGGAGTTCGAACCCTCGTGCCAGCCACTCGCCCAGTTCGCTGTGCCTCGGATCCTCAATGCATGCCAGCGGGTCGTGAAATGAGACCACCCAGGCGGGATGAATGCGGTGAATCAACTGACACAGCGCCTGGGTTTCCGGTTCGGAACCCGGATGGTCCCCCGTCAACAGCACGACATCGCGTTGTTCTGCACTGCTATTCCAGCGATAGACAGTTTCACCTGCTTTCCAGTTTGCTGCCGGGAAATTACGATTGAGATCAACCCCGTTAGCATTGGCGCGCAGGCCGAGCTGACACCCGTCAGGGTTTACCGCCAGTACCACGTGGTGACGGCGCAGGGAAGGGGTAAGCGTACGCAAGGCGCAGGATAGCGTGACAATTGATGCGTTTTCGTCACCGTGGGTACCCGCCAGAATGAGTCCACTATCACGATCGGCTGCCGGCGCGGGAAACCAAATTAACGGGGCACCTAAGAGTGAACGTCCGTAATATTCGGTTCCTGGCGGAAATGCGCCGCGCTCGGCACGGGGACGGGTAACGGTCATAGTCATCTCTGAATGCATAAATTGTTATTCGCAGTGTTGTGCAAAATGTATGGATAATCAAATCGTTTTCACACACTTATCTTTTCAGGTGTAATATCACTTTCTTGTCCGAAGTTAATTGCATTTCCTGCTGGCGATACAAATAATTACACATTCACTTAATGGCCAGATTTGAGGGTATCTTATGCGGCATTCTGTTCCAGTAACCTGTTGTGCGCTGTTGGTTAGCAGCATTTCCTTGTCCTGGGCTGCGGATGTACCCAGCGGTACGGTACTGGCAGAGAAACAAGAACTGGTGCGTCATATCAAAGATGAACCGGCCTCGCTCGATCCGGCCAAGGCTGTGGGGTTACCAGAAATTCAGGTCATTCGTGATTTATTTGAAGGGCTGGTTAACCAAAACGAAAAGGGCGAAATTGTGCCTGGCGTTGCCACCCAGTGGAAGAGTAACGATAACCGTGTCTGGACGTTTACGCTGCGTGATAATGCCAAATGGGCCGATGGTACGCCGGTAACGGCACAAGATTTTGTTTACAGCTGGCAGCGTCTGGTTGATCCGAAAACACTGTCTCCGTTTGCCTGGTTTGCGGCGCTAGCCGGGATCAATAATGCGCAGTCGATTATCGATGGTAAAGCCACTCCCGATACGCTGGGCGTTAGCGCGGTAGATGCCCGCACCTTAAGAATTCAGCTGGATAAACCGCTGCCGTGGTTTGCAAATTTAACGGCTAACTTTGCGTTTTATCCGGTACAGAAAGCCAATGTTGAAAGCGGTAAAGAGTGGACGAGACCGGGTCATTTAATCGGTAACGGCGCGTATGTATTAAAAGACCGCGTGGTTAACGAAAAATTGGTGGTGGTACCGAATACGCATTATTGGGATAACGCCAATACCGTGCTGCAAAAAGTCACCTTCCTGCCGATTAACCAGGAATCTGCGGCAACAAAACGTTATCTGGCTGGCGATATTGATATTACGGAATCCTTCCCGAAAAACATGTATCAGAAACTACTGAAGGATATTCCGGGACAGGTTTATACCCCGCCGCAGCTCGGCACCTATTATTATGCGTTTAACACCCAGAAAGGCCCGACGGCTGATTCACGCGTGCGTCTGGCGCTCAGCATGACTATCGATCGTCGTCTGATGGCGGAAAAAGTCCTCGGAACCGGCGAAAAACCAGCCTGGCATTTTACCCCGGATGTCACGGCGGGATTTACGCCTGAACCTTCACCGTTTGAGCAAATGAGTCAGGAAGAGCTGAACGCGCAGGCGAAGACGCTGCTGCGTGCGGCAGGCTATGGACCACAAAAACCGCTAAATCTGACGCTGTTGTATAATACGTCAGAAAACCATCAGAAGATTGCCATCGCCGTCGCGTCAATGTGGAAAAAAAACTTGGGCGTTGATGTGAGGTTGCAAAACCAGGAGTGGAAAACCTACATCGACAGTCGTAATACCGGTAATTTCGATGTTATCCGCGCTTCCTGGGTGGGGGATTACAATGAGCCGTCTACCTTCCTGTCGTTATTAACCTCGACTCACACAGGCAATATTTCGCGGTTTAATAATCCCGCGTACGATAAAGTGTTGACCCAGGCCACGATGGAAAGCACCGAAAAAGCCCGTAATGCGGACTATAATGCGGCAGAAAAAATACTGATGGAGCAGGCGCCAATTGCTCCGATTTATCAGTACACCAATGGTCGTTTAATTAAGCCATGGCTGAAGGGGTATCCGATTACCAACCCTGAAGATGTGGCATACAGCCGCAGCATGTATATTGAGAAGCATTAAATCTGGTATCGGCTGGGGAATTTTCGTGCCAGCCTTTTCCTGTTATTCCGGGGGCTGGTGCTCCCGGCAAATCAGCATTGAATCATCTTCACTCAACACCTCTTTCGTCAGATTACAAAATCCCTGACCCTTTATTTTTTGGTGAAACCGACAGCTATGGCACAGACCAAAGCCTGGCACATTGTGGGTCCGCTGAATTTCTCTTAGTAGTTCGAACAACAGTTCTTTTAGCTGCGTCGCGCGTTCACCCATTGCCGATTCGCCTGCCACTAAAAATGTGGGGGGAAGCAGCGCATCCAGTAAGATGTTGGCTGACTCAGTTAACTGCAGATGAACGCTGCGTTTATCGCGATCATCCTGCTTGCGCACGATCAACCCTTTGGTTTCCAGAAGCTTAAGCGACTGGGATACCGTACCTTTGGTGAGACCGAGGTAATCCGTCACGCCGAGCGGCGTATTGGAATAGCGGTTGCAGCGCGCCAGATACATTAACGCGCTGAGCTGTACTGGTTGCAGCTCCGACAGTAATGGATGCTGGCGAAACCACATCCGCATCAGGCTAGAAAGCCTGTCCATAACGTCGAAAAGTGACATATCGTGCATAACAAAATCCTCCTCGGCATATAGTATCGACTAAAAACTATATTGACAAAGTCTAAATCTATCGTAGTATAAATTATAGTATCGAATCGATACTATAATTCACAGGAGAGATATTATGAGCAAAGCCCGGTTTTATCATGCTGGTTGCCCGGTGTGCGTATCCGCAGAACAAACGCTGCTACAACATCTGTCCCCTGATGTGGAGGTTGATGTCATTCACCTGGGAGAACAGCCTGCTCGGGTGGCAGAGGCTGAGTTGACTGGCGTGAAGTCTGTTCCGGCGTTGGTCATCGATGGCAATGTGCTGCATATCAACTTCGGCGCACCTATCGAAGCCTTGAAATAACACAAGCGTTCGGGGCGTTGCGCGGGCAATTTCCCGAACATCCGATCGAATGGTCAGGGGCCGTTATGTATTCCACAGAAAAGTATCACCCTGTTGATTGCGACCTTCATGATTATCTGGAGATCGCCTGCTTATACCGCTATATGCTGCGTATTGTGCTCACCGACGGCACAGTCTTTGATGCCAGAGCCGTGACGACACGAACAACGGCAGGTAAAGAGGAGTATTTGGTGGTTGAAAGGCAGGAAAGTCCGCAAAACATTCGTCTGGATTACCTGTCAGCCATCACCGCGTTAACGGCAGGGGCAAAATTTAGCACTGTGCTATTTGCCTCTGTGACTCGTTGACGTCACAGAGAGAGCGTTACACGGTATAAATCCGGATGTCGTGCGCCTGAAAAGCGGTGCCATACTGTTTGCTTATGTTTTCCTCTACCACTATCACATCGATTTCGCTGCTCTGAGCGACCACATATCGGGCCACTGCGGGGATCTTATCTGCCGTCAGCGCGACAATGGTTTCATTGCACTGCTTAATCACCGCTCTCTTGAACTCACAGTCGGCATAGTCAAACCCGGTTAAACCGGATTCCGGTGCCATTGCGCAGCCGCCAATAAATCCCTGGTCAAACAAAATGCCCTGCACCTGGGTTATCGCGGTGGTGCCTACACTTCCACCGGATGAGCGCTGTATCGGGCCACCGAGGATTATGACATCGTACAACGGTTTCTTGAGCAGAGCGGTGGCTATTTCCGGAGAATTAGTCACAACGGTCAAAGCAAGCTCGGCGGGTAACGCTTCAGCCATCGCCAGATTGGTGGTTCCGCTATCAATAAAGATACAGCTGCCGGATTTGACCAGTCGGGCACAGCGTTGCGCGAGGCTACTCTTTTTCGCCGTATTTTTCGTTTTCCTCACCGACATATCTTCAGATTCCGGCAAAGAAATGACGGCGCCACCGTACACTTTTTTGCAGACACCTTCTTTACTTAGCTCATGCAAATCCCGACGAATTGTGTGTTCTGACACGCCGAGTCGACCGGCAAGCTCGGAACAGACAACCCTACCGTTTTCCTGCAGGATTTGATAAATCAGCGACTGACGTTGTTCCGGGAATGCAGCATAATCGAGCATAAAAACTCCTGGTAAAATAAACATCGAGCAATAATAATCATGATCGTGCATTATGACTGGTATTGTCAATGTCCCTTAATGGGCGTGTTTGAGAGAGGCAGGTGATGAAGATTGCACATATGGCGCTGTGGACACAGGATCTCGAGCGGCAGGCCCGTTTCTGGGTCACCTTTTTTGGCGGTGAGATTAACGAAAAATACGCCAGTAAAACTAATCCCGGGTTTGAATCCTATTTTGTCAAAATTGGCGAGAGTATTGCGATTGAGTTAATGACTAAACCCAGCCTGAGCCAGGTGGTGCCCGACAATAACACCACCGGGTGGGTACATCTGGCGATCTCTGTTGGTGGGGTAGAGAACGTCGACTCAATATCAATGCGCGCCAAACAGCAGGGGATCCTCGTCTCCGGTCCGCGTACCACTGGAGATGGCTATTACGAAGCGGTCATTCACGATCCCGACGGCAATTTAATTGAGATTGTTGCATAACGCGAGTTGGTTTGCGCATATCGCGGTGGAAATCCCGGCTCCAGGCGCCTCGAACGAATGCCTGGAACCCGTGGCCGACGAAGAATACAACCAACTTCCCTGATTGATAGACTAATAAGACGCGGGGTTCCGCGCCTTATGCCTTTTAATGAGCAGAAGCCTGAGGCTGAGGATTGTCCATATACAGCGTCTGGCTGGGGAAAGCAAAGTCAGCGCCGTTTTCCTGGACCAGGGTGATAATTTTCAAATAAACATCTTGCTGTACGGCAAGCCACTCCTGCCACACGGTTGTCTTGGTGAAGCAGTAAACCATAATATTCAGCGACGAATCGGCAAACTCATTAAAGTAGACCAGTAGGGTCTGCTTCTGGTCAATTCCAGGGTGATTTTGCAGCATTTGTCTGATCGCATCGACAATCGTGCTTATTTTATCGGCATCCTCATACCGCAACCCGATCACCGTTTTTATCCGTCGATTGCTCATCCTGCCCGGGTTTTCTACGCTAATTGATGAGAAAATCGAATTGGGCACATACAGGGGACGATGATCGAAGGTGTTTATTTTGGTCATCCGCCAGCCAATTTCGGTCACCGTACCTTCGATGTTTCTGTCCGGGGAGCGGATCCAGTCACCGATGCTGAACGGTCTGTCAAAATACAGCATGATACCTGAGAAGAAATTGCTCAGAATATCTTTCCCCGCCATACCGACAGCAATACCACCGATACCGCCGAAGGTTAACAGGCCAGACAGGCTCATACCAAAATGCTCGCCATACAGTAAAACGATGGCGACGACGATCGTAATCTTAATAATACGCGACAGGATCCGCGCACTGGTAATGTCCCGGCCTTTGTTGATCTGCGTTTTTTCAAACTGGTTAATCACCAGAAAGAGCTTTGTGGTTAAAATCAATGCAATCAACGAGGTACAAAGAAAATCGACCACGCTGGGCGAGACAAATGTCAGTTTATAGCTGTCGATAACGTTATTGGCGATGCTGCCAAACGTACCGATAATAATGGCATAGACGAAAAACTGCGCCGCGTGGAATATAAATCCTTTGCAGTGTTTTTCACTACGATGAAACCAGACGCTCATCAGCACTAATGCTGCACAGCAACTGAGAATGACCGTCAGATTAAAGGCATTATTCATAAACAATTTAGCGATCATGATTCTCCCTGGCTACTCCGTGTTAGCAAAATATCATCTGACATCCTGATCCTCAGGTATTTTACCTGTAACAGGCTGTCATATCATTCATCATGAGGAGATAGAAATAATACAATTAGCGCTATTTTCAGTTGAATAACGCGGGTGTCAACCCCGTAGGCAGTTTATGTAGCAGACAGTGAGTTGATGTCATGGTATTGTTATTGCAAAGTGACAATATTTTCATCTGCACAAGAAAAGGACGAGACTATGATCATGGCTAAGCTGAAGACAGCTAAGGGAAGAAAATTTCTGTTGTGTCTGCTTGGGGTGTTTATCATCGCCGCATCGGTGGTGACGCGTGCCACTATCGGTGGGGTGATTGAGCAGTACAATATCCCGCTGTCTGACTGGACGGCTTCCATGTATGCCATCCAATCGGCAATGATTGGCGTCTACAGTATGGTGTTTACTATTCTGCTGGCAATCCCGCTTGGGATCTATTTCCTTGGCGGAGAGGATAAGCACTAAGCGCTTATGATGCCGGATGACATCGTCATCCGGCAGGTTGCTGCGTGATCAATCGTCTTCGTCGTCCAGTTCAACCGGCGTCTGATACTGATCGGGCTTAATGACCAGCAGATCGCAGCGTAGATGGTCGATGACCTGTTCCGCCGTATTGCCAAGGAATGCGGCAGAAATGCCGGTGCGCCCGACGGTACCCAGTACTACGATACCCGCCTGTAAATGCTCTGCTAAATCAGGAATGACCTCTTCAGGCAACCCTTTTTCAACGTGCGTGACTTTCTCATCGATGCTGAATTTCTGACGCAATGCCTTCATGGCCAGCAGGTGCTGTCCGCGAATCGCGTCGTTATAAACGCTAGGGTCAAACTCAGGCAGTTCAATGGCGATGTTGATTGGGGTAACAGGGTAAGCCCCCACCAAATGTACTTCGGTATGGTTAACCTGATCTGCGAGCATCAGCGTTTCTTTGACCAGCTTTTCGTTAAGCGCGTTGTGATACGCTTCTTCGCTGGCCAGGTTGACGGCAACCAGCGCCTTCCCGCCTTCCGGCCATGGTTGGTCTTTGACCATCCACACCGGACTTGGGCATTTACGTAATAAATGCCAGTCGGTTGGGGTGAAAATCACCGCCTCCAGGCGGTCGTGCTGGTGCGCCATTTTAAGAACCAGGTCATGCTTAGCACTGATGACTTCCTGGATGATGGCTTCGAAGGGACGGTTGTGCCAGACCACTTTAATATCAAGAGGAATACCTGCATCAATATAGTATTTCGCTTGCTCGCGTATCCATGCCGTTCGCTGACTGATAACGCCTTGACGCATTGCCGTCCGCTCATCGGGCGACAACAGGGTAGTCATCTCATAGGAAAAGTCATAGATCGGCAAAAAGGCTTTAATTTTGCCACCAATCCGTTGATGCAAATAAACAGCTCGCCGTAATGCAGGTTGATCGTCCTGGTTCGGATCGATGACCACCAGCATGTTTTGATACATAGCCATACAGGGTCTCCTTACAACTGTCACCGCAGTTTGTCATTAAAAGAGTAACCCAATAATGTGGATTGAAACAGGGGAGAACCTCCTGCCAGATCAATAAATCGGGAGAATCCCGGTTTTTTTGTCCGTATCCCACGAAATGAGAGCAACTGTTCTTAGCCGTTGTAACCCTTTGATGCCAGAACGGGTTGAGATTTCTCGTCAATTTAAAAAAACTCATCGAGCATCAAATGAAACTGCAACTTTTTCAGATCAGGGGTTGCGATGCCATATGTATGAAAAAGTCTATTCTGTAAAGACGGTGAAAAATCACCGAGACAGTTCCAGATAATGGCAAGATCCTGGTATCGATCGGCGATACCAACGCGACCAACATCAATACAACCCACCACTTCACCCTGGCTAATAATAAGGTTATCCAGTGAGAAGTCTCCGTGCGTTACCACGGAGTCGGGCGAGAAGGGTAAAAGGGACTGCATCTCATTCCAGACGTGTTCAACAGACCACCCCTTGCGCTCATCATCAAAATCATCAGCATCAACCAGACCGCTATTCATTCGTGTTTGCGCCAATGCGAGCCGAAACAAATGATCGCTGTTAAAAGGACAGTGGCTTACAGGGATCTGGTGTAACCGCTGCAGGAATACAGCAAGTGCATCAACAATACTATTCTGTGCAGCAGGGTATTCTTCTAAAATCTGGAACGCAGTTTTGCCGGGGATCGCTGTTGTGAGTAGCAGCGCGTCATCACCTGTGCGGGTAAAATGCTTGATAGCCGGAAGTGGTAAATAAGCCTTCAGCCAATTAAGTCGGATCATTTCATCTGTAATATCATCGGCAACGGTCCCTCTACCTTGCTTCAGGTACAAT
Organism: Citrobacter freundii; assembly: GCF_029717145.1. Lineage (NCBI taxonomy): Bacteria > Pseudomonadati > Pseudomonadota > Gammaproteobacteria > Enterobacterales > Enterobacteriaceae > Citrobacter > Citrobacter freundii. The sequence continues at coordinate 2,505,726 of NZ_CP099222.1, read as the reverse complement.
TCCGGCGCACCAGCTTTACTATACAATCGATAAATGGCTGCGCCAGATTGACCGACATGATCACGCGCCCATTGATAGCCCTTCAGGTCAGCGTCCAGACTTGTATGTAATTGCAGAGCTGAGCACTGCTTTTCCCTTTGAATATAATTCATAACATTCCTTTGTATTGTGACTGACTCATAGCGGATGCACTTGGTGTAAGCGGAAACGGATACCAGACGGGCAAAGCGGAAAAGAGTCGATGAATGATGATTAGAGCAGAAGAAAACCTTCTGCCAGATCGTTAAATTGGGAACATTTAGCGATGTGACAGAAGGGTAATAACGATTACGCTACGTTGCGCGAATGGCCAGCAAGAACAGCCAGCGCGTCGCTATTCTCGATAGTGATATATTTGCCTTTCACCGCCAGCATGCCGCTTTTCTGGAATCGACCCAGCAGACGACTGATGGTTTCTACCGTGAGGCCGAGATAGTTACCAATATCTCCGCGAGTCATGGTCAGGCGGAATTCGCGAGGCGAGAATCCACGTTGGGCAAAACGACGGGACAAATTGTAGATGAAGGCCGCTAAACGTTCTTCTGCGTTCTTCTTCGACAGCAACAGGATCATGTCCTGATCGCCTTTGATCTCGCCGCTCATCAGACGCATCATCTGCTGACGCAGATTCGGCATCTTACCGGACAGATCGTCCAGGGTCTCGAATGGGATTTCACAGACCATTGAGGTTTCCAGCGCCTGTGCAAAGCTCGGATGATGACCGCTACCGATGGCGTCAAAACCGACTAAATCGCCGGCCAGATGGAAACCGGTAATTTGCTCATCGCCTTGTTCGGTAATGGTATAGCTTTTAATCGTTCCGGAGCGGATAGCATAGAGTGATTTAAGTTCATCGCCTGCTTTAAAGAGCGTCTGCCCCTTTTGGATAGGCTTTTTGCGCTCAATGATATTATCGAGCTGGTCAAGCTCGTGCTCGTTAAGTGTGAACGGGATGCAAAGCTGGCTGATGCTGCAATCCTGGCAATGGATAGCACAACCGCCAGACTGAATGCGCCGTATAATTCGCTTTTCCGGGATCATAGGTCTGCTCAAGCCGTAATTGATATTTGTCAATTTTAACATCTTTTTGGTGAGCACGTAAGCCTGACCTACCCCTAAGAGAGAATAATTCAGGCATAAGCGAGTTGAATGTTTGTATCTGTTTGATTAACCGCACTTTATCTGCGGTTGCTTTATGTAGAAGTGTGATGAATAAGGCATTAATTGCCTGGATTCTAGAGTAGCAAATAGCCTTCATGGCGCAATAACCACTCTTTTCGCTGCACGCCACCTGCATATCCGGTCATGGTACCGTTGCGTCCAATCACGCGATGGCAGGGAACAACGATGCTGACTGGGTTAGAACCGTTTGCCGCACCCACGGCCCTGGCGGCACCGGGACGCCCCAGTTGTTCGGCCAGTTGCCCATAGTGCATCACCTGACCACAGGGGATCGCGCGTAGTGCTTGCCAGACTTCCCGCTGAAACGGGGTACCTGCGGTGGCCGTTTCCAGTGTGTCAATAATGCCCAGATTCCCCGCGAAATATTCAGACAACTTATCGCTTAACCCCCCGGGGTTTTTTGCGGCAATGCGCTGGTAGCCTTCAGCGCGATAATGAATATCCAGCAGCTGTTCCATACGATCGCTGTGCTGATCCCATTCGACGGCGCGCAGGCGAAATTGTTCATCGCAAATCACCCACAGTGGACCTAGCGGTGTTGCAATGGTGTCTTCAAGTAAATTAAGCATCCGTTTCTCTCAATACCGGCGGGACAATACCCGTGTCATCTGGCGGGCTTACACCTTATCACGCCAAGGATATTCACAGCTATACCCCCTAAGATCCACGACTTAAACCACCGAGTAGAATCGCCTGATTATTGGAAATAGCTGTAAACCGTTGTCGGTATAGTTGTCGGTATAATAGTGCGCAGTTATGATAATGACCGTCGCAAAATGCTGGAGGATGAAACATGAACCCTGATGACGCATCATTGTTTCTGGACGCTATGGGGGATGTTGAACCTCTGAAAGGCTGTACTGATATCCACTGGCAGCCTTCGCGCAATCCTCGTGCGCCAGCGCGTATTGATACGCTGCAGTTGGATAATTTTCTCTCGACGGGTTTTCTGGAGATCGTACCGTTGAACGAACCGCTGGCATTTCATCGCGAGGGGTTACAGCAGGGCGTTACCGATAAGCTGCGGAGCGGAAAGTATCCCCAGCAGGCGAGTCTCAATCTTTTGCGTCAGCCGGTCGAAACATGTCGTCAGATGTTATTCAGTTTTATCCATCAGGCCCTACAGGAGGGGCTGCGCAACGTCCTCATTATTCATGGCAAGGGACGAGACGATAATTCCCATGCCAATATCGTGCGCAGCTACGTGGCGCGTTGGTTGACGGAGTTTGACGACGTGCAGGCGTACTGCAGTGCACTGCCGCACCATGGTGGTAGCGGGGCATGTTATGTTGCACTTCGCAAAACGGCGCAGGCCAAACAGGAAAACTGGGAGCGCCATGCAAAACGCAGTCGTTAACGGCTGCGATCTCAGGCTGCCAGCACCCGGTTTCTGCCTTCGTTCTTGGCTTTGTATAACGCGTCGTCCACGCGTTTGAACAATTCATCAATGCTTTCATTCGCTTCGTGTCGTGCCACGCCGATGCTGACGGTAAAGCGGGGAAGGCCCGGGAGGCTGACACGGGCAACCGTCGCACGTAGGGTTTCTGCCAGATTAAGTGCAACATCGAGAGATGTACGTGGCAGGAGCAGCAAAAATTCTTCACCTCCCCAACGAAAGACCAGATCGTCTTTACGCGCGCAGGCTTCCAGCGTGCGGGCCAGCGCGCAAAGCACCTCATCGCCCTTCAGATGACCGAAGAGATCGTTAATGCTTTTAAAACGATCGGTGTCGATCAGTAACAAGCTATAGTCCTGCGTCAGCGGCATAGCGTGCGTTTGTTCAGCTTCAGTGATGTGATAAAAATGCCTGCGATTGAATAATCCGGTTAAGGCGTCACGCAGTGCAGCCCGTTCCAGTTCCTGCTCAAGGCGTTTTTGCTCGGTAATATCGTGAATAATGCACAGCATCAGTTTATTACCGTAAATCTCGATGGGGCCAGCGTAGGTTTGCACGTGACGAGTGCTGCCGTCGGCCAGTTTGTGGACAAAATGTAAGGGCTTATGGCCGCCAGGCAGATGCGCAATTTTATGCATCACCGGTAAGACGTGACGCCCCAGCATGTTAATTTCCCAGGTATGTTTCTGGCACATCACGTCATGGCTGTAACCATAAAAATTCAGCGCACTGAGGTTGGCGTCGACAATCAGCCCATCGCGAGACGGATCGATGAGCAGCATCGGCGCTGAGTTTGTCAGGAAAAAACGCGCGTAAAATCCCTGTTTCTTACGTTGGTAATTGGCGGAACGACTGGCTTTAAGCCCTTGTGCCGCCGGGGTTTCAATACCTTCAAAAAGAATGACGTCACCGCAATTAGCCAGAACTCTGATCGACAGACGGCAGGCCTGGGCAATTTCCTCTCCGTCCCGGCAAACTGTGAGGATTTCCACAATGTCATGCTGATTTTTCAGGTCGCTGAGATACTGGGTTAAGTCGGCCTGAGCATGGGTCGAAAACACCCCCTTCCTGAGGCGTGAGAAATCCGCAGCTTGCATGATTTCCCGCGCTACGGTATTGGCGAATACCAGGTCCTCGGTATAGGGCGAAACGAGCCAGACCGGAATGGTTAATAAATCCAGTGAATGCAGTTCGTTTGTGCTCATCGATAATCCCGTTATCTTCATTGGCTATGTTGCCGACCGACTGGCAACTAATATTTCTTTTTCAGTCTCACACGATATTGATTCCTGGTGAGACAATGCCTGTGCGGCCAGTATCGGTTTTACGCTGCTTTCTGTGTGCATCAATTCATGGATCTGATGTGCGGGCAGGGGCTTAGCAAACAGAAAACCTTGTAAAACTCTGCATCCCATTTGGGTGAGGAGTATTTCCTGCTCATGTGTCTCTATACCCTCAGCCACTACGCACATATTCATCGAGTGGGCTATGTCAATAATAGTAGACACGATTTTTGTATTTTTGCTGTTCTCACTAATATCTTTGACAAATATTCTGTCAATTTTTAATTCCCGCGCCGGGAGTGACTTTAACATCAGGATATTTGAATAACCGGTGCCAAAATCATCAATAGAAATGGTGATGCCGAGTGCAGAAAATGCATTTAAAACGTCGACGCTATGCTTTAAATTTTTAAGGGCTGTACTTTCAGTCAGTTCCAGCGTTAATTGTGTCGGTGATAGCTGATATTGCGCGAGAGCATTGCAGACAATATCGACGATATCATGCTGTTCAAACTGGGCGGATGAAAGATTAACGGCGAGCGTCCACTGGCTATGACCTTGCGACGCCCATTGGTGTAACTGAAAACAGGCCTGATGAATAACCCAGTCACCGACTGGAATGATCAGACCTGTCTCCTCAAGCGCGGGAAGAAATTCAGCAGGCAGCAGCATGCCGCGCTCGGGGTGGTGCCAGCGAAGGAGTGCTTCAAATCCGGTCAGCGTATGATCGCCTGCGGTATATTTAGGCTGATACCATAGCTCGAATTGATTACGCTCAATCGCCTGCGACAGTTCCTGTAAAAACGTCGGTGGCGTATCTGCGATTGCCTCCATTTCTGGCGTGTATATTGCCCAACCGTTTCTGCCTGCCTGCTTGACATGGTACATCGCTATATCGGCCTTCACTTTTAACTCATGCAGCGTTGTACCATGCTCAGGGTAAATACTGCTTCCTGCGCTTAACGACACCCGAAGAGAATGTCCACATAACGAAAACGGCTCTTTGAAAACATTGGCAATACGGGTCAGCAGGTCGGAGATAGCCTCTCTGCCGCTATTCGGAACCAGCAGCATAAATTCATCCCCACCCAGTCTTGCGAGGGTCATGGTCTCATCGAGACAGGTATAGATGCGTTGAGTGCTGGCGATCAGCAATTGATCACCCATGTGATGACCCCAGGTATCGTTAACCACTTTGAACCGATCGAGGTCGATAAAGACTAGCGAAAACGGGTTTTGATGCAGTTTGGAGTCCTGCATGCAGGACTGTAGGCAGGCATCGATCTGGGTGCGGTTGGCAAGCCCAGTCAGCGGGTCAAAGTGGACCTGATGTTCGAGCTGACAGTTTAATTGATGCAAATTATCTGCCAGTCGTGATGTCCGTAGTTGGGCGTCCACCATCGAAATCACCAGCATTATCCCCAGGATCACCATCGTTATGGCGCTGACCCAAATGGAGAGTTCCAGCGTGGAGATCCCCTCGTGCGCGGTGTGCGTGACGTGAGTGAAAGTTGCAGCACTCATCCCGGTGTAATGCATAGACGCAATAGCCAGCGCCATAATGAGCGCGGCAATAAGGCGGTTGATCAACGCGCGCCGGGTATTTTGGCGTAAATGAAACGCCAGCCATAAACCCACGCCCGACGCCACGACGGCAATGACCACAGAAAGCAGAATAAGCCTGCGATCCCAGATAATTGCCACATGTTCAATAATGGCCGCCATGCCAACGTAGTGCATTGCCACTACGCCAGTGCTTAATAGACTCGTGGCGACAACCAGGCGTTTTGTTGAAAGCGTCTGACCCGATATGGCGATATTGATGGCAAACGTTGCACTTACAAGAGCAATGAGAAAAGAGCACGCGGTGAGTACGAAATGATAATTTATCGACATGCTCATTTTCATGGCCAGCATACCAATAAAATGCATTGACCAGATCCCCAGACCCAGCGTCGCACCACCGGATAACCGCCAGAAGGTCGATTCTCGTCGACTGGAGATTGCCACTTTTCCCGCACTGTCGAGAGCAATAAAAGAGGCAATAAAAGCGACTACAAAGGAAATCCCAATCAGTACAGGGTCCCACGACACGTGCAACATCGTACTACCTATAGATAAAAAGTCGTGATGTTAAATCTAGCAGATTTTGTCAAGTTAACCCGATAAAACCAGGAATAGTCTTAATATTTCATCATGAGTATTAGCTTGAACCTCTCAAAATAGGAAATATTCTATTTTCGCTTATGTAAACATTCACCATATTTATGTTTTTGCGCATTTTGTGTTCGTGGTGTGCTCCTCATCACAATAATCTGAACGTTGGTGCGGTGACCCGCTTTGGCAGAGAAAAATGTGGCATTAATGAAAATTTAAACTGTAATAATACGCCTTAAGTGAAAGTGGGTTAGGGTCCAGTTGAAAATTAAGGTTTCTGCGTAAGCGAATGGTAATCTGTATCGCAACTGCTATAAAAATTACTACCCGTATCTATATTATTTCTTGGTGAGCAGAGCTGAAATGTTGAAGGATATAAGCGTCAGGACGTTTATTATTTCATTTGTGATATTAACACTTTTTATTCTCAATGTGATGGAGTTATTATTATCCATAGAGGTTGATACTATTATTTATACTGATGTAGTGAGTCTGATCTCGATATTATGTCTGTGGTGGTACATGACAAAATATCTCGTTGAACCAATCAATACCGTCAAAAAAAGCATAGAAGAGGTCACGTCAGGGAATTTGGCGATCAGTATTCCTGAGTTCGGAAATAATTGCGCCGGGCGACTTATTCCGGGTATCAATAGCTTATCGAGTAATATTTCTGCGTTAGTCAGCGAAATCCGCACTTCTTCACGCACGGCGATGATGCTCTCTGAACAACTTGCGGACCGCAGTGCAGCGCTGTCGGTTAAAACGGAGCAGCAATCAGGGGCGTTAACGCAAACCTCTGCCAATATGGATGAGATAGCCATCAGTACACGTAATAATGCTGAGAATACGCAGTTGGCCAGTGCCCAGGCGAATATCGCTACACACTCTGCCCGTCAGGGGGGCGAATTAATGGTACAGGTTGCGACCAATATGCGCTCTATCACCGAATGCGCGCAGCAGATGACGGAAATCATCGCCCTGATCGATGGCATTGCTTTTCAGACGAATATTCTGGCATTAAACGCAGCTGTGGAATCAGCACGAGCAGGTGAGCACGGCAAGGGGTTTTCCGTGGTAGCGGGAGAAGTGAGGACGCTGGCCCATCGTAGTGCTGAAGCAGCAAAGAGTATTAAACGGCTGATTGATGAAACTCATTATAACGTGCGCGAAGGGGCGGCTATTGTCCGCGAAGTCGAAAAAAATATGCAGGATATCGTGGGCGGCGCCGGGCAATTGGACCAATTGATGGGGGAGATATTAACCACCACGCGGGAACAGGAGAAGGGTATCGTTAAGATTACCCAGGCCCTGGCAGAGTTGGAAAACGTGACTCAAAGTAATGCCATCATGGTCGATGAGTTATCGGATTCATCTGCCATTCTGAAAAATCAGGTAAACGACCTGCAGTCACGAACACATAAATTTCATTTAAGTAACACTCCGGAAAAAGAATTTTTCCCACAACCTCACGGCACCGTAACACCTTCGGGGTTCAGCCGACGGGATAAATACGGTCATTCATTCTAATCCTGTCGTCACCCGCGCCGACGTCGTCGGCGTTTTCATTTTTATTTAACTTTTCTGAATCATTTCAGCACAATGGGATAATAAGATATTGCTTAACATAATCTGCAGGCTAGACTAACGAAAAAGACTGAATGACTGTGGAGGCGCTGTGGAAGCCATTAAGGGAGCGGACGTTAATGTGCCGGATGCCGTGTTTGCCTGGTTACTGGATGGCCAGGGCGGAGTAAAACCGCTGGAAGATAACGATGTGATCGATGCTCAGCATCCCTGCTGGTTGCATCTTAATTATACCCATTCTGATAGCGCGAAGTGGTTGGCGACGACGCCTCTGCTTCCTAATATTGTGCGCGATGCGCTGGCCGGTGAAAGTACGCGCCCACGAGTCAGCCGGATAGGGGAAGGCACGCTGATCACCCTGCGGTGTATTAATGGCAGCACGGATGAGCGTCCAGACCAACTGGTGGCAATGCGTTTATATATGGATGAGCGGCTGATTGTCTCGACGCGTCAGCGTAAAGTGCTGGCGTTGGATGATGTGATCAGCGATTTGCAAGAAGGAACGGGGCCGAATGACTGTGGCAGTTGGTTGGTGGATGTCTGTGACGCGTTAACCGATCATGCCAGTGAGTTTATTGAACAGCTGCACGACAAAATTATCGATCTGGAAGACAATTTACTCGATCAACAAATCCCACCGCGCGGCTTTCTGGCACTGTTGCGTAAGCAACTGATCGTCATGCGGCGCTATATGGCTCCACAGCGAGATGCCTATGCACGTCTGGCGAGCGAACGACTGCCGTGGATGACCGACGATCAGCGGCGCCGGATGCAGGATATCGCCGACAGGCTGGGAAGAGGGTTGGATGAGATTGACGCCTGTATTGCCCGGACCGGTATCATGGCGGATGAAATTGCGCAGGTGATGCAGGAATCGTTGGCTCGCAGAACCTATACCATGTCGTTGATGGCGATGGTCTTTCTACCCAGCACATTCTTAACCGGATTGTTTGGCGTTAACCTTGGGGGAATTCCCGGTGGCGGCTGGCAGTTTGGTTTCTCATTGTTTTGTATTCTGTTAGTGCTCCTGATTGGTGGTGTTACTTTATGGTTGCATCGTAGTAAATGGTTGTAACAACAACGTTTTTTACCGCCTTTGATGGGTGAAAACGTTTAATATTTTGAGCGAGGTCAATAAACTCTCTACCTATTCGGGGCAATATCTCTCTCGCAGGTGAATGCAACGTCAAGCGATGGGCGTTGCGCTCCATATTGTCTTACTTCCTTTTTTGAATTACTGCATAGCACAATTGATTCGTACGACGCCGACTTAGATTAGTCGGCTTTTTTTTGCCTGCAGGAAATGAGCGTCTACCCTAAAAGAGTCAACCTGAATGACTGGAGGGAATATGACCCGTCTCACGCTATTGCTACCGTTGCCCATACTCAACACCGACTCTGTACCGACCGATCCGGTACCCATTCCTGACCCGATACCTCGTCCGCAGCCGATGCCTGATCCACCGCCGGATGAAGAACCGATTAAATTGTCGCATCACGGGCGCAGATCTGCGAGGATACGCGCCTGCTAATTGTAAGTTCTTACCGCGAGATTAAATTGTGACCGCTTTTTCTACTCTGAATGTTTTACCTGCCGCTCAACTCGAGAATCTTAACGAGCTGGGTTATCTTGAAATGACGCCTGTTCAGGCCGCTGCGCTACCGGCGATCCTGGCAGGAAAAGATGTTCGCGTGCAGGCAAAAACCGGCAGTGGCAAAACGGCCGCGTTTGGTCTTGGACTGTTACAGCACATTGATGCCGCGCTGTTTCAGACGCAGTCGCTGGTCTTATGCCCCACACGTGAACTGGCTGACCAGGTCGCGGGCGAACTGCGTCGATTAGCGCGTTTCCTGCCGAATACCAAGATATTAACGTTGTGCGGTGGGCAACCTTTTGGCGTACAGCGTGATTCTTTGCAACATGCGCCACATATTATTGTCGCCACGCCGGGCAGATTGCTCGACCACCTGCAAAAAGGTACCGTGTCGCTGGAAGCCCTGAATACACTGGTAATGGATGAAGCCGATCGCATGCTGGATATGGGCTTTAGCGATGCCATTGATGAGGTGATCCGCTTTGCGCCTGCGTCACGCCAAACGCTGCTGTTTTCGGCGACCTGGCCGGAAGCGATTGCCGCAATCAGTGGCCGGGTGCAGCAAAATCCGTTAACGATTGAAATCGATACGGTAGATGCGCTACCGGCGATTGAACAACAGTTTTTTGAAACCTCCACACACGGCAAAATTTCGTTGCTGCAAAAGTTGCTCAGTCAACATCAGCCGGCATCGTGCGTTGTCTTCTGTAACACCAAAAAAGATTGCCAGGCCGTGTGCGACGCGTTGAATGCCGCGGGGCAAAGTGCGCTGTCACTACATGGCGACCTGGAGCAGCGCGATCGCGATCAGACGCTGATTCGTTTCGCTAACGGTAGCGCGCGCGTGCTGGTGGCAACCGATGTTGCAGCACGTGGCCTTGATATTAAATCACTTGAGCTTGTGGTGAACTACGAACTGGCATGGGATCCGGAGGTGCATGTACACCGTATTGGACGTACTGCGCGTGCGGGTAACAGCGGCCTGGCCATCAGCTTCTGTGCGCCAGAAGAAGCCCAGCGTGCCAATATTCTTTCTGAAATGCTGCAACTTAAGCTGAACTGGCTACCTGCACCTGGCAACGGTTCAATTGTCCCGCTTGAGGCCGAGATGGCGACGCTGTGCATTGATGGCGGCAAAAAGGCAAAAATGCGTCCGGGTGATGTTCTGGGGGCATTGACCGGTGATATGGGGCTGGATGGGGCCGACATTGGCAAGATTGCCGTGCATCCGATGCATGTCTACGTGGCCGTTCGTCAGTCCGTGGCGCATAAAGCGTGGAAGCAGTTACAAAACGGTAAGATTAAAGGCAAAACCTGTCGGGTTCGCCTGTTGAAATAAATGTCCGTTGGAGTGCCTGATGGTGCTCTACTTATCCGGCCTACAGGCGTTTATGCATGTCGTAGGCCGGATAGGACGTTTACGTCGCCATCCGGCATGATAAATTACTTCACTTCAACCACGTTCAGGCGTAACTCATCCAGCTGATTTTCATCTTCTTCCGGCTGCCAGCCAGCAGGTTGCAGCGGGATCTCTTCGCGATCGAACGCTAAGTCACCGCCGTCAACGACCGCTGAGCCGTGCTTAATACCTTTAAAGTCGAACAGATTGATATCGCTAAGATGCGAAGGCACCACGTTCTGCATTGCGCTGAACATGGTTTCAATACGGCCCGGGTAGCGTTTATCCCAGTCACGCAGCATGTCAGCAATCACCTGACGCTGCAGGTTCGGTTGTGAACCGCACAGGTTACACGGAATAATCGGGTAGCCTTTGGCTTCTGCAAAACGCTCAATGTCTTTTTCACGGCAATAGGCCAGCGGACGAATGACGATATGCTTTCCGTCGTCGCTCATCAGCTTCGGCGGCATACCTTTCATTTTCCCGCCGTAAAACATGTTTAAAAACAGCGTTTGCAGGATATCGTCGCGGTGGTGTCCCAGCGCAATTTTCGTGGCACCGAGTTCGGTTGCCGTGCGGTACAGAATGCCGCGGCGCAGGCGAGAGCACAGTGAGCAGGTAGTTTTCCCTTCCGGAATTTTGTCTTTGACGATCCCGTAGGTATTCTCTTCGACAATTTTGTACTCGACGCCCAGTTGTTCCAGATACTCCGGCAGAATGTGTTCCGGGAAACCGGGCTGTTTCTGATCCAGGTTAACCGCAACCAGAGAAAAACTGATCGGCGCGCTTTTCTGCAAATTGCGCAGGATCTCCAGCATGGTGTAGCTGTCTTTCCCACCGGAAAGGCACACCATAATGCGATCGCCATCTTCAATCATGTTGAAGTCGGCAATCGCTTCGCCCACGTTACGACGCAGACGCTTTTGTAATTTGTTCAGGTTATACTGATCTTTCTTGCTAATATCTTGATTTTGCGACATTTAATAGAGGCTCAATTCATAGTGTGGCATCAGAAGAGAATGCATCACGCCGGATTGTCCGGCAAAAGAAGTCTGATATAAAAACTGTGGCGTGTATGGTACGGATAAGCGGGAAAAATGTCAGCACATTTAGGTCAGGAATCGCGGGGTAAAAGAGGTAGAAATGAAAAGCCCGCAGCGATGTGCGGGCCAGAAAGCTTAGCGGACGACCAGAACCGAACACTCCGCATGCCGCACTACAGCTGCGGCGTTGGAGCCAAGCAGATAAGTGGTGATGTCAGGTCGGTGCGAGGCAATAATGACCATATCTGCAGGTAATTTCCTGGCAAGCTCCAGAATTTTATCTTTTGGCGAACCTTCAACGACATGAACGTGAATTCTGTCTGCCGGGATATTGAACTTCTTGATCATCTCTTCCAGTTGACATTTCGCTTCGGCCTTAAGATCGTCCATGGCCGGCAACTCAGCCGAGTAGGCCAGTCCAAGCGAAGCATAATAGGGCAATGACGGAATAACGGTCAGAAAATGGACCTGTGCATCGTCAATTCTTGCCTCGGCTTCGACATGGGCAATAACACGTTGAGTTAATTCTGAGTCTGAAATATCGATGGGTACAAGAATCGTTCTGTTCATAAAACCTCCTGTTTAAGTATCCTCCTAAAGCTTACCGCGTAATGGCACTTTATGTACAATGACAGAGATCACATTTTGGCATCACTTTATTTTGAGTTCAGGGAACTTGCCTTTTATTACGCCATCGTAAAACCGGCCTTTTGAGACCACTGTCAGGAAATCTCGAAAGATACGCGCCGGGACCGCGTGATATTGCAGGATTTCCGTATGGTGAAAACGAATTTCTAACGTGCGGGATGATTCGTCATAACCGACGGATGCAATACGGGATGATTTAACGGGGTGATGATTCATTGCAGGCATCCTCTGCGGCGAGTGTGAAGGCAATATATCATCTATCAAGGATGTGTTTTAACGCAACAGATATAATGTTTTGATCTAGATAAAACGCAATTACGGCGCAGTGGGTGGGAGTAGCCCGCTGTTTTCAGCGGGCTGACAGATTAGAACTGGTAAACCATACCCAGTGCTACAGTGTCATCGGTAGAGATGTCATTTTGGGTGTAGAAGCTGTCGTCTTCATCCAGCAGGTTGATTTTGTAATCAACGTAGGTGGAGAAGTTTTTATTGAAGTAGTAAGTCGCACCTACGGAAGCATATTTAACCAGATCTTTGTCACCGCTGGTGCCTGCTGGACTTGCTGCATTTCCTGGCATGGACAGATCCTGGCCTTTAGACATCAGGAAAGAAACTTCCGGACGCAGACCGAAGTCGAACTGGTATTGCGCAGTCACTTCAAAGTTCTGCGTTTTGTTGGCAATAGTATTATTGCTACCGTCTGAGCCGCCATAAGGGGTCATATTACGGGTTTCAGAGTACATGGTTGCCAGGTAGATGTTGTTGGCGTCGTATTTCAGGCCAGCAGTCCAAGCATCAGCTTTGTCGCCGCCAGCGGTAGAGTGATTAACCTGCTCGTTGGTACGGTCAGAGGAGGTATATGCCGCACCGAAGCTGACACCCATACCCAGATCGTAGGTAGAAGACAGACCGAAGCCGTCACCGTTGGAGTTCTTCATATTACGATCGTCACCACCGTTATTGGTGCCTTCTTGCTCCGGTGACTGATTTTCGTTCGCGCCCTGGTACTGCAACGCCACGTTCAGACCATCAACTAGGCCGAAGAAATCGGCGTTACGGTAGGTTGCTACGCCGTTGGCTCGACCGGTCATGAAGTTATCGGCTTTGGTGTAAGAGTCACCGCCGAATTCTGGCAACATATCGGTCCAGGCTTCTACGTCGTACATCACGCCGTAGTTACGACCGTAGTCGAATGTGCCGTAATCGCCAACTTTAATACCAGCGAAGGCCAGACGGGTCCAGGAATCGCCTTTATCACCTTCTGTACCGTTTGCCTGAACCTGATATTCCCACTGGCCATAGCCGGTGATCATATCGTTAACCTGAGTTTCGCCTTTGAAACCCATACGCATATAGGTCTGATCGCCATCACTGCCAGCGTCATCAGAGAAATAGTGCAGACCGTCTACTTTACCGTAGAGATCTAATTTATTGCCGTCTTTATTATAAACTTCAGCAGCGTGTGCAGCGCCTGCAGCTAACAGAGCAGGAATTACGAGAGCCAGTACTTTTCTGTTCATTGAAATAATCCTTTAGTTTTTATATTTACCTGCGACGACCCATATAGGGTGTTAAAGCATGCTAAAGGAGAAGTTCCGTAAAGAGATAAATATGAATTGTTACGCCTTAAGTAAAATCTTAAACAAATAATTCCACGGAAATGATGATAATTTCGGTGAATGAATTAATGATCAAATATATAAAATAAATATTATACAAGTTAATTTTGTTGGGATATTCTGCGCGGGTTATATGCCTTTATTGTCACGTTTTATTTTTCGTTGGAGAGTTGTCCCAGAATTGATTAGCCAGCGAATAAATTGACAAGCCCGAACATCTGCTCGGGCTTTTTTTATTCCAGATTAATACTTAACTGAACGTATTAATCGGTACTGCTTTTTTCGGCTTTTCCCGCCAACTGCGCCAGGAAGTCATAGCGTTTTTGCAAATCTGCGGTCGCATCCTTCCACAACTGCTCTGCCACCTCCGGCTGCTGTGCATTCAGGCGGCGGAAGCGCTGTTCGTTCATCAAAGTCTCAGCCAGCGCATCTGACGGCGGGCGAGAGTCCAGTGCCAGCGGCAGTTTACCTTCGTCAGCGCGACGCGGATCAAAGCGATACAGCGGCCAGAATCCGGTGGCCGTGAGCTGGCGCATCTGATCGTGACTCAGGGCGAGATCGTAGCCGTGTTCTTCACACGGGCTGTAGGCAATAATCAGCGACGGACCTGGGTAAGATTCTGCTTCCTGAATCGCTTTCACCGTCTGGTTTAACTGCGCTCCCAGCGAGATCTGTGCGACGTAAACATGACCGTACATCATCATACTGACGCCCAGATCTTTACGTGCTTTACGCTTACCGTGTTCGCCAAATTTGGTGACCGCGCCAAGCGGTGTCGCTTTCGAGGCTTGCCCGCCGGTGTTGGAATAACACTGGGTATCCAGTACCAGGATGTTAACGTTCTCGGTCAGGCTCAGGACATGGTCCAACCCGCCAAAGCCAATATCGTAGGCCCAACCGTCACCGCCAATCAGCCAGATTGATTTCTCAACCAGTGCATCGGCATCGGTTAACAGTTGCTGTGCGCCATCAACGCCTTGCAGATGTTGGCGCAGTGCGGCGACCTGCCCGCGACGAACTTCCGGCGTGGCTTCTGCGTGCAGGGCGTCATTCAGTTCAGCCGGGATCTTATCGGCAAACTGTTCCAGCAAGCGCATGACGCGAACGCGGTGTTGGTCCACCGTCAGGCGGAAGCCCAGACCAAACTCGGCGTTATCTTCAAACAGAGAGTTTGCCCAGGCTGGCCCACGGCCGTTTGCATCGGTGGTATACGGTGTGGAGGGCAGGTTTCCGCCATAAATCGATGAACACCCGGTTGCGTTGGCGATCAGCATGCGGTCACCGTACAGCTGGGTAAGCAGCTTGATATACGGCGTTTCGCCACAGCCTGAGCAGGCACCGGAATATTCAAACAGCGGGGTGATCAGCTGTGAGGTGCGAATATCAATGCGTTCCAGTTTGCTGCGGTCGATCTCTGGCAGGTTGAGGAAGAAATCATAGTTCACTTTTTCTTCTTCGACATGCTCCAGGCGGGACATCATATTGATGGCCTTGATCTCTGGATTCTGGCGATCTTTCGCCGGGCAGACTTCCACGCACAGATTACAGCCGGTGCAATCTTCAGGCGCGACCTGTAGAACATATTTCTGACCGCGCATATCGCGGGATTTCACATCCAGTGAATGCAAACTAGCCGGGGCGTCTGCCATTGCTTCCGGGGAAACCACTTTGGCACGAATTGCCGAGTGCGGGCAGGCGGCAACGCAGTGGTTGCACTGTGTACACAGTTCTTCTTTCCAGATAGGGATTTCTTCGGCGATATTGCGTTTTTCCCAGCGCGTGGTGCCCATGGGCCAGGTACCGTCTGGCGGCAGTGCGGAGACGGGCAGTGCGTCACCCAGACCCGCGAGCATTGCCGCCGTCACGGTTTTCACAAAATCAGGCGCGGCATCGGAGACCACTGGCGGTCGGTTGGCGCTGTGCGGATCAACCGGCTGAAGAGCCACTTCGGCGACCGACTCACGTGCCAGCGCCAGCGCCTGCCAGTTACGTTCAACCAGATCCTGACCTTTGTTGCTGTAGCTTTTTGCAATTGCGCCCTGCAGTTCCACCAGTGCGCTATCACCGGGTAAAATTTGTGTCAGATGGAAAAACGCCATTTGCATTACGGTGTTAATACGTGCGGCCAGGCCGCATTCACGGGCGATTTTGGCAGCGTTAATCACGTAAAAACGGGCCTTCTTCTGGTTCAGAACTGCCTGAACTTCTTGCGGCAGACGTGACCACACCTCATCCACGCTGTACGGCGTATTGAGCAGGAAGATACCGCCTGGCTTCAGGCGTTCTGCCATTTGATATTTATCGATAAACTGCAGCTGATGGCAGCCAACAAAATCCGCCTGCGACACCAGATACGCCGAACGGATCGGTTTTTCACTGACGCGCAGATGGGACACCGTCAGGCCGCCGGCTTTTTTCGAGTCATAGACGAAATAACCCTGCGCATACCACGGCGTCGAGTTACCAATAATCTTGATATTGTTTTTGGTCGCTGACACGCTGCCGTCGCTGCCTAATCCGTAAAACAGGGCTTCGAGTTTTGCGGTGGAGGGCAGGGTGTTTTCTGGCAGGGGGAGTGACAGATTGGTGACATCATCATAGATGCCGACGGTAAAGCGCGATTTTGGTTTGGCGTGGCTTAACTCATTAAACACCGCCATCACGCAGTCCGGGCCAAACTCTTTCGAGGAAAGGCCATAGCGCCCGCCAATTACACGCGGTAGCGTTTCACGCTCGCCACAGTTAAAGGCTTCGGCCAGCGCGGTCATGACATCCAGATACAACGGCTCAGCCTGTGCCCCGGGTTCTTTGGTGCGATCCAGAACGGCGATGCTGCGTGCGGTTTCCGGCAAGGCCTGCAACAAATGTCGGGCTGAGAACGGACGGAACAGACGGACTTTCAGTACGCCGACTTTTTCGCCACGGGTAAGCAACTCATCCACGACTTCTTCGCAGGTGCCGATGGCGGAGCCCATCAGAATGATGACGCGCTCTGCCTGCGGATGTCCATAGTATTCAAACGGCTGGTACTGGCGACCCGTTGCGGTGGCGAAATCGTTCATCGCCTGTTCGACATGCTCGTAAACCGCGTTGTACCACGGGTTTGTCGCTTCGCGTGACTGGAAATAGGTATCCGGGTTAGCCGAGGTGCCGCGAATCACCGGATGCTCCGGATTCAGCGCGCGAGAACGATGGGCATCGATCTCCGCCTGCGGCATCAGTCCAAGAATGGTGTCATCGGCCAGCGGTACGATTTTATTGATTTCATGTGAGGTGCGGAAACCATCAAAGAAATGAATAAACGGGACGCGGCTTTTCAGCGTGGCGATGTGCGAAATCAGGGCAAAATCCTGCGCTTCCTGAACGCTGCTGGCGCACAGCATTGCACAGCCGGTCTGGCGAACGGCCATCACGTCGGAATGGTCGCCAAAAATCGACAGCGCATGGGTGGCAATCGTACGTGCCGCAACATGCAATACAAACGGCGTCAGTTGACCGGCCAGTTTGTACAGCGTCGGGATCATCAGCAATAAACCTTGCGATGAGGTAAAAGATGTAGACAGCGCCCCGGTTTGTAACGCGCCGTGTACGGTCGCAATGGCACCGCCTTCCGACTGCATCTCCACAACGCGAGGTATATCGCCCCAGACGTTTTTTAGCCCGTTCCCGGCCCAGGCATCGGCCTGCTCCGCCATCGTCGAACTCGGCGTAATCGGGTAGATGGCGATAACCTCGCTGGTACGAAATGCAACCGAAGCAACCGCACCATTACCGTCAATTGTTTGCATACTGACACCCTTACATTGCGCAAAAAGAGGGACCCGCAAAACGACGACGAGTCCTGTAGTTATCTTTCTATTTTAGCAAAAGCCATCTGGACACATTTTCGCATTTGTGTCCCTGTAATAAACAGAATGAATGGTTTGATCAAAGGAGCCGTCAAAAAATTGCCAGAAAATGTAAACAGGGCGCATAAATGCGCACTTTACCTCTCGACGACAGTGTTTCTGCTGCCTATTATTTAGGGCTGTGTCGTTGGATTATTTTTTAGAGGGGAGTGAGATGCGCGCAGCGTTTTGGGTAGGGTGTGCCGCGTTATTATTATCGGCTTGCAGCAGTGAACCTGTTCAGCAGGCAACGGCCGCTCACGTCGCGCCGGGCATGAAGGCTGCAATGTCGGGTTCTGGTGAGGCAAACTGCGCTATGATTGGCGGTTCGTTGTCGATTGCACGTCAACTGGATGGTTCCGCCATCGGGATGTGTGCTTTACCTAACGGCAAACGCTGCAGTGAACAGTCGCTTGCCGCCGGGAGTTGCGGGAACTATTAAGTCTCCGCGTTAATTACATTAAGTCTGCCAGTTTATACGTCAGTGTTTGCTCTGCCGTCGCCAGTGTTAACTGGTTAGCCGTCAAATCGACCTGTGCGCCTTGCTTAAACACGTCGCTGATAACGCCATCAAGTGCGTTCAGCTGTGGGTCGGCGCACATCATGCGGGTCATCGCCAGGTCTTTCACCTTCAATTCGCCGTCAGACAGCTTGCCCTGGCCCGTGAATTGATTGCACATTTTTCCCGATACCGTCATATTTTCACCAAAACTCAATTCGGGTTGATTTTTCGCAACGGTGACCGGTTTGCCGTTCACGCTCTCCAGAACGAAACGGTGGTGCTGTAACTGTTCGCGATTAACGGAAACTTTTCCATTGCTCACACAGCCAGCCATAAGCATGCTGAGCGCAATCAACGTGACAATTTTCTTCATTGAATTTCTCTACGTTAGTGACGGGAATACAATCAATATAATAATGATACTGTCGGATTTATCATCAGAGGTTATCTGAAAATGCTCCCCCGAATGCAGGGGAGCGGCATTTTCAGAAGAGGGCGTTCGGGCAGGTTTCGCCTTTGGAAATCTGGGCCAAATTCTGTAAGGTTGTTTCCGAAATGCTGGTTAACGCTTCGGCCGTTAAAAATGCCTGGTGCCCGGTGAACAACACGTTATGACAGGCAGACAAGCGACGGAATACGTCATCCTGGATAACATCATTGGACTTATCTTCAAAGAACAGGTCGCGTTCATTTTCATACACGTCCATACCCAAAGAACCAATTTTCTGGTTTTTCAGGGCATCAATGGCAGCCTGTGAGTCGATAAGGGCCCCGCGACTGGTGTTAACGATCATTACGCCGCTTTTCATCTGCGCGAAGGCTTCTTCATTGAGCAGATGATAGTTTTCCGGCGTTAACGGACAGTGCAGGGAAATGACGTCTGACTCCGCAAACAGCGTGTTGAGATCGACATACTCAACGCCTAATTCAAGAGCCGCAGCGCTTGGATAGGGATCAAACGCCAGCAAACGCATACCAAAGCCTTTCAGGATCCGCAACGCGGCAATACCAATTTTACCGGTACCGATCACCCCGGCGGTTTTACCGTACATGGTAAAACCAGTCAGGCCTTCCAGAGAAAAGTTGGCGTCACGAGTGCGTTGGTACGCGCGGTGGATACGACGGTTCAGCGTCATCATCATACCAATCGCATGCTCGGCGACCGCTTCCGGCGAATAGGCCGGAACGCGCACAACCTGCAAGCCTAGCTCTTTGGCGGCGTCCAGATCGACGTTATTGAATCCGGCGCAGCGCAGGGCGATGTACTTCACCCCGTGCTTTTTCAGTTCTTCCAGAACCGGGCGGCTGCCATCGTCGTTGACGAAGATGCACACGGCTTCGCAGCCATGGGCTGTTTTGGCCGTTTTCTCGGTCAGCAGAAAGTCAAAGAATTCAAGTTCAAAACCAAAAGCCTCGTTAACCTGTTGCAGGTACTTCTTGTCGTACTGTTTTGTACTATAGATGGCGAGTTTCATAAGACTTTCTCCAGTGATTCTGAAATCACATTAATCCAATTCAAATTATTTTACAAAATCCAAAAAACAATTGATAGTCATAGATATAATGAATAATTCTAGAGCATCTCTTCTTAATGTGGGCACATTGCTGGATTTAAACCACTCGTCTTAGTATATGTACTCCTTTGGGCGTCCTGCCGTTAAGCATTGCTACCTTTGGGTATGTTGGGCAGATTCGGAAATGATGAGCGAGAGGCGCATCTTTTCATAGTCTTAATGTGGTTAGCCACTCATATTGAAACCGGATTTTAAAACTCTCGATATAGTTCCGGATTGGTAAAGGTTGGGAGTTTGGCTTTTTACGCTGCTGATTCTACCGCTTCGCAATATGCTTGATTACCGTCGCTGGTTGCCCGTGCTCCATTCATGCTGATCATGTGTGAGGGTGACATGGCCGGGGCCTAAGTACCCCCACCGCCGAGTCCAATAAACTGTGTGGTGTTGTCGTGCCGTAACAGCATCCGACACGTCGATCTCCTCCATGTTCGTTAAGCCTGTAACGCGGATAAAAAGCCAGGTGAATTACCTTCAGGCAGCTACGCTTATACAGGTATCACATATCGGGAGGGGTCATGTTAACTCACTCTGAAGCAAAACGCTGGGCCACCTTAATGCTGAAGGCTGCATTATGTGATGGTATGAAACCTGAAGAAATTTCCCGGCAGGTGCATCTTGTCTGCGATCATCATGGCAAGGCGTGCCTCGAAGAGCTCATAGAGGAAATTCTGATAGAAGCAGGTCGTATCGGACCTAAACATAGCGATGGACAACTGCGCCATCACTGAGTCTGAACGCTTCCGCGTCCCCGTTAATATGATGTCTTAAGAGCAGACAGAACAACGGGGAACCGCGCGATGCACTGCAGATGACTCAACTCAATTCCCTGATTTTTTATATTTCCGCTGTCACGCGTAACAACGTACCGTTGTCTTGAGGCAACTTTACTCATCCCAGTGTTGGATCAGCGTCGCCCCAATCCCCGCAATCTGTCTGTTTCGCTCCTCCATTGTTGCCTAGCTTTCGGTGAGGTAAATCACCACGATACGGGAAGGCTTACCGTCCGGCCCTAACGCCGCGACGATCCCGCGAGAACCGCGTGCCCCGGCACCTGTTTTATCGGCTATAAACCAGCCTGCCGGAAGTACCGAGCGCAACAGTGGCCCCGCGACTTTATCCGTCACCATCCAGTGGGTGAGTTGCTGCTGTGATGTCGTCGTCAAGATTTTTCCGGTGAGCAGTTGGCGCAACGTTTGCGCCATATTTTCAGGTGTCGTCGTATCGCGTTTATCGCCGGGTAGCGCTTCGTTCAATTCGGGTTCCCAGCGGTCGAGTCGGGTCACCCGATCGCCGGTTGTGCGCAGAAACGCGGTTAATCCTTGCGGACCGCCGATGGCCGTAAGCAGTAGATTCGCCGCCGTGTTATCGCTCATGGTGATGGCGGCATCGCATAATTCGCCGACGGTCATGCCATCGGTCAGGTGTTTTTCTGTAACCGGCGAGTACTCGACCAGATCACGCCGGCTGAACGGGATGCGACGATCCAGCCGCTCTTTTCCTGCGTCAACGCGTGCGAGCACCGCGCCGCAGAGTAAAACCTTAAATGTACTCATCATCGGAAAACGCTCTTGCAGGCGATAGCTTTCCAGAATCTCGCCGCTGGTGAGATCCAGCTCGGCATAACCGACTCGTGCGGTGAGCTGGCTTTCTGCTTCTTTGACTTTATTCAGCGTTGTCGGGTGGGCAAACGCGGGCAGACAAAATGCGGTAAGTAATGGGATAAGGGCCAGACGAAAGTGGGGCATAGTTATATTCTTCCTTGGTATCTCTCTGATTAAAGATAACTTATTTAAATTATTCACAAGCTATAAATATTACATATATTTCAATGGCATCTATTCTTAAGGTGGGCATGTTTAGCTAAACATGCCACAATAGACGCCGAAACCGGCTTAAATTTTCGCTAAATCAGGATATTAACTACCCATGAAGGGTAAATATAAAGCCGTATTGGCTCTACTCTTATTATTGACCCTTGTGCCGCTGACGTTATTGATGACGTTGGGCTTGTGGGTTCCTACACTGGCGGGCATCTGGTTGCCTGTCGGTACGCGCATTGCGCTGGACGAGAGTCCACGGCTTACCCGACATGGGCTGCATATTCCCGAACTCCGTTATTTGGTGGATGATTGTCCACTCGCGCGTATCACCGAGGCGGATTTATCCCACCCCAGCCGCTGGTTGCTGAACGTCGGCAGTATTGAACTGGATTCCGCTTGCCTGGCTAAACTGCCGCAGACGGAGCCATCGCCCGCCGCGCCGAAAACGCTGGCAGAATGGCAATCCATGCTGCCCAACACCTGGATTAACATCGATAAACTTATTCTTTCTCCGTGGCAGGAGTGGCAGGGCAAACTGTCACTTTCGCTGACGCCTGCCATCCAGCAAGTCAGTTATCAGGGCGAAAAGGTTAAATTTCAGGGACGTCTGCACGGACAAAATCTGACGGTCAACGAACTGTCTGTGGCGGCTTTTGAAGAGCAACCACCGGTGAAGCTGGTCGGGGAGTTTACGATGCCGCTGGTGCCCGACGGACTGCCGGTTGGCGGTCACGCGGTTGCCACCCTAAGCCTGCCGCAGGAGCCAACGCTTGTGGATGCAGAGCTGGAATGGCGAGAAAACAGCGGACAGCTGATCGTGATGGCGCGGGACAATGCAGATCCGTTGCTGGATCTGCCGTGGGAAATCACCCGCCAGCGGCTGACGGTGAGCGACGGGCGCTGGAACTGGCCCTATCAGGGCTTCCCGTTAAGCGGTCGTTTAGGCTTAAACGTCGAAAACTGGCAGGCCGGTGTGGAAAACGCGGTAGTCAGCGGGCGTTTGAACATTCTGACGCAGGGTGATGCAGGCAAGGGTAACGCGGTGTTAACCTTTGGTCCCGGCACGCTTGGCATGGACAACAGCGACATGCCGTTACAGCTAACCGGCGAGGCGAAGCAGGGTGATTTGATCTTTTATGCGATGTTACCCGCGACGCTCAGCGGCAGTCTGAGCGATCCGCAGCTGGCTTTTGAACCTGGCGCCCTGTTACGTTCTCGTGGTCGGATTATCGACTCGCTGGATATAGACGAAATTCGCTGGCCGTTGGCCGGTGTCAAGGTGACCCAACGCGGGGTGGATGGGCGGTTACAGGCTATTTTACGCGCCCATGAAAACCAGATGGGCGGTTTTGAGCTGCATCTTGATGGTCTGGCTAATGATTTCCTGCCTGACGCCGGTCGCTGGCAGTGGCGGTACTGGGGAGAGGGCAGTTTTACCCCGATGCACGCTCGCTGGGACGTGGCAGGCAAGGGGGAATGGCACGACAACACCGTCAAACTGTTTGACCTTTCTACCGGATTTGACCATCTGCAATACGGCACCATGCTGGTGGAAAATCCGCGTCTGGTGATGGATGAGCCGATCGTCTGGGTGCGAGACCGGACCCAGCCCACGTTTAGCGGGGCGCTGTCGTTGGACGCCGGGAAAACCACCTTCTCCGGTGGCAGTACTCTGCCGCCTTCAACCCTGAAGTTCAGCGTAGAAGGGAGCGACCCGACGATATTCCAGTTCAAAGGCCAACTGCATGCTGGCGCCATTGGCCCGGTCCAGTTGAACGGTCGCTGGGACGGGATCCGCTTGCGTGGTCAGGCCTGGTGGCCAAAACAGTCGCTCACTGTATTTCAGCCGCTGGTGCCACCGGACTGGAAGATGAACCTGCGCGAAGGCGAACTGTATGCTCAGGTTGCCTTCTCCGCCGCCGCAGAACAAGGCTTTGAGGCAGGCGGTCATGGCGTATTAAAAGGCGGTAGCGCCTGGATGCCCGACAACCAGATTAATGGCGTCGATTTTGTGCTGCCGTTTCGTTTTAGCGAAGGATCATGGCAACTGGGCACGCGCGGGCCGATTTCATTGCGTATTGCAGAGGTGGTGAACCAGGTCACGGTGAAAAATATCACCGCGGATCTGCAAGGCGGCTATCCCTGGAGCGAAGATAATCCCTTACTGTTGAGCGATGTTAGCGCCGATTTGCTGGGCGGCAAGGTAGTGATGCAGCAACTGCGTATGCCACAACACGATCCGGCATTAGTGCGGGTGCAGAATATCTCGTCCAGCGAGTTGATTAGCGCGGTTAATCCCAAACAGTTTGCCATGTCCGGGCCGGTCAGCGGCGCATTGCCGCTCTGGTTAAACAATGAAAAATGGATTATCAAAGACGGTTGGTTGACCAACCCTGGGCCGATGACGTTGCGCATCGATAAAGACACGGCGGATGCGGTGGTCAAAGACAATATGGCGGCCGGTGCGGCGATAAACTGGCTGCGTTATATGGAAATCACCCATTCCTGGACGAAAATAAATCTTGATAACCTTGGCGTATTAACCATGCAGGCAGCCGTCACCGGCAATAGCCGGGTAGATGGCAAAGTCGGGACGGTGAATTTGAATTACACCCATGAAGAAAACGTCTTTACGTTATGGCGCAGTTTGCGTTTTGGCGACAATTTACAGGCATGGCTTGAGCAAAATGCAGCGCTGCCAGAAACCCATTGCCTGGAAGGCAAGGAATGTGAGGAACAACAATGAAAACTATTGCGGCCATGCTGGGACTGCTGGCGTCATCTTTGCTGGTAGGTTGCACCCCGCGTATTGAAGTCGCGGCGCCGAAAGAGCCCATCACCATCAATATGAACGTCAAAATCGAGCATGAGATCCATATTAAAGTCGATAAAGACGTCGAGAGCCTGTTGAAATCACGCAGTGATTTATTCTGAGGTGACGATGAAAAAAACGCTTAAAGTGACCCTGTTGCTCCTGAGTTTACTGAGCGCCAATGCGTTTGCGCTGACCCTGAATGAAGCCAGAACCCAGGGGCGGGTGGGTGAAACGCTCAATGGCTACCTTGTGGCATTGCAAACCGATGCTGAGACCCAGACGCTGGTGAGTGAGATAAACAAGGCGCGTAGCGCCAGCTACCAGCAACTGGCTGAGAGTAACAATATTCCTGTTGATGAAGTGGCAAAAATGGCCGGACAAAAACTGGTGGCGCGCGCTAAACCGGGGGAGTACGTCCAGGGCATTAACGGGAAGTGGTTGAAAAAGTAATCAACATATGTTTATTAAATCTCATTTTGAAATAATGGCAAGTATCAGGCAGGTAATGGTTAATTAATCCACTATAATTGCATCAATAAATTATCAAGGAGTGATGATGACGCTTTATCAGATAAAGCCTGCTTTCCAGGCGCTTTTACGCCCGCTCATGTTCTGGTTAGATAAAAAAAGCGTCACCGCCAATCACGTCACACTGGCCGCGATGGCGCTTTCTTTTATCACTGGTGCTGTGCTGTTTATCTTCCCTGAACCTAAACTTTTCATTCTTTTACCCATCGTTTTATTTATACGCATGGCGCTCAATGCGCTGGACGGCATGCTGGCGCGTGAATGTAACCAACAATCCCGCTTGGGCGCTATTCTCAATGAAACCGGGGATATTCTCTCCGATCTCGCGTTGTATCTGCCGTTTATGCTGCTTTCCGGCAGTAATGCGCTGCTGGTACTGGTTATGCTGTTTTGTGCTCTGATGACGGAATTCTGCGGTGTGCTGGCGCAAACCATCAATGGCGTGCGCAGCTATGCCGGACCGTTCGGCAAAAGCGACAGGGCACTGGTGTTCGGTACATGGGGGCTGGTGCTGGCGCTGTGGCCGCAGGTGGCGCAGTGGAATAACGTTATTTGGGGCATTGCCACGCTATTGCTGCTGTGGACTATCGTTAACCGCTGTAAGAGCGCATTACGTGACGAGGGGGCGAAATGATGCTGCTGGAAAAATCGCTGGCGGTGATTTTTGCCCTGCTGGTGATAGCGACACTGGCAAACGGTCTGCTGGTGTGGCGTCGGCCGGGTAAAGACTGGCGTGAGTTGACGCTGCGTATTCGCACCTGGTGGGTGATCATTGTACTGTTTTCACTGGCTATCTTAAGCCCGCCCTGGCTGGCGTTGACCTTCTTCGCGCTGGTGAGCTTTATGGCGTTAAAAGAGTTTTTAACGCTGGCCCCATCGCGCCAGACCGACCGTATGCCGCTGTTGTGGATGTTTATTGCGATCCCCATTAACTACTGGCTGATTGGTATCAACTGGTACGGCATGTTCGTGGTGTTTATTCCGGTGTATGCGTTCTTATTCTTGCCGGTGCGCATGGTGATTGCTGGCGATACGCAGGGATTTTTACGCTACGCCTCCCAGCATCACTGGAGCTTGATGACCACCGTGTTTGCGTTCAGCCACGTGGCGTTTTTGCTGGTGCTCCCTGATGACGGCAAGCAGACCGGGGCACTGCTGGTGCTGTTCCTCGTCGGCTTAACGGAATTCAACGATATTGCCCAGTACCTGTGGGGAAAATCAATGGGCCGTATCAAGGTGATCCCCAAGGTAAGCCCCAATAAGACCCTGGCGGGACTGGTTGGCGGCGTGGTAACCACCACGCTTGCGGCGGCGGTGCTGGGCCCGCTCATGACACCGTTAAGCATACCGATGGCGATGCTGGCAGGGCTTATTATCGGCATCAGCGGCTTCTGTGGCGATGTGGTGATGTCGGCCATTAAGCGCGATATTGGCGTGAAAGACAGCGGTACACTGTTGCCAGGTCACGGCGGTATTCTCGACCGGCTGGACTCGCTGATCTTCACCGCCCCGGTATTTTTCCACTTCATTCGCTATTTTTACTATTAACGTATGATCAACACATTGCTACGAACGCTGTTTACGCTGTGCATCGTCTGGCCGGTAATTTGGCTGTGGCTTGGGCTGCGCGTCAGGCACCGGGATCGCTTGCCGCAGCAGGGGCCGGCGATTGTGGTCGCGAATCACAACAGTCATATGGATGTTTTTGCGCTGCTGTCGCTGTTTGCGCTGCGCCGTCAGGGGGCCATCCATCCGGTGGCCGCCGCTGACTATTTTCTGCGTAATAAATGGATGGCCTGGTTTGCGCTTAATATTCTCAACATTATTCCGATTACGCGTAAGGGCGGCGAAGCTGACCCGCTCGCACAGTGTGAACAGGCCTTACGCGACGGCAAGATCTTGATCCTTTTCCCTGAAGGTACCCGCGGCGAACCGGGAATACTGGCACCACTGAAATCCGGCATCTGGCACCTCAGTCAGCGTATGCCGTCGGTACCGATTATTCCCGTCTGGCTGCGCGGAACGGAACACGTGATGGCGAAGGGGAATCGTATTCCTCTGCCGCTGTTTATTGACGTCAACATTGGCAGACCGTTGGTCGCGCAGAGCGATAAGCGCGTTTTTATGGACGATCTCAGACAGCAGCTGGTGCTGCTACAGCAACAAACTACAGGACCGCACCCTCATGACTAACATTCGAGTGCCCGATGAACGTCCATTTTTGACCAGCGACAACACCGCGCTGTTTTTCCGCCACTGGCCGGCATTAGCAGCAGGTCCTGTGCCAAAAGTGATTGTCCTGTTTCATCGCGGACACGAACATTCCGGGCGTTTGCAACACATTGTCGATGAGCTTGCGATGCCGGACACCGCGTTCTATGCCTGGGATGCGCGCGGCCACGGGCAGTCGCCAGGACCGCGCGGATATAGCCCGTCGCTTGCACGTTCGGTGCAGGATGTCGACGAGTTCGTGCGCTTTGCCGCTGCTGACAGCCAGGCTGCAATGGAAGATGTGGTGGTGGTGGCGCAAAGCGTGGGTGCGGTGCTGGCAGCGACCTGGGCTCATGATTATGCGCCTTCCATTCGTGGGCTGGTGCTGGCGTCCCCGGCGTTCAAAGTCAAACTGTACGTACCGTTTGCCCGTCCGGGGCTGGCCTTAATGCATCGCCTGCGCGGCCTGTTTTTCGTCAACTCCTACGTCAAGGGCAAATACCTGACGCACGATCCTGAGCGCGTGGCGAGTTTCAACCAGGATAAACAGATCACCCGGGCGATTGCGGTGAACATCCTGCTCGATCTCTATAAAACGGCGGAGCGTATTGTCAGCGATGCCAGCGCCATTACTCTGCCTGTACAGCTGTTGGTTTCCGGGGATGATTTTGTGGTCCATCGCCAGCCGCAAATTGATTTTTACCAACGCCTCAGAAGTCCACTCAAGGAACTGCACGTGTTGCCGGGCTTTTATCACGACACACTGGGTGAAAAAGACCGGCATCTGGCGTTCGACAAAATGCGTGATTTTATCGACACGCTGTACGCGATGCCGCCGCAGCGCTTTGACTACCGTAATGAAGACCGCTGGAGCCCCGGAGCAGATAGCTGGCGGCTGCTTAGTGGCGGACCTGCGCCGTATTCGCTTGACGATATTGCCTATCGTGGCCTGCGCTATGGGATGAAATTACTCGGGACGCAATCAACGGGCGTGCGTCTGGGGTTTGAGACCGGTTTTGATTCGGGTAGTACGTTGGATTATGTCTATCGCAACCAGCCTCAGGGCGGCAGCGCGCTGGGTCGGCTGATTGACAAAAACTACCTGAACAGCGTGGGCTGGAAGGGGATCCGCCAGCGCAAGGTTCATTTGCAGATGCTGATCCGCCAGGCGGTGGCGCAACTGGCAGAGCAAGGAACCGCAGTGCATGTAGTGGATATCGCGGCCGGACACGGGCGCTATGTGCTTGACGCACTGGAAGGCGAAGCGGCGGTCAACTCAATTTTGCTGCGCGATTACAGCGAACTGAATGTTAAGAAAGGCAGTGAGATGATCGCCAGCCGCGGTATGGCTGAAATTTCCCGCTTCGAGCAGGGCGATGCCTTCAACCGCGAACAGCTGGCGTCGCTGGAACCGCGTCCCACATTAGGTATTGTTTCTGGGTTATATGAACTCTTCCCTGAAAATACGCTGGTACGTAATTCGCTCGCCGGGCTGGCTGACGCGATTGCCCCTGGAGGCGTGCTGATCTACACCGGGCAGCCCTGGCATCCGCAGTTAAAAACCATCGCCTGGTCGTTGACCAGTCACAAAGATGGCAAAGCTTGGGTGATGCGCGTGCGTACGCAAGGGGAAATGGATGCGCTGGTGCGGGAAGCCGGGTTTGATAAGTGCACGCAGCTGATTGATGAGTGGGGGATTTTCACTGTCTCGCTGGCGGTGCGCCGTGGGGGCTGAACGCCGTAAGGTGATGGTACAGGCGGTGGGCTGGCTAATGCTGCTGGCGCCTTTTTTCTTTCTTACCTATGGCAAGGTCAATCAGTTTACTGCCTGGCAGGACACGCAGCATGACAATGTGGGCAGCATCGTGTTTGGCTGGGAGTCCGCCATTCCCTTTCTTCCGTGGACTATTCTGCCGTACTGGAGTCTGGATCTGTTTTACGGATTGTCACTGTTTGTCTGCACCACGCGCGTTGAACAGCGGCGGCTGGTGCTGCGTCTGTTCCTGGCGTCGGTGATTGCCTGCGTCGGTTTTTTGCTGTTTCCACTCCAGTTTAGCTTTACGCGCCCGGAGGTCAGCGGTGCGGCAGGCTGGCTGTTTGCTCAGCTTGAACAGTTCGACTTGCCGTATAACCAGTCCCCGTCGCTGCATATTATTCTCTGCTGGCTGCTGTGGCGGCATTTCAGTCATCACCTCAGTGGGGGTTGGCGCAGGTTATGTGACGGTTGGTTCTTGCTGATCGCCGTGTCGGTACTCACCACCTGGCAGCATCATTTTATCGATATCATTACCGGGCTGGCGGCAGGCATGCTGATTGACTGGATGGTGCCGGAAAAACGTTGCTGGTGCTGGCGCAAACCGGATGCGGCGCGCTTAAGGCTGATGCGTCGTTATTTGTCGGGTGCCGCGTTATGCACTATTGCCAGCGTATGGCTAACGCCCTGGCTGCTGTGGCCTGCTGTATCGTTGCTGATGGTGAGCTATGGCTACGGCGGATTCGGCGCGGCGACCACGGGCAAAGATGAACAAGGGCGACTGCCGCCTGCCGTGTATGGGCTGACGCTGCCCTGGCGAGTAGGGATGTGGCTGTCGATGCGCGGATTTACCCGCCGTCTGCCACCGCTGAGCAACATTACCGCTGGCGTCTATCTCGGTAGTTTTCCACGCCGCATACCTGAACAAAACGCGGTACTTGACCTGACCTTTGAATTTGCGCGCGGGCATGCTACTTCCATGCGCGCCTACGCTTGCGTCCCGATGCTGGATCTGGTGATCCCGAGCGACGCCGAGTTACAACAGGCGGTAGACCGGCTGGAAACGCTACATAAAGAGCAGGGGACCGTACTGGTACACTGCGCGCTGGGGCTGTCGCGCAGTGCGATGGTGGTTGCGGCGTGGTTGTTGCAATGTGGCCATGTGGCAACCGTTGAGCAGGCGGTGGCGTATATTCGTGAACGTCGGTCGCAGGTGGTGCTGACGGATAAACATCTGGAGAGGCTGCAGCAATGGCAACAGAAAGTGACGGTGTAACGAATAATGAAGCGCTGCACCGCGATTTGCTACGACACACGCTGGAAAGCTGGCGTTTCATCCTGCTTTTTAGCGTCCCACCCATGGTGTGGGCGATCGTGGTCGCACCGTCGGGGGGGCTACGTGCGGTTATCGCGCTGTTGTGCGCCATTGTCTGGTTTGGCTGCTGGCGCCTGTGGCTTGATGCCCGCTACTTTTCGCTGCTCAATGTGCAAAACAACGTGCAGGCCGGAGAGGCACTCTTTGCCATCTGGCAGCGCGACAAGCTGAGGACGCTGAGCCTGACCGAGCGCCAGGCGGGGGCATTGGCGCAGTTTCGGCGTACGCTTTATTGGGTTGCTGCGCTGTGGGCGGCCTGGTTGATGATGCTGGTGTAGCGTTTTCGCCAGCGCAATAGTTGCCACACTAGACGGTGTTGATGCTGATATATTCCCTCTCCTGCGTCTCCTGGAGTGAAAACATGTGGCTTCTCAAGTGGTATGTCTGGAATCGTTGGCTATTCAAACTGTTAAGCCGGGATGTTGCGGAGCCTGAACAATTTTTGTGCCATTGCTGGGAAGAGAATCTGGCGAAATGCCGGGAGTATTCGATAATCTGGCGTGATATCAATCGTATTCACGGCAAGCAGATGCGGATGCGGGAAAAGAAGTAAAATTGGCGTGGGTTAAAAACCCTCCCACCGGATGGTGAGAGGGTGAATTATCAGGCAGCGACGACGCTATCGATAGCGGCTTTGGCGTCAGACTGTGCTTTGGTCGCCACTTCCGGACCGTACGCGATACCTTCTGCGAACACGAAGTTCACATCGGTGATGCCGATAAAGCCCAGGAAGGTCGACAGATATGGGGTAACCAGGTCAGTCGGCGTATCTTTATGGATACCGCCACGGCTGGTGACAATAACTGCACGTTTACCGGTCACCAGACCTTCCGGCCCTTTCTCGGTGTAACGGAAGGTTACGCCAGCACGCGCAATCAGGTCGAAATAGTTTTTCAACTGCGTCGGGATGTTGAAGTTATACATCGGCGCGGCGATCACAATCACGTCATGGGCTTTCAGCTCAGCAATCAGCTCATCAGACAGCGCCAGTGCTTCCTGTTGACGCGGCGTCAGCGGCGTATCGCTCGGGCGCATTGCACCTACCAGTTCGCCGTCCAGTACCGGAACAGGATTTGCCGCCAGGTCACGGATGGTGATGTCGTCAGCAGAGTGCTTTTCACGCCACTGTTCAACAAAATAATCAGACAACTGACCAGACTGAGAGTACCCTGCCAGAATACTGGATTTAAGAACTAATACCTTGCTCATGGGTGTTTCCTTTTATGTGTTTGAAGGGGATGTGCCCCGTTGCTTGTTGACACTTTATTCACAATCCTGCCGCAGTGATAGCGCAATATATCGAATCCTATGTTCGAAATTATTGAACAACACATGAAAAGCGCCGATGTGGTACTCTATACCTATCATCTTAAAGAGATTTAACCCGGCAGAGCACTGCCCTCTAACGCTATGACAGAACAACAAAAAATAACCTTCAACATGCTACAGCAGCAGCTGGAATCACTGATGCTGCGCGACAAACAGCGTTTCTCCCGCCGCCTGCACGGCGTGAAGAAGGTTAAAAATCCTGATGCACAACAGGCCATTTACCAGGAGATGGCAAAAGAGATTGAACAGGCTGCCGGTAAAGTTGTGCTGCGTGAAGCGGCACGACCGGACATTACCTACCCGGAAAACTTGCCTGTTAGCCAGAAAAAACAAGACATCCTGGACGCGGTTCGCGACCATCAGGTGGTGATTGTTGCCGGGGAAACCGGCTCCGGTAAAACCACCCAGTTACCGAAAATCTGTATGGAGCTGGGGCGTGGGGTGAAGGGGCTTATCGGCCATACCCAGCCGCGTCGACTGGCGGCGCGTACCGTAGCTAACCGTATCGCCGAAGAGCTGCAAACTGAGCCGGGCGGCTGCATCGGGTATAAAGTGCGTTTCAGCGACCATGTTAGTGATAACACCATGGTTAAGCTGATGACGGACGGTATCCTGCTGGCGGAGATCCAGCAGGATCGCATGCTGATGCAGTACGACACCATCATCATCGATGAAGCCCACGAGCGCAGCCTGAACATCGATTTTCTGCTCGGCTATCTGAAAGAGCTGCTGCCGCGTCGCCCGGATCTGAAAGTCATTATCACCTCGGCGACCATCGACCCTGAGCGTTTTTCAAAGCATTTCAATAACGCGCCAATTATCGAAGTCTCCGGTCGAACGTACCCGGTGGAAGTGCGCTACCGTCCGATTGTTGAAGATGCGGACGACACCGAGCGCGATCAGCTGCAGGCTATTTTTGACGCGGTGGATGAACTGGGACGTGAAAGCCAGGGCGATATTCTGATCTTCATGAGTGGCGAGCGTGAGATCCGCGACACCGCCGATGCGCTGAATAAGCTGGATTTACGCCACACCGAAGTGTTGCCGTTGTATGCGCGACTCTCCAACAGCGAGCAGAACCGCGTGTTCCAGTCGCACAGCGGACGCCGTATTGTGCTGGCGACCAACGTGGCGGAAACCTCACTGACCGTGCCGGGGATCAAATACGTCATTGACCCGGGTACCGCGCGTATCAGCCGCTATAGCTTCCGCACCAAAGTTCAGCGCTTGCCCATTGAACCGGTATCGCAGGCCTCCGCCAACCAGCGTAAAGGCCGCTGCGGACGCGTATCGGAAGGGATCTGTATTCGTCTGTATTCCGAAGACGACTTCCTGTCGCGCCCGGAATTTACCGATCCGGAAATTTTGCGTACCAACCTGGCCTCCGTCATTTTGCAAATGACTGCGCTGGGGCTGGGCGATATCGCCGCGTTCCCGTTCGTGGAAGCGCCGGATAAACGCAATATTCAGGACGGTGTGCGCCTGCTGGAAGAGCTGGGCGCAATCACCACTGATGAACAGCAAACCGCATATAAACTCACGCCGTTAGGCCGCCAGCTTAGCCAGTTGCCGGTGGACCCGCGTCTGGCTCGGATGGTGCTGGAAGCGCAGAAGCATGGCTGCGTGCGTGAGGCGATGATTATTACCTCGGCGCTGTCCATTCAGGATCCGCGTGAGCGTCCGATGGACAAACAGCAGGCGTCTGACGAAAAACACCGTCGATTCCACGACAAAGAGTCCGACTTCCTCGCCTTTGTGAACTTGTGGAACTACCTTGGCGAGCAGCAAAAAGCGCTGTCGTCGAATCAGTTCCGCCGCCAGTGTAAGCTCGATTTCCTCAACTATCTGCGCGTGCGTGAATGGCAGGATGTTTACACCCAGCTACGTCAGGTGGTGAAAGAGTTAGGGATCCCGGTTAACAGCGAGCCTGCTGAGTATCGGGAGATCCACGTCGCGCTGCTGACCGGTTTACTGTCGCATATCGGGATGAAAGATGCCGATAAGCAGGAATTTACCGGCGCGCGTAACGCTCGTTTTTCGATCTTCCCCGGCTCCGGTTTGTTCAAAAAACCGCCGAAGTGGACGATGGTGGCAGAACTGGTGGAAACCAGCCGACTGTGGGGACGTATTGCCGCGCGTATTGACCCTGAGTGGGTGGAGTCGGTTGCCCAGCATTTGATCAAACGCTCGTACAGTGAACCGCACTGGGAGCGCGCGCAGGGTGCGGTGATGGCGACAGAAAAAGTCACCGTCTACGGGCTGCCGATTGTCGCGGCGCGTAAGGTCAACTACAGCCTGATAGACCCTGCGCTGTCACGCGAACTGTTTATCCGTCACGCGCTGGTGGAAGGCGACTGGCAGACCCGGCATGCGTTTTTCCGCGACAACCTGAAGCTGCGGGCGGAAGTGGAAGAGTTAGAACACAAATCACGCCGCCGCGATATCCTGGTCGATGATGAAACGCTGTTTGAATTTTACGACCAGCGCATTAGCCATGATGTGGTTTCTGCCCGCCATTTTGATAGCTGGTGGAAAAAGGTCAGCCGTGAAACGCCGGACCTGCTCAACTTTGAAAAGAGCATGCTCATCAAAGAAGGCGCGGAAAAAATCAGCAAGCTGGATTACCCAAACTTCTGGCATCAGGGCAATCTCAAGCTACGACTGAGCTATCAGTTTGAACCCGGCGCTGACGCCGACGGTGTCACCGTACATATTCCGCTGCCGCTGTTAAACCAGGTCGAAGAGTCCGGGTTTGAATGGCAAATTCCGGGGCTGCGTCGTGAACTGGTGATCGCCTTGATTAAATCGCTGCCGAAGCCGGTGCGACGCAACTTTGTGCCAGCGCCAAACTATGCGGAAGCGTTTTTAGGCCGCGTAACGCCGCTGGAACTGCCGTTGCTGGACTCGCTGGAGCGCGAACTGCGCCGGATGACTGGCGTTACCGTTGACCGCGACGACTGGCACTGGGATCAGGTGCCCGATCACCTGAAAATCACCTTCAGGGTGGTGGATGATAAAAACAAGAAGCTGCAGGAAGGTCGTTCGCTGCAGGCGTTGAAAGACACGCTGAAAGGCAAAGTGCAGGAAACGCTGTCGGCGGTGGCGGATGACGGCATCGAACAGAGCGGGCTGCACATCTGGAGCTTCGGCCAGTTGCCGGAAAGCTACGAGCAAAAACGCGGTAACTATAAAGTCAAAGCGTGGCCCGCGCTGGTGGATGAACGCGACAGCGTGGCTATCAAATTGTTTGATAATCCGCTGGAACAACAGCAGGCTATGTGGAGCGGGTTACGCCGTCTGCTACTGCTGAATATTCCGTCGCCCATCAAGTATCTGCACGAGAAGTTGCCGAATAAAGCCAAGCTGGGGTTGTACTTTAACCCGTACGGCAAAGTGCTGGATTTGATTGATGACTGTATCTCCTGTGGTGTGGATCGATTAATCGACGCCAACGGCGGCCCGGTGTGGACAGAAGAGGGCTTTGCGGCGCTGCACGAAAAAGTGCGCGCCGAACTGAACGACACCGTGGTGGAGATTGCCAAACAGGTCGAACAGATCCTGACGGCGGTGTTCAATATTAACAAACGTCTGAAAGGCCGCGTGGACATGACCATGGCGCTGGGGCTTTCGGATATCAAAGCGCAAATGGGCGGACTGGTCTACCGTGGATTCGTCACCGGCAACGGCTTCAAACGCTTGGGCGATACGCTGCGTTATTTGCAGGCTATCGAGAAACGTCTGGAGAAACTGGCCATCGATCCGCACCGCGATCGTGCGCAGATGCTGAAAGTGGACAGCGTGCAGCAGGCCTGGCAGCAGTGGTTCAATAAACTGCCGCCCGCGCGTCGCGAAGATGACGATGTCAAAGAGATCCGCTGGATGATAGAAGAACTGCGCGTCAGCTACTTTGCCCAGCAGCTTGGTACGCCGTATCCGATTTCGGATAAGCGTATCCTGCAGGCGATGGATCAGATTACGGGTTAACGCGTGGTGGGGCTGTAGGCCGGATAAGGCGACGCCGCCATCCGGCGATATACGGTGCAGTGCCTGATGGTGCTGCACTTATCAGGCTTACTGAACCCGGTAAAGAATAAACACCAGGAGTCATGAACATGAGACAGTTTCCGCCACTCTCCGCCAGCACCCTTACGGCGATTAACACCGTGGGGCAATGGCTGGCGCAGAATGATTTCGCCGAAAATATCACGGTTCAGGCTGATTGCGTGATTCTGGCCGGGAATGCGGTGATCCCGACCATCGACGCGGCGTGTCGGATTGCGAAAGAACAACAGGTTCCGTTGCTGATTAGTGGCGGTATCGGTCATTCCACGACCTTTCTGTACGCCGCCATCGCGCAGCACCCACGCTATAACACCCTGCGTACCGCCGGACGCGCAGAAGCGGCGATCCTTGCCGATATCGCGCACCAGTTCTGGAACATTCCCGGTGAGACGATTTGGGTGGAGGACCAATCCACCAACTGTGGGGAGAATGCCCGCTTTAGCTGTGCGTTACTGCGTCAGGCAACCCAGACCATGGAAACCGTGATTGTGGTGCAGGACCCCACCATGCAGCGCCGCACCATGGCGACTTTTGAGCGCGTCACGCGTGACGATCCGCAGGCGCCGCGCTGGCTCAGCTTCCCTGGTTTTGTCCCTGCGTTAACGCTACAGGGCGACGGCGTGGATTTCGCACCAACCGCTGAAGGTCTGTGGTCGGTGGACCGCTACCTGTCTCTTATTACCGGTGAGCTTCCGCGTCTGCGTGATGATGAAACTGGCTATGGACCCCGTGGTCGCGATTTTATTACGCATGTGGATATTCCGCCGACCGTCGAACAAGCAGGGTTACATCTGCAACGCGATGCCGCGCTGATTGACTTCCTGAACAGCCGCTCTCTGTAATCTCTGCTGCCCGTTTGTCGCTTTTTTTGTGCAAACGGGCATTCATCCCGCCGGTTTTTTCTCGTCACCACGGCGTTGCTTGACGCTTTTATGAAGCGGCTCACAGAACCACCATCGCAGTGGCAATGTGTTATGCATGATTGATATTAATTAACAATAGTTTTACTTGTTAAAAACAAATCAATCACAGGAGCAACGCATGTCAGTACCCGTACAACATCCTATGTATATCGATGGGCAGTTTGTGACCTGGCACGATGACGCCTGGATTGATGTCGTCAATCCGGCGACGGAAGAGGTCATTTCCCGTATTCCTGATGGCCGTGCTGAGGATGCGCGCAAAGCGATTGACGCAGCGCATCGCGCCCAGCCTGAGTGGGAGGCGCTGCCCGCCATTGAACGCGCCAGCTGGCTACGCAAGATTTCCGCCGGGATCCGTGAGCGTGCCGGTGAAATTAGCGCGCTTATCGTGGCGGAAGGCGGCAAAATCCAGCAACTGGCGGATGTTGAAGTCGCGTTTACCGCCGACTATATCGATTACATGGCGGAGTGGGCTCGCCGCTATGAAGGTGAGATCCTGCAAAGCGATCGTCCGGGCGAGAACATCCTGCTGTTTAAACGCGCCCTTGGCGTAACCACGGGCATTCTGCCGTGGAACTTCCCGTTTTTCTTGATCGCCCGTAAGCTGGCTCCCGCCTTGCTGACCGGGAATACCATTGTCATTAAGCCAAGCGAGTTTACGCCGAACAACGCTATCGCTTTTGCCAAAATTGTCGATGACATCGGCCTGCCGCGCGGGGTGTTTAACCTGGTGCTCGGACGGGGAGAAACGGTGGGTCAGGAGTTGGCCGGGAATCCGAAAGTGGCGATGGTCAGCATGACCGGCAGCGTAGTGGCCGGTGAGAAAATTATGACAGCGGCGGCGAAAAATATCACCAAAGTGTGCCTGGAGTTGGGCGGTAAAGCCCCGGCTATCGTGATGGATGATGCGGACCTCGAGCTGGCCGTGAAGGCGATTGTCGATTCCCGCGTGATTAATACCGGGCAGGTGTGTAACTGCGCCGAGCGCGTGTACGTCCAGAAGGGGATTTACGATCAGTTTGTTAATCGCCTGGGCGAGGCGATGAAAGCGGTGCAGTTTGGCAATCCTGCGGAACGTAAGGACATTGCGATGGGGCCGTTGATTAACGCCGCGGCGCGGGAGCGTGTGGAGCAGAAAGTTGCGCGTGCGGTGCAGGAAGGGGCCCGCGTGGTGCTGGGGGGCAAAGCGGTTGAGGGGAAAGGATATTACTACCCGCCAACGTTATTGCTGGATGTGCGCCAGGAGATGGCGATTATGCACGAAGAAACCTTTGGCCCGGTGCTGCCAGTGGTGTCATTTGACGCCCTGGATGAGGCGATTGCGATGGCTAACGACAGCGACTACGGTCTGACCTCATCGATTTACACGCAAAACCTGAACACGGCGATGAAGGCGATTAAAGGGCTGAAATTCGGCGAAACCTATATCAACCGTGAAAACTTCGAAGCGATGCAGGGCTTCCACGCAGGCTGGCGCAAGTCCGGTATCGGCGGGGCAGATGGCAAGCACGGTCTGAACGAGTACCTGCAAACGCAAGTGGTTTATCTGCAATCCTGATATTTTTGCCGGGTTGGTTTAGCGACCTACCCGGCATAATCATTACACCTTGCTGGCTATCCAGTTCATCATCATCTCCGGCCAGATGGCCAGCGGCAGTCCTTGCGTATCGCGAATGCCGAACCCGTGCTTGCCCCGTTCAAACAGATGCATTTCAACCGGTACGCCGAGCTTGCGCAGCGCAGTAAACAAGACCAGGCTGTTCTCGACTTTGACCGCCGGATCGTCAATCGCATGCAGCAGGAAGGCGGGCGGCGTGGTGTCATCCGCTCTTTCTTCCAGGGAGTAGTGGTGAATGTCTTGCTCTGCGGGCGCGGCGCCAACCAGCTCAAGACGTGAGCCCGGATGGGCGACACCTTCCCGCAGGCTAATAACCGGATAAACCAGCGCCATGAAAGCAGGGCGAGTGGGCTGTTCATCAATGCTATCCATCGGCGCATACACCGACTCTGCAAAGCGGGTTCCCAGGCTGGCGGCGACGTGCCCCCCGGAGGAAAACCCCAGTACGCCGAGACGGAGCGGATCGATTTTCCACTGCTGTGCGTTGGCGCGAATGTAGCGGATGGCGCGCTGGGCATCGGCCAGCGGTGCGTTTGATGCTTCCTCGTGACCGTCTCCCGGCATGCGATAGGTCATCACAAACAGGGTATAGCCACGCGCGGTAAAGAACGGTGCCAGTGCGCTGCCTTCTTTATCCATCACAACACGACGATAAGAACCGCCAGGGGTGACCAGGATCCCCACGCCGTTCGGTTTGGCGGGGGCGTAGACGGTAATTTCAGGGGCGCGAATGCCGGTTACCGCGCGGTCGTAGTCTGACGTTCCGGTGTGCCGGGGTTCAGGCGTAAATACCGCATCGCTATTTTTTGCTCCGGGGGCTTCGCCCTGCGGCCATATCGGGTAGGTGGTCGCGTGGGCAACGGCTTGCGCCATCATATTCTCTAATGTTTCACGGCTCAGTGCTTCCATTACGTTGCTCCCTCAGTGGCAAAGGGTAGCTATAACATAATTAATACATTGAAAACGGGGAACGATTCACAACGTCTTGAATTCGCGAGAAATAAAAAGGGGTATACGTTATTCCACCTCATGCCTGGACGCGTGGGCACCCTCCAGCTGTTCCTGTTTGCGAAATGCACTGGGTGACAGACCTACCGCACGATGAAAATCCCGTGAGAAATGCAGCGGATCGTTGTATCCCACCTGAACCGCAATTCGGCTGATACTTTCCTGAGTTTCCACCAGTAAGCGTCGTGCCTGGGACAGACGATAATTCTTCAGCCATTTGAGCGGGCTTTGATTAAACGTCGCCTGGAACAAGCGAAAAAGCTGCGACTTACTCACCTGACAATAATGCATAAACTTTTCGATATCCCACTCATCGTTGTAATGACTGTGGATTTGGTACAGCAGTTTGCCCAGCCCCCGATGGGTGATCACCTGTGACTGCGCGGCGTCGTGGCTCCGGTTTTCCAGCAGGGTAAAAATCAGCTGGCTGCACAGCATATCGCAGTAAGCGTCGGTCACCAGGGTGTAGCTGTTCATACGAGCAAAAATATGGTGATAAATTTCAACAACTTTTTCTGGATCCGCAAACTGGAATACTGGGCGCTGAGGGACATCCATTATCTGCATGATATTATTCAATTTCGATCCCTCTATTCGCAGCCAGAGGATCTCCCATGGGTCGCCTTTATCGGGGAAATGTTCGTGCGGCCAGCGTACTGGCAGCCAGGCCAGTTGCCCCTGACTCACTGGATATAACCGATCCTCAATACGAATAAAACCCGCACCGCGCAGGCAAAAGATCAACTCATGGCCGACGACCGACTGGCGATGAACGCGGAAATCTGCGGCAGTATCTATATGGCCGGCGCGTAAAATTCGATAGTTAATCAAGGGTGAAAACTCATCGGAGCCACGATACCAGTTGGCAATTATGCGGGTCCGTTGTTTTTGCGTGGGCATGGCTGGCCTTTGGCATTGTGTTTTTGATGCGTCCGTTGTACTCACCATGGTGGCACTTTTTCCCAGCCAGCATGCCTTTTACATGAACAATTTTTGAACTCACTCACATTTCCATTGACATGAAAATTTCATCCATGTTTCAGGGAATCCTGCCCATCACGCTTATCGTCAGCCCCGGCTAAAGTAACGTCATCTTCACTGTGTTCTTACAATTTTTTTACTTACCACACAGGAGCTGTCCATGATTGATTTTAACGACCCGCGTCAGATCGCAAAGGCGATTCAGTACACCAACGTCAACCCGGATTTGACGCGTGAAGGGGTGATTCAACATCTGGAAACCTGCATGCAGTACCAGTTTGATGCCGCCATGATTGCACCTTGCTGGGTGGCCCTTGCAAAAGAGATACTGAAAGGAAGCGGCGTGCGCGTGGCAACGACCGTTAATTTCCCGATGGCTAACGATACGACGGCAATGAAAGTGGCGGTGGTGCGCGAACTGGCGAAGCAGGGCGCGGATGAGTTCGACTTCCCGCCGAACCCTGGCTATTTGCTGGGCGGCCAGGACGATCTCTATTTTGATGAGTTGAAGACCGTGACCCATGTGGCCCATGACCTCGGTATGAAAGTGAAAGCCATGCTGGAGTTTGGATTTATTACCGAAGAGGCATTGAAAATCAAAGCAACACGCTATGCTTTCGAAGCTGGTATTGACTGGGTGAAGCAGTCCAGCGGTTGGGGTAAGGGGGGGTGTGAAGCGACGGTAGAAGATGTCCAGCTTCTCAAAGCCCATATTCAGTTACCGTGTCGGGTAAAAGTATCCGGTAAGGTCAATACCCTGGAAAAAATGAAAACGATGTTCGAAGCCGGGGCGGAACTGGTCGGCACCAGTTCCGGACCTGAACTGGTAAAAGGTCTGACAGGGGATATTAACGCTTATTAACGTATGGCCGTCGCAGCCTGGCTGCGATGGCGCATTGTTATGCCATTGTCAGGTGAAAAGGAGAATGACTGATGAGTATTTTTATCCTTGGTAGCTAT
The DNA here is from genome assembly GCF_029717145.1 of Citrobacter freundii. Classification (NCBI taxonomy): domain Bacteria; kingdom Pseudomonadati; phylum Pseudomonadota; class Gammaproteobacteria; order Enterobacterales; family Enterobacteriaceae; genus Citrobacter; species Citrobacter freundii. The sequence continues at coordinate 2,464,432 of NZ_CP099222.1, read as the reverse complement.
GCCAAAGCGCTGGTCATGACGGCTGAACGTATTCCGCTGGCGGGCGAGACATTAATCGGCACCGACTTCCGCCAGACCTGGGGTGGAAAGGGGTCGGATATGGCCGTACAGGCGGCCCGACTCGGAGCCCACGTGGCCTATGCAGGTGTGGTCGGCGACGATACGTTTGGCCATGAATTCGTCGCGTTAATGCGTGAAGAAGGCGTCAATATTGAGGCGCTGACCTTAACGCCCGAGCTGCCCACCGGCGCTGGATTGATCATTAAAGATAATCAGGCCCGTAACGTGATCGTCGTGGATATGGGGGCCAATAAGCTTTTCACTCCGGCGCGGGTGGACGAAGCGCAAGTGCAAATGGCGCAGAGTAAAGTTGTGCTGGCACAACTGGAAATCCCGCTAGAAACCGCACTCTATGGCCTGACACTCGCCAAACAGCTTGGAAAGATTACCATTTTGAATCCGGCGCCCGCCTGTGACCTGCGCGGCGTGAATCTTCGCCATATCGATTACCTGACGCCGAATGAAACCGAAGCGCGCGTTGCGCTAGGACTGGCTCCGGACGATGGGCGCAGTAACCGTGAAATTGCCGATCTGTTGTTGGAAACCGGCTGCAGCCATGTGGTGATGACGCTGGGGGATGCCGGTAGCGCGGTGTTTACCCGTACCGACACCCTGAAAATCCCGTCCTGCAAGGTCGACGTGGTGGACAGTAACGGCGCGGGTGACAGCTTTAACGCCGGGTTGGCAGTCGCTTTAAGCGAAGGCCAACTTATTGATAAAGCCGCATATTTCGCCAATGCCACCGCCGCACTGTGCTGCTGTGACTGGGAAACGGTCCCTTCCTACAAAACACGCAAAGACGTTGAAGATTTTCTCGGTTGTTAATTATAAAAATTCCATTCGGAGAGATAACAATGAGACCTGAACGTATCCTACATCCTCAACTGGCAGCAGCGCTGTCTACCCTGGGCCACACCGATATTATTCTGGTGACCGATGCTGGTTTCCCGATCCCGGCGAACGCTAACCGTATCGATCTTGGTTTTTGGCCAGGTATCCCGGACGTGACGGATATTCTCCGCGTCCTGCGCCAGGAGGTTTTTGTCGAAGATATTCAGTTCGCTCGCGAAGTGCGCGACTGTAATCCGGATCTGTACCGTCAGGTACAGGATATTTATACCGGTTCCGGCGCGGACTTTAGCGAAGCCAGCCATGAAAGACTGTGCAGCGAGATTGCCCACCAAGCCAAAGTGATTATCCGTTCGGGATCGTTTAACCCGTGGGCCAATTTCGCGCTGGTGGCCAGTACCGACCCCTTCGCCTGGTTTTCCGAGGGTTCGAACGTGCAGCCGCTACCCGCCTACGTAACACGCCGTCAGCGGATTAAAGAAAATTACGTACCACAACTTAAATAATGTGGCGGCTGTTGCGTTTCGCAACAGCCTGGTCATTAGCGGATTATTGCAGGCACACGACAAGGCGATATGGGCAATGTTCTCTCCTCATTAAGCCCGTATGCTGGTAAGGATTGTGACGATGAAATATCCATTTTATTTGTACTTTAGCTGCTGCACGGCTATTTTGGGCGGGATCATGTTTGGCTTTGATATCGCGATTATTGCCGGTGCTATTCCTTTTATTCAGACTTACTTTAACTGGAATGAACTCCAGCTTGGCTGGGGCGTCAGTTCATTATTAGTTGGCTGTATTATCGGTTCGTTCAGCTCGGGGTATATCACTAATAAATTTGGCCGCAAACGTGTTTTAATTATTTCTGCCATTATCTTTGGTCTTTCCTGTGTGGGCACCGGCATCGCCACGAATGAAACCACATTTATCCTGAACCGCTTGCTGGGTGGGATTAGCGTGGGAGCGATTTCGGTTTTGTCGCCGATGTATGTCGCGGAAATGGCCCCTGCCTCCATGCGTGGGCGGATGACTGCGATATATCAACTGTGCATCATGCTGGGTATTTTACTTTCCTATCTGACCAACTATTTTCTTAAGGATCTGGAAAATAACTGGCGGTTGATGTTTATTTCCGGCGTTGTCCCGGCGGTCGTATTCTTTGTCGGGCTGCTGTTTATCCCAGAGAGCCCACGCTGGCTTACCCTGAAAGGCCAAAAGCAAAAAGCGCTAAATATATTGCAACGTTTTTATTCTGCTGATGAAGCGCAAAGAATGACCGCTGATGTGGAGAAAAACCTCGCGGCCCATCATGCTACTCAGTCCAGCACGCTGTTTCATAAAGACGCGCGCAGCAGCATTATGCTAGGCCTGATTCTGGCTGTGCTGGTGCAGTTGATCGGCTGTAATGCCGCCCTCGATTATGCGCCGAAAATTATGATGGCTGCCGGGTTCTCAATAAGCTCCGCGCTCTATTTCAATATCTTTATGGGCATTATTAACCTGACAGCCACCGTGGTTGGCGTGGTGTTAATTGATCGAGTAGGGCGCCGCCCGCTTTATCTCTATGGCTCGTTGATTATGGGTGTGTCGCTGTTTTTCCTCGGCTTCTCGTTCCATCATGCCTTGCCAGCGGGGGTGACGCTGTTCTTTTTGTTCTCGTATATCGCCTGTTTTTCTGCCTGTATCGGCCCGGTTTTCTGGACGTTGGTTTCGGAGATGTTTCCTAACGCGATCCGCAGCAAAGCGGTGGCGCTGGTCTCCTTTACCCAGTGGATCTTTAATTTCCTGGTGGTCTGGCTGTTTCCTTTTACGCTCGCCACCTTTGGCGGTAACAACACATTCTATTTCTTTGCCGTGATGTGTCTGATCCAACTGATTATCACCAAACGGATGTTGCCGGAAACCAAAGGCAAATCGCTGGAAGAAATTGAACAATTCTGGTTGCAAAAACAGCGGAGTGCTGCACCACAGCGAGAGCGTTCGGTGGTGAAAGGCCATGCGCTGCACTAAACAACAGCGGCGAGGTGATCCTCGCCGCCAACGCATATCATCATCAACGGGGGCATCATGGATTCGTTAGAAAGCTTATTAGAACAGGCGACTCGTCCGGCGTTACCGCAGAGAAAAGATTATAGAATCGGTATTATCGGGGCCGGCTTTATCGTTGAGCACTGCCATCTGGTGGCGTATCAGAAAGCCGGTTTTACGACCTACGGTATCACTTCGCTGGATACCACCCATAGCCAGCGCCTGTCCGACATGTTTGCCATCCCGAAAGTGTATGCATCCTGGAAGGAGATGGTGTGTGATCCGCAGATTGAGATTATTGATATCGCTGTACCGCCGCATATTCAGTTAGAGATCGTGCGCTTTATCTGCGCTAAAGATTCCCCGGCGAAAAACGTGAAAGCCATTCTTTGTCAGAAACCGCTGGCGATGTCGCTGGAGGCCGGGCGTGAAATCGTGCGGCTGAGTCAACAGAGTGGTATTCCCATCGCAGTGAACTCCAATATGCGCTATGACCCATCAATGCGGGCGCTGAAGTACATTCTCGATAATCAACTCATCGGCACGCCGGTGATTGCCAGTATTGATATGCGCGCTATACCCGACTGGCAGCACTTCCTGCAGCAATACAAAAAGCTCGAGCTGTATGCGATGGCGATTCACCATATCGATGCCTTCCGCTTTTTATTTGGTCATCCGATAAAAGTGACCGCTGTGTGCCGCACTGATCCGCGAACCACCTTTGAACACACCGATGGTATTACGCAATACACCTTCCAGTATGCCAATGGCCTGATCGCGACCAGCCTGGATGATGTCTGGGCCTGGCCGGGGGAACCCTGTGCCAAAAACAACTACATCAACTGGCGTGTGGAAGGTACCGATGGGCTGGCAGAAGGCGATTTCGGCTGGCACCGCCGACCGCCGGAGTATTGCGGCAGCACGTTGAAACTTGCATCGCGCGACTACCCGGATCGCTGGGTGATGCCGCAATGGGAACGTCAGTGGTTCCCGGATGCGTTTATCGGCACCATGGCGAACCTGATGTGCGCTCTGGAGCACGGCGTCGAACCGGACATCAGCGCAAAAGATAACGTAGGCACGCTGGCCTGTATTGAAGCCTGTTACCTCTCAATACAGGAAGAACGAACGGTTTATCTCAATGAAATCCTTCAGGAGAATACAAAATGATTAACGTCGGCATTTTTACCGGTTATTACCCTTACACGCTGGAAGAGACCATTGCGAAGATTAAGCAGGCGGGCATGGGCTGCGTACAGCTCGACCTCGAATTCACTGATATTGATCTCAGCCGTGGACACATTACCAAACAGAAAGCGCACCAGGTGCGTGACGCGTTTCGTCAGGCGAATCTGCCCATTGTTGCCATTTCAGCTTATACCAATCTCGTGCATCCTGATCCGGTCAAACGCGCGGAGAACATCGCAGCGGTAAAAGAGATCCTGGCGCATGCAAGGGATTTTGGTACGCCGTATGTGATCAGCGAAACAGGGACTTATAACGTCGACAGCGACTGGCTATACGATCCCCAAAACAGCACCGAAGAGGCGTATCAGGAATTCAAAAGTATCGCCCGAGAGCTGGCGACCTTTGCCTGGGAGCATGGGGCGGTTTTCCTGGTGGAAAACTACGTCAACAACATCATCGGTTCGGTAAGCCAGGTTGCGCGGTTGATGCGTGATGTTGAACATCCAGGGCTTGGGCTGGCGTTGGATCCCACCAACTATTTCGACGACAAAAACATTGATGCTATTGATGAAACACTACACAGCATCTTCAACGTGCTCGATGGTAAAATTAAAATTGCCCACGCCAAGGACTGCAAAAAAACTGATGTGGTTATTGAGAAATTCGGTGACGGTGCCGCGGAGCATAATAGCTTCCGTGGGGCCGGTTCGGTGGAACTGCCGGCTGCCGGCCTCGGGTCACTCAACTATCTGCTGTATGTGGAACTGCTCGCTAAAAACCATCCGAATATTCCGCTGATTATTGAACATGTGGATGAGTCGGATATTCCGCGCGCCAAAAATTTTGTCGATGACGTACTGATGGTGACCGGGACGTAATGCTTCATCTGCAACCGGTATTCCGCTGTACTGGCGGGGTACCGGCAATCGTTATTTTTTGCGGTTACACGTAATCAACGGAAAAGGATCTAACAAAGTTAATGAATTTTTAACAAAAGCTGGTTATGTTGACGCATTATTGTTTTTACTCAGGAAGTGTTATGGGGAATAAGTATTCTGGCCTGCAAATTGGCATCCACTGGCTGGTTTTTTTATTGGTGATTGTGACCTACTGTGGCATGGAACTCCGCGGATTTTTCCCGCGCAGCTATCGCCCCGGGTTCAACATGGTACACGTGTCCTGCGGCATCACGATTTTAGCGCTGATGGTAACGCGCCTGCTGGTCAGACTTAAATATCCGACGCCGCCGATTGTGCCAAAACCGAAGCCGATGATGACCGGTATGGCGCATCTTGGGCATCTGGTTATTTATCTGTTGTTCATCGTCCTGCCGATAATTGGTCTGGTGATGATGTACAACAGAGGGAATCCGTGGATCGCCTTTGGCATCGTTATGCCACATGCGACAGAAGCCAACTTTGATATTGTGGATATGCTGAAGTCCTGGCATGTGACGCTAGCAAAACTGGGCTATTTTGTCATTGGTCTGCATGCCGCTGCCGCCCTGATGCATCACTATTTTTGGCGGGATAATACCCTGCTACGCATGATGCCGCGCAAGCGTTCGTAATGTCGATAATCAACGCCCCGCATTATGCGGGGCGTGTGTTTTGGGCCACTTATTTTTTGATGCTCTGCACCTGAGGGGACCGTTTTTTCAGACTGACGATCGCCAGCGCCACAACAATCAATACAATCCCGCTCCCTTCAACTACGCCGGGCTCTTCACCCAGCAGCCACCAGGAAAACAGGACCCCGCAAACGGGTACCGCCAATGTGCTTAAACTGGCAATACTGGCAGGTAAATTACGCAGGACAAACAGCCATAAACTCCATGCCAGCGCCGTTGCCAGTATGGCGCTATAGCCTAACGCCCAGAAGACCACCGGCTGCCAGTCAGGGCTGCGCTGAGGGACCAGGAAGGCCACCAGGCTCATTACCAGTGCGGCATACAGCATCTGCCATGAGGTTAGCGCGAGCAGATCGATATTCGGATGACGGGCATACATGCGCTTGGCGACAATGGCGCTCGCCCCCCAACTGATCCCCGACAGGATCGCCAGCAACGCACTTTTCATTGAGGTGAAGTCCATCTGCCACGGCTGTAAAACCAGCAGCAGTCCGGATGCCGCTACCGCAATCGCGGCATACTGTATACGCCGCATGCGTTCGCCCAAAAACATGGCCGCCATAATCACCACCCAGAATGGCATGGTATAGCTCAGGATCGCGACCTTACCAGCCCCGCCGCTGACCAGCGCCCATTGCGACAGCCCAACCATGCCGCAGGTCTGCAACAAAGCAATTGCCAGCGTATAGCGGAAAGGCGTCGGGCGCATCCCTCGGCCTCGAAGCATCAGGACAATAAATAAGACCAGTGCGCCGAAAGTGCAGCGTAGGGCAGTGAAGTCGAACGAGCCGATGTACAGCGTGACCTGTTTCATGGCGATCCAGCTGTAGCTCCAGATGAGCGTCAAGGCGACCAGGCCGCCAATCGCCAGTGGGTTACTTTTCCCTGCAGTGCTCATGGTGTATCCGTTTTAATGATTTTATGGCGCCACTATACCCGGTTTATGACCGCGATACCGTTTATCGAAAAATCATTGTTTTTTATTACCTCCTTTCTAATCAATAGACTACTAATCATGCATGCACTTTTTTATAAACAATATTGATATGTTTAAAATTGTAAAAATATTGTTTTTTTTAACTGCGTCTTTCATCAATTTGTTTCCTATACTTTTTTTGCCGCTAATGAAAGGAGTTCCACCATGCTCAAGACCGTTCCATTTAAGCGGACAGTGTTGGTCAGTATGTTTACACATGCGGGATGGTGAGTATGAACAAGGTACTGCTCATTTTTTTGATGTGTTTTATTAGCGCTCTGGCTTTTCCCTCATTCGCGGCGGAGCCCCGACAGCAGCCATCGGAACAGGAACGTGCGCGGACGGTGTATATCTTTCACCAGCCGATTGTGATGCTGCAGGCAAAATTTGGCTTAACCACGCCAGAAGAGCGGGTGTTGCGCATCCGTAATACGCTGCGTAATTTTACGCAGGCGGACCTGCGTGAACCGCTGAAAATTGTGCCGATAACCCGCTACAACCAGCCGGGAAGGCTGATCGTCATGAACGGCAAACCGCTGCTGCTGCTGGCGCAAGCCGATCTGGATGAAGGCGACGATCTGACCCTCGATCAGGCCGCTCAGCGGGTGCTGGTGCGCATGGAGACCCAGCGGACGGCGTTGCGCGATCAATTCGACGGCGGTTGGCTGGCGCTGTCTGCGGTGAAAACAGCCGCGGGATTGCTGGGGCTGATTCTTTTTTTCTATGGCGCGTACCGTTCATGGCGATGGGTTCGCCGTTATTACCGGCGTCGAATCATTGCCAACAGAAGCTGGCTCCCCCAGCGTTGGCGGCGTTTTACCGGTGCAATCGAGGCACGTTTGTATGCCTTATTGATGATTCTGCTGGGCATAGTCGCGTTGTATGTCTGGCTCAGTTGGGTATTTAGCCTGTTTCCCTGGACGCGTGTCTGGGGGACATCTTTGGGTGATTGGTCGATACGGGTGCTGCGTGAAATCGCGCTGTCGATTGCGTCGGCATTACCGGGGCTGATGATTGTCCTGATTATTGTTCTTATCACCGCGTTTATTCTTAAGCTGCTTAAAGTTGTACTTAATCAGGTAGAAGCAGGGCGCTTACAGCTTCCCGGTATTCACCCTGAAACCGTGGGGGCGACACGTAAGCTGATTTCCGTGGTGGTGTGGTTGTTCGCCCTTTCAGCAGCCTATCCCTTCCTTCCTGGTGCCAATTCACTGGCGTTCAAAGGGATTAGCGTGTTCTTTGGTCTGATGCTGACACTCGGGTCGGCAGGGGTAATGAATCATGCCATGAGCGGGCTGGTGCTGATCTACTCCCGCGCCCTGCGTAAAGGTGACGTTATTCGCGTTGCGGATAACGAAGGGTTGGTGAGCGAGATAGGCATGCTCGCTACCAAAATCATTACCCGTGAAAATTACGTCGTCACGGTGCCGAACGCGGTGGTGGTCAGCGGCAAAATTACCAATCTCAGCGCACAAAACTCGGGGGGCGGTATCAATCTGACCGTCGGTGTCACCATCGGTTATGACACCCCCTGGCGGCAGGTGCATGCCATGCTGGAACTGGCCGCCAAGCGGGCAAAAGGAATCGATCTATCCCAGCCGCCGCTTGTGCGCCAGTTGGCGTTAATGGACTGGTATGTCTCTTATGAATTGCAGGTCAGGTTACTACCGGGGCAGTCATTGGCTGAGGCGCGCAACGCGTTGTACAGCCATATTCAGGATGTGTTCAACGAATTTAGCGTACAGATCATGTCGCCGAATTTTGTGTTGCAACCCGATGATGCGGTGAGGGTGCCGAAAGAAAACTGGTATGCCGCGCCTGCCATACCGCCGGAAGGAACCGCGCCATGAAAAAAACCTCCCTTTTGCTGCTGATTTTCTGCGGACAAGCGCACGCCGTTGGCCTGATCGATCCTGAAGATGGGATGCTGGATATGAGCCGCTATTTGCAAGAAAACCGGTACGGCTTTTTACCCATCCCTGTGGTGATTACAGAACCTGCCGTGGGCTATGGCGGCGGCGTGTTTGGTTTATTTCTTCATGGAAAAGGCCAGCAGGTTGACGGGCAATTCATTCCCCCAGCCATGACCGCGCTGGGCGGCGGCGCGACGGATAACGGTACCTGGTTTGTGGGGGGCGGCCACCGGCATACCTGGACGGACGATCATATTCGTTACTTTATTGCGGCAGGTTACGCAAATATCGATCTGGATATCTATTCGGGTGACCTCGCGGGTTTCGGCAACAATCGCGCGATTGAAACTGAGACCAAAGGTTATGGCGGGATACAAAAGTTATTGTTTCGTGTCGGTGATTCTCCGGTGTTTTTAGGGGCCTCACAGTTTTGGGCGAAAATGGATATTTCTGCGCGAAACAACCCGGTTATCGATCGCGTCTGGAAACACGTCCTCGGTGACAGCAGCACGTCATCGGGCTTAGGGATTGTCGCAGAATACGATACCACCGATAACTTTTTCTGGCCGGGACACGGTGTGTCGCTCAGCGGTGAATATCAGTTTTACGGTCACTACCTTGGGGGCGATTACCGCTACGATTTACTGACGCTTGATGGCAAATTTTTCCTGCCGCTAAGTCGGGACTGGACGCTTTCTCTGGCAACTAATTATCAAATGCTGTCCCGATATGACCAACATCTCCCACCGATGACGCGTCCTTATATCGCGCTGCGTGGGATCTCCCGTTATCGCTATCAAGGCAATGATGTCAGCACCGTGCAAACACAGCTTGCCTGGCAAATGACGTCGCGCTGGATTGTTCAGGGATTCGTAGGCGCGGGGAGTGCTACCGACAATGCAGGCGATCTTTACTCCAGCACCGAAGTTGGTTGGGGCGCGGGATTCCGCTATTTAATCGCCCGGGAATACGGTCTGCATACCGGCATTGATGTTGCCCTTAGTGATAACGAAGAGGCGGTTTACTTCAATGTGGGCGCTGGCCTGTAACCAATGAAGCGAGACATAAATGAGGATAATAATGAGATGGACTAATACGATGGTGCCGCTTCTGCTGGTTTCTGGTGTGGCGTGTGCCGCGGATACGGAAGAGCGCACCTTTCCCATCTGGGGAGAAGAGGCCAAAGCCCGTGGATACTCGATTCCGTTGCCGTTTGGCGTCAATCTCAGCTATATGAATATGCGCCAGAACATTGACGTCGACAGCATTGGTTTTTCAGGGCTGGCGTTGGGTAACCATGCGATCCCGACCGATATGTTTAATATTGATGCCGGGCATACCCGTGAGCAAAGTAAATCAGAAAACCTGCGTATCGATATGTGGGTGTTTCCGTTTCTCAATATCTACGGGTTAGTGGGACATACGCGCGGTTCATCGGTATCGAACGTTTCCGTCGATGCCGATCCGACACGCTATACCGGTATTGACAGGGTGATTGCCTCGTCGGTGCATCAGCTTTATCAGAGTGGTGAATTGCAGGATATCGATTTTACTCTCGACTTCAAAGGCACGACCTGGGGAACCGGGATCACGCTGGCGGGCGGATATGAAAATTGGTTTGCGTTGGTGGACACCAACTACACCCGTACTGATTTCGACATTCTGGATGGCAAAATTTCGGCGCTAACGGTGTCACCTCGGGTGGGATACCGTTTTCGTTTCCAGGGGCCCGTCGGAGAGTCTCACCTTAGCGTCTGGCTGGGGAGTATGTACCAGAATGTTCAGCAGGAGTTCCGGGGCAGCCTTTCCGACTTGCATATGCCCGCTGCACTGCAACCGCTCATTGACACCGTGAACCAGAATAATGAAGGGCGGTTTGATGTTAAACAGAAGCTAACATCACCCTGGAATATGCTGATTGGTACTCAGTTTGAAATGACGCCGCAATTTAATGTTCTCACAGAATTCGGCTTCAATGAGCGTAACAGTTTCTTCGTTGCGGGAGAGTACCGTTTCTGATGAGACCCCATCGCATCATGCTGACATTGTCACTGACGCTGACCGCCTGGCCTTCGGCGGCAGTAGCGCTGGATCAAAAATCAGTAGATAAACTGCTTTCCGGCCTGGGGGCCGATAACCACTATGATCCGCAGAAGGGCGTTAACTGGAGTGTGTTGCCGGGCCCGTTTTATACCCCTGAGCTCAGGCTGGGGCTGGGGATGGCCGTGGCGGGAATTTATCGGGTTGATCCCAATGATAAAACCACCCAGAACTCGTCGCTGTCTTTTACCGGCTATGTCAGTAGCAGCGGTGCACTAGGGATTGGGTTAAGCAGTTACACCTTTTTTACTGACGATCGTTGGCGACTGTTTGTTGACGGTTCGGTGAACAGAGTGCCGACTGGTTTCTGGGGCATTGGCTACGATGCGGCGCAGGGCAATGAGCAGGAGTACACCAATAACGCCATCCGCGTGCATCCGATTATTATGCGGGAGGTCGTTAAAAATCTTTATCTTGGCGCCGGTTGGGACTTTTCAACGTTGCACGCGACTATTGATGATCCCCGCGCGGATGACACCTTTACACGCTATGACGCGCAGTCCTCCTCACTTGCATCGGGTGCCAGCATCAGCCTGAATTACGATTCTCGCGATGCGATCACTCGCCCGCAACGAGGACAGTTCTTTAAAGTGGAATACACCTGGTTCGATCCATCGGTAGGGTCTGACACCCATTTCAACGCAACCGAGTGGCAATACGATTACTACCACTTACTGAATGAAAAAACGGTACTGGCCTTTGATCTCTGGGGCCGTTTTACGCGAGGGGATGTTCCCTGGGATCGGTTGTCGATGGCTGGCGACGATCGGCGGATGCGTGGCTATTATCAGGGCCGCTACCGGGACAACGATGTTGTCAGTGGGCAGGTAGAGTACCGACGAAAGCTGAACTGGCGACACGGATATGTATTGTGGCTGGGTGCCGGGACGCTGGGAAAAAACATCAGCGCGCTGGACGATCATCCGTTGTTACCCACGGCAGGCGTGGGATATCGGTTTGAAGTGAAGCCCGCGATGAACGTGCGTCTGGATCTGGGGTTTGGTAAAGAAAGTGCCGGTTTTTATTTTCAGGTTGCGGAGGCTTTCTGAATGCGTAAAGGGTTAATGTTTTTGTGGTTGGTGGCGGGTTTGGCCTGTGCAGAAGGGGACCTGTTTCCGATAAAGCACGCGCGCAAGGTTTACCCGGTCGTCAGTCAGCTTTCACCACCGGAGTCGTTACGTCCTTGCTGTGCGTTTGGCTATGATCTTCACGTCCGAGCGGTTGGGGTCCCGATTCCGGTTTACCAGATTGGCAACGTCCTGACCCTGGATACGCTGGGTAGCCATCATTATAACGATAGTGCGCTGGGTGCCGTGAAGAATATTGTTGGGCTCAGCGCAGAAAAAAGCGGTCTTATTTATACCCATCGCGGTGGGTTTATTGATATCGCCCATGTTCGCGATACGGCGGATAATACGTTCTATATTTTCTCGCGTATTCTTCCCAAACTGGGTCAGCGCTGGCGTTATTTCTACAGTGAAGAGTTGGGCGTTCGCCGAGTGCAGCTCCTGGCATTTACGCCGCCGTCTTCACTGTCCCAGCGCTATACCCTGGCGGCCTGGCTGGCAGGCCATCTGGCGTTTCAGTTGGCACAGTGGCACGAAATTGCACAATGGTACGGTTTTCAGTCTGTTTCCGGATTTTCCGAAGAGATATCTGCATTTTCGCCGGAAGATTTATATTCAAATCTTTTGGGGGCACGGCTTGCCATCAACGTGATTTTGCAAGGAAAAGCAGAAACTATCGATGCTTATAACGCCGCGATGGACGGTGAACTGCGCCATGCGCTATTGCAGCTCGGGGTGGTCACCGGAACTGAAACCGAAAGAAAGTTTCGTGAGCTGGACGGTGACTGGTGGAATAGCAAACGCAGGGTGCCTGATAAATTTCTGGTGCTGAAGCGTAATTATAATCTCGACCACAATCGCTTACCGACCCCGGTCTCTTACGAAAAAACGGCACCTTATATGCTCACAATGCCCGCCGTGGTGTTGGGGTATCAGTTGTCTCGTCTGGGGGAATTGCAAATATATCCGGGGACGTCGATGGAATCACTTCCCTTACCAAAAGTGTTTTATGGTCCGGCTCAATTCCAGCCGTTGGCAAACCAGGCAGAAGAGGCGGATAAAACACAACGTGAACGGTTTCAGAAATAGTTAAATTCAGCGCAGCGGTGGTGTGGGTTGGCTGAAAAAACGTCAGCATTTGGGCCTCCCGAAATAATTTACAAAACCGATATTTTTAACCGCAACCCATACTTACACGTGAGGTGGTTAAGCAATAAACAGCGCCCGTCTTCCCATCACTTGATTGCATGCCTCACTACAATTACTGTATATAAAAACAGTATGTGAGGGATGCGTCATGATGTTGTACAGACCTTCAGAGCCGCGCGAGGCGATCGCGCTACCCCTTTTCAGCGATGTTGTCGCGTGCGGGTTCCCCAGCCCGGCACAGGACTACGTGGAGCAGCGTATTGATCTGAATGCCTTGTTGATCAAGCACCCCAGCGCGACCTACTTTGTGAAAGCGGCGGGCGATTCGATGGTTGATGCCGGGATCAATGAGGGCGATCTGTTGATTGTTGACAGCGCCAGAACCGCCGCTCACGGGGATATTGTGATTGCCGCGGTGGACGGTGAGTTGGTAATCCCCCCGAAAAACCGGTGTGTTCATAAGTAGAATTTTCTCGTAATCTGAACCGGGGAGATCTCTATGAAAAAATCACGTTTTACTGACAGCCAGATCATGTCCATTCTGAAGCAAGCCGAGGCCGGAACACCGGTGGCTGAACTGTGTCGTGAACATGGCATGAGCAACGCCAGTTTCTATAAGTGGCGTTCGCGTTTTGGCGGGATGGATGCCTCCATGATGACCCGTCTGAAAGAGCTGGAAGACGAAAACCGCCGCCTCAAAAAAATGTATGCTGAAGAGCGCCTCAAAGCCGAAATCATTCAGGAAGCCATGGCAAAAAAGTGGTGAAGCCATCGCGTCGAAAGCTGATGGCGTAGGATGCGGTCAGGAGCCGGAATGTCAGCATACGTTTTGCCTGTCACCTGTTTGTTGTCAGCGAAAGTTGCTATCGCTATCAGCCTCAACTGAATGAGGAAAATGAGGTCATTGCCGACTGGCTACTGCGCATTACGGGCAGTCAGCGCAACTGGGGATTTGGCCTGTGTTTTTTGTACCTGCGCAACGTAAAAGGCTTCCGCTTCAACCACAAAAGGGTGTACCGGATTTACTGCGAGCTATCGCTGAACATGCGCATCAAGCCGAAAAAAAGACTGAAACGGGATAAACCTGAACCGCTGGCAGTGCCTGAAAGCAGCAACGAATGCTGGTCGATGGACTTCATGCACGACCAGTTATCGAATGGTCGCTCAGTCCGTCTGCTGAATGTTATCGATGATTTTAACCGTGAGGCACTGGCGATTGAGGTCGATTTTTCTCTGCCGGCCAGTCGGGTAGTCAGAACACTTGAGCAACTCATCGCATGGAAGGGAAAGCCCGCAGCCATTCGGTGTGATAACGGACCGGAATATACAGGGAGGATACTGATGTCATGGGCCGCACAGCAGAATATAAGCCTTTGTTTTATTCAGCCCGGCAAACCTCAGCAGAATGCCTATATTGAGCGATATAACCGGACAGTGCGTTATGACTGGCTGGGGCAGCATCTGTTTTCATCGCTGGATGAATTGCAGAGCTATGCCACGCAGTGGCAATGGTTTTATAATCACGAACGACCAAATATGGCGTTGAATGGCTACACACCGATGCAGCATATACAACGCATGGCCTGACTCTACTTATTGCCTCCGTTAAAAATGGGGGGATTACCGTGTAGTCAGTACCTTGAATGGTTTCTCCATCAATAGTGGTACCGATACTCACCGTTGGTGTAAACGCTGCGGTGGCCTGATTTGCAAATGCAATGAGGTATGCTGTTGCTATCGATAATGACTTTAACTTTATATTCATCACTTCACCCAAATAGCGTATGAGTTGTTTTTTAAATGAAAGCAGGTTTGACTTTTATCGATGAAAATACTTCCCTGAGTTGGTGGTATGTAATAATGCAGGCTACTCTGGCAAGCAAATTGGTGTACTGGTAGTCCGTGTTGTGGTTAGTCGAATCAGATTATCTAAATTATTGGAAGCAAGGAATCTGAGAAAGTCTCTGCTATTATTAATACCCAGTGATAGCATCATTGAATACTTGTGGTAATACAGTGAGTGACATTTTATAGTGTATCTTTTCGTACTCTTCAATACGTTGCCATGTTGTTGGTGGTGGGATGCAAGACGTATCTGGTTTCTATTCAATGAAAATTTATAACCTGCTGATTGCAAATAATTACCACCACTCAAAATCATCATTACATCTTTTTTATTGATTGATGTTGGAAATAAAGTGATTTTGATAAGAGGAGAAAAAATATTACTATTAAAAATATCAGAAATAATAACCACGTGTTCGATTTGTTCTTCTATATTATTTTCTATGCACGTTCTGATTTTCATTACATCATAACAATCGACCGCGCACACAAATAAAATCCTACCCGACAATGTAGAATGCGGCTCCACTTCATTAACAATTAAGCTTAGACCATAGTAATAAAACAGGTTTTTACTGCAGTTGCAATGTGGCATACTCTACCCTCAATCAAGAAACAGTATTTGTTACAAACTTCTCAAATGAGCATATTTTAAAACGACAGGTATACGCCATCAGATTCATCCTGTCGATTGGTAGTCTTTTTCCTACACTTAATATCAAAAAAGATATAATCTAAGGATTCATTCGAGAGGTTTTCCTGAACGGATACCATTTACATAAAGGGCCTGGGTATGGGTGTGTACCGTCATAAGAGAAAGTTGTCAGCCAGGTTCATCTTCCGGACGCTGGGGTTATCGCTTCTCCCATCCATGATTGCTTTAACCGCAGATGCAACAGTATCCATATCATGGGTTTTTGACACAAACCCGGAGGCTCCCACCGTTATACTACGCGAAGCATAGACTTCCTGAGGTTGGGAAGTAAATACTAGAATATGTGCATGGTTCTCTGCTTTCCGAACCGCGGATATCACTGACATCCCATCCATTGCAGGAATACCTATATCAAGGATGACAATCTGATAACTGTTTTTTTTGATCAGCCTGATGGCATCTACACCGTTATCACATTCATCCATATGGGAAAAACCCAGTTTTTCAAGTGTATATCGCAGTGCCAGCCGCACAGATGGATGGTCATCCACAATGAGCGCATTTTTCATAAGAGTCCTCATTGGTCGTGTTTTCATATTTCAGCCTTTTCATTTTAACAGTAAATTAACCATAGAGGATACACTCAAGAATCGTAGTAAAATTAGCCACCTGATTAAAGGTTATATTCTCACCTGACCTAAACGTAAAACAGGTGGCTTAATACACAAGAGCCAAAAGTACTTTCCCCTGAGTTTAGGTGTGAATGCGGACAGCTCATTGTTGATAAGGACTGCTCATGTCGACAAGCCAACGAGGAGAAGAAAGTCGGTTCGACTACTCTTGTAGCTGTATACGAGAAATCAGGCAACAACGTCAGTGTGTTTCGTCCTCTACAACCCCCGTGGCTAGTGAGCTGTAGCCCATTCGCGGTCAGGAAAGTCAAGTTCGTTTCTTACGAGAACAGGATTCGATTTTTAAAAAGAATAGTGTCAAGTCTTATCATTAGCCTCTGATGCCGGAGCAAGAGAAAGTAGTGTAGGCTGTGAAGAGGAGAGCACTTTATTATCGGGTCCAGTGATTACGGATATTCTGCGCGAAACTACACTGCTTAATAATTCCCGCCAGCAGGTACTTGATGTAGGAATATTCTGATAATCTCTTTGGTATTGGGAAGGGATAAAGCACAAGCGCGCTCAAAAAACATCAAACTAAATCGGTTGTGTTTATAAATATTTTCTATTAAATGATATGGTAATCCCCCCATTTTTAACGGAGGCAATAAGTAGAGTCAGGCCATGCGTTGTATATGCTGCATCGGTGTGTAGCCATTCAACGCCATATTTGGTCGTTCGTGATTATAAAACCATTGCCACTGCGTGGCATAGCTCTGCAATTCATCCAGCGATGAAAACAGATGCTGCCCCAGCCAGTCATAACGCACTGTCCGGTTATATCGCTCAATATAGGCATTCTGCTGAGGTTTGCCGGGCTGAATAAAACGAAGGCTTATATTCTGCTGTGCGGCCCATGACATCAGTATCCTCCCTGTATATTCCGGTCCGTTATCACACCGAATGGCTGCGGGCTTTCCCTTCCATGCGATGAGTTGCTCAAGTGTTCTGACTACCCGACTGGCCGGCAGAGAAAAATCGACCTCAATCGCCAGTGCCTCACGGTTAAAATCATCGATAACATTCAGCAGACGGACTGAGCGACCATTCGATAACTGGTCGTGCATGAAGTCCATCGACCAGCATTCGTTGCTGCTTTCAGGCACTGCCAGCGGTTCAGGTTTATCCCGTTTCAGTCTTTTTTTCGGCTTGATGCGCATGTTCAGCGATAGCTCGCAGTAAATCCGGTACACCCTTTTGTGGTTGAAGCGGAAGCCTTTTACGTTGCGCAGGTACAAAAAACACAGGCCAAATCCCCAGTTGCGCTGACTGCCCGTAATGCGCAGTAGCCAGTCGGCAATGACCTCATTTTCCTCATTCAGTTGAGGCTGATAGCGATAGCAACTTTCGCTGACAACAAACAGGTGACAGGCAAAACGTATGCTGACATTCCGGCTCCTGACCGCATCCTACGCCATCAGCTTTCGACGCGATGGCTTCACCACTTTTTTGCCATGGCTTCCTGAATGATTTCGGCTTTGAGGCGCTCTTCAGCATACATTTTTTTGAGGCGGCGGTTTTCGTCTTCCAGCTCTTTCAGACGGGTCATCATGGAGGCATCCATCCCGCCAAAACGCGAACGCCACTTATAGAAACTGGCGTTGCTCATGCCATGTTCACGACACAGTTCAGCCACCGGTGTTCCGGCCTCGGCTTGCTTCAGAATGGACATGATCTGGCTGTCAGTAAAACGTGATTTTTTCATAGAGATCTCCCCGGTTCAGATTACGAGAAAATTCTACTTATGAACACACCGGTTTTTCGGGGGGATTACCGAAGATTCTTTCCGCTTCGACTAAATTTCCAAGGCAGCGATACGTGCAGGCAGAACCGAATAAAGCATCGAAATGTTCCTGTTGAGATAGTTGTTCCTTTAAAGAAAGCAAGTAATATCCTAATGCTTCCTCTTCCAATCCCTCGTTGTCATATGACCAAGCGATGTTCAATAATGCTGACCCCTTCAGGATATTTTGTTGAACAAGTGAAAACAAGATTTTTCGACTTTCTTCCATGCAACCATTTTTTCGTAATTCAATAGATTTATATAACATTTTAATGCTCATGGATTCTCCGTTGAAAAGGCATGTGTAAAGTTAGTATGTTGTTCATCTTTGTTGATTTAAACCTTACAGCTAACCTATGAAAAAATAATCAAAACGAAGTGAAATTCATTGAAATCAATCACTGAAAATATCCCTATTACTAAATAGATAAGGTCGCTGGTTGTTTTGTAGGTTTGGTGATGGGTATGTTGACATGAATTTTTAATAGAGAATAGTCAATAAGCAACTATGGTGCTATTTTACCACGTTTCTCTAAAACTGATACCATGTCCAGGTGTGTTATTTTAATGTATCATTCAGTTTTGTTCTAACTATTATAAATAGTACTGTTCATTCCGTGAATGTGTACTTGTATGTATGAGATTTGCACTTTTCGAAACACCTGAATCAATATGGTGGTTCCTGAAAAATGCAAATCTAACAAAAAGACTAAACCCGAAATTTAGAGCGCCTTGCGACATACTGCTTGGCCAATATTTTTTTCGCTAAAAAAGACATGTCCAGAACTGGTGTAGATGAAGTAGTGATGATCTGAAGTTTTCTGATCCAATGCCCAGATTTCGCTGTTGGAGGAAAAACTTGAATCAGGATACTGGGATAATGCGCCCCATTCGCTATGTAGGCCGGACAACGTTCCTCTTATTGGATCGGAGTGGTCATTAGTTGCTGTCAACTCCTTTACAGTCGGTAGGCGGTAACCGTGCTGTTTATTACAGAAGGAATCGGCATCTGACCAGAGCATTGATGTTCCGTTACTGGTATACCAACTCTTCAGCTTGAATTCATATGAAATATTTGGGCCTTTACCATTTTTTGGTACCCCCATTATAGTCACCTTATCTCCCGTGCCGGTGCCCGTAAATTTAACAACTCCATTAGTCACCGATACCCATGATGCGTTTGAACTCCAAGTGTATTTAGATTCTATACCACTTAATGGGCTATTCAGTTCCAATTTGAACTCAGCTCCTGTGAATCCAGTGGTTGGGAAGCCTGCATTTTTGGAATATGTATACCGGTTAACATGAATATCTTTTAATGTTACAGGAGTAGTGAAAGTATATAGATCAGATTCGGCAGCCTCCGTCCAGCCATTCAGGAGCAGGGAAGCTCTCATTTTGCTTCCTTCAGCACCTGCCGTATAAATCGCTCTATAATTACCACCCCCATCTTCGGCCCAGTCACTACCTGCTTTAAGAGTAGCGTTTGGTACTGTTATTCCAGCTTTCACAGAAGCAACTTCACCTATTACTGGATTTCTGAGTGTATCTCGGAGCATCACAACAAGTGCCACATCGCTGCCTGATACATAGATCGCCTCGTCAGTATAAATTATTGAATCTAGCGGTGAGATCGGAGCTACAGTAACATTGGTCGGAGTGAGAACTTCATCCCCCAGAAATGGCTCTGTCGTGTCGGCTGATGTTTTCGGAGTTACTTTTACGGAAATATTCTTTCCTCTAAGGGTATCAGGGATGATGTATTTTTGTTCTGTTTTTCCAGTTAGATCATCCCATATACCTGGAGAATTTTCGACTACCCACTGATAAGCAGTTCCGGTTGGTGAAGTATCTTCTAAATCTCCATCTGGGTCAGAAAAGTTTGTAATTACCGTAATTTTTTCGCCAGCACTAATGGTAGTATGACTGAGTACGGGATTTGCAACAGGTTTATGGCCGATCACTGGAAGTGTATTAGTTATGGCTGAACTTGCCAGGGACGTGAACGGTACGCCGCTTATAATAGAACTGATTATTATGGCCAGTAGTGTTGATTTTTTACGCTGTCTTTTCATTTTCTGGCGCATTTTTACCTCTTGATTCATGAGTGCTGTAAGTATATTTTGTTGATGTATTTGAATGTGTCAGTTTAGTCCACGAGTACATAGTTCAATCATGTTAGTACAATTGGTTATCTGCGCGGAACTCTATACTTCGTTCTAACAATAATTTCGGGTCAATCCAGAAGAAGTCATTCGGACTTGAAATATCCATCCGTAGGCTCCCTAGTCGTAATCGACGGTTTAGTTTCATTAATAGTGGACAACCTATAGTTCTTCCCAAAACGGCAGCATCCGTAATCTACATCAAGCCACTTCACAGGTGATGCTCTATATGTTCTTAACCAGCTATTTATATAGCAGGAATACGGCAATTTTTTAAATCTACAGCCTTTCAGTTGTATTGTGCGTGTTGCAGTTTGCTTCCCTGTTGGCTCTAAAATGAGTTTGACCTCACTCTCTGGCGAAACCGATGTCAAACTTACGCCAATTGGCCAGTTACATTCAGTTGGGACCACGCGTGTCAAGTTCCGAAATTTAGCAACAAGAGTGACAGAGTATTTGTGGCTCGCTGCATATATCGATTCTATCATATTTATTAAATCCTATAGCAATAAAGCCAGATCAGGAGTTTAGACTGGTTTTCAGGGGAAAAACGTCCTAAGTCAAACGTTGTTTTCCTGAAAAGCTGAGTGGTTTGGAGCTCTGTAGCTAAGCAGAGTTCCTTTGTCCTAATTACGGATTGCTGACGATAACTTGGATTTTACGTTTCTGCGTGGAGGTCGTGACCTGCCAGGTAGAATTATTCGCTCCGGTTATATCGGTAAACAGTCCACTGCCGACTGAATCCTCAACCTGCCATTGATAATTCAGAGTGCCACAGGCTTTCGTACAGGTTGGGTTCGCTGTTAGTGTGTCGTTGACCACCGGAGAACCACCTGCACCGGTCCCACCGGAAATTGTAACCGACAATACCAGATCACCTCCAGCGATCGGAAGGTCTGGTCTGCCAACTGCTGTCGTCGACTGTACTGCAACGCCATCCGCAGGGTCAGTAATATCTGGGTTGGTATGTGGTGTAACAAACAGAGTAACACCTTTACCAAGGTCCGTATCTTTAACGGTATAAGAATCGTTTGCTCCCACTTCCGTTCCGCCAATTTGCCAGCTGTAGGTTTCTGCAACGGCGGTATCGCCATCCACGTCAGCGAAGACAAAAGGATTTCCGCTATCCACTTTAACAATGTCGCCGGTATCAAGTACACCGTTGCTGTTTTTGTCTTCATAGGTAATTTGTCCTGGTGACAACGTTGGAGCGTGTCCGGTGACAGTCGCTGTTGCTGAAGACGTAACTGTTGCGGCGAGTGCATCTGCGGACATGCCAAGAATCAGGCCGCCTACGAGGCAGGCTACTTTACGTTTATTAAATGTCACTTTCATTAGTTTTCCCTATTTCCTATAGTTATCAATGATGTATTAATTCTGTGAAACCGCAACACGGATTTTGCGTTTCTGGTCTTCTTTAACCGGTTTATAGACTGAGCTTGTTGCACCAGGAATGTCTTTGAATCTGGTACTCCCAGCCTGATCTTCAATCTGCCACTGATAGCTGAGTACGCCACAGTTACCTTGACAATCAGGACTGGCGGTAAGTGTTTCCCCTACAATGGCGTTACCCGTCACAACAATGTCGATGCCAGCTGTCAAATCAAACATCTGTCGTTTTCCGGTATCCTGACCGTTGATGCTGACACCTACCGGAATCTGAGTCCCCACACGGCTACCACTGAAGACAGTCGTATACACACCTGGTTGAATTTCGATGATGTCACCCAGAACATGATCTTTTGTGGGCTGCTCAATAAAAAATGCGATCTGATGTTTCAGCCCACTGAGTGGATTGCCCTTATTATCTTTTACGCTGAACGTTAACGTTGCCTGGTCACGGCCGTTAGCGAAAAGTGTATTTTTATCTGCCGTCAAGCTGCTCTGGTTGAGGTCAATTGTTGTTTTTTCCAGAACAATTGATGCTTGCGACAGATTCACACCTTCTGCTGTTGCTGACAGCGTATACGTTCCGGTTGAAGTACCTGCGGTGAGTGTTGTGGTATAAATACCTTCTGAGGTTTCTTTCAACTCATCAAAGATGGGTGGAGTATCCTGTTGACCAGTGGAGATACTGTCCGGTGTTAATTTCCCCTGTAATATTAACTGGTCTTTCATTCCCCCCAGTAACTGACCGTGTTCATCTTTTAGTGTGACGGTGACCTGGGTACTGCTTTTGCCATCGGCTTTAAGACGCTCATCCGCGATATTCAGCGTGGAATAAGCAGTGCTGACCGCTGGTCCGGTTAGCACAACTTGTATTTCGGCTCTTTTGGATGCGTTGTTTTTATTGTCCAGGGCCACTGCGCTTATGAGCCAAGCATTCAAGGTGTCTGCTTTCCAGGATGGCAGGGTCAGTTGCCACTGGGTACCTTGTCCGGTAAGTTTTCCACCCACAGCAATCAGATCTGCAGTATTCCACTGAATGTCTTTTAGACCATGTTTCGCCTGCACACTTAGCGTCAGCGGGAGAACCTGCTGTGCTCTGCCTCCAATTCGAGCTGGTGCTTGAAGGCGAATAACTTCTCGCTTACGGTATTCCAGGACAATATTGTTATTCCTATCGACCAAGTCATAACGACTGCCAGCCAGACTGCGGGTAAAACCAACGGCATCAGGGCTGACCTGCTGATGCCACGGCACACCGGGACTCACCGTGAACTCGACGCCAATTCTGGAGTCGCTTTCCCCTGAGGCCCCCTGCCGGTGTTCAGCGCTGAAAGTAACCAGTGGGATAGGGGTGTAGTTAATTCCGGCAGTCACCGCATGTGGGTTTTTTTGCCGTTTATCGCGGCCAAACAGGGCAACTTCATTGCCGTAGTATTGCTCATAAACCAGTTTGCCGCCTAGCTGAGGGAGTGCAGGCACCCAAGCTTCGCTACGGATATCCCATCCGTTAGCGGGCCGCTCATCATAATCTTCGACATTCGGTGACTCACGCCAGCCAGAAAGACGAAAATAACCATTGCCGCTGACTTTGAGAAAATCACGCCAGTATTCAGCCCCTACACCTAGGCGCGTGTGACCATGTGAAAAATCATGATCAAGAAAGGTGCTGGCCCCTAGCATGCTGTCCCCGGAGAAGTTGCGTAGGCCGAAGCCAATATTAGTTTGGTTCCTGTCATCAGTGCGGTGCACGCTACCTTGGGAGAAGAGGAGCCACTCGCGTTTTTCATACAGGGGAATCAGCATTTCCAGCTGAGAGTTTTTAAGTGAAAATTTCTCATCAACATCCAGCTTGACTCTGGCAGTCCCTGACCTGTTGAGCCACTGCTGAATACTGGCTGTTGCCGACGCCGATGCGGCATTACGAACATACCCGCTCGCAGCGCGCCCATCCGGTGAGCTGGCAAAGAAACTTCCTGCAGTTGTCGCTGCAGAAGCGACAGCTGCACCAGAGTCCGCGGATGTCTCTGTGTTAGGCTCTGATGCTGAAGCAAGGGAAGGTAGTGTAAGCGCTGAAGATGCGGGTACAATTAACCTTGTTCCTACTTTGAACTGTTCGTGATTCTCGATATGAACATCTTGGTTAAGCTCAGCCAGAACACCCGGTGATTGACCAAACTGTCTAGCTACTGAATATGCGGTATCACCTGAAACCGTCGTGTAGATTTGAGTTAATGTTCCTGTTTTTAGATTTTGTAATCGTCCTGTGATTTTACTCGCTTCTGCACTTACTGCTGTATGAGACCATGTACCCACAAGTGGCAATGCTGCTTGGGCAAAAATATTCAGCCAAACAAACAACTTCTGTTTTATTGGGTCATTCGTAATGTTATTCATATTAGTATATGCCGTAATCATTGACTGACAGCATGATGCGCAAAATCGAAATGTTTAAACATTCCTGTGAGTGCATCATTGATGTAGGAAAATTCTGAGAATTGGATTCTTAGTGGGGTGACGACCTTGCTTCACTGTTTCGGGCAGTTACAACGTAGTGGTAAAACAGACTTATGTAGAACCAGTCTTTTAAAACTATTTTTTATGGTATTTTGATATTTGCAAGGCTATGAAGAATAAATGTATATCGACAAATCATTAAAGGTTTCATGCTGATATTATTGGGGTGATGATTGATTAATAACTCCCATCTCTAAAGTGTTCGTGGGAATTTTCCTACAAAACGTGCGGCGAAGTACTATCTTTTTTCGGGCTAATAGGCTTTAATCTCAGAAACCAAGTAAGCGTAGATAATAGGTGTTGAATTTTGATGTTACCGTTACCAAATAGGCGCTGAATAAGTACTTTTGAGTTAAGTTAAGAGAATGTTCTGGTAAATGGTAGCGCTAATGACTGTCGATGATGCTTTAAAAAATGTAATCCTTGGGGGTAGGAATGTAATTATAATTTCCATATTAAATGCTTCCCAACTGGTGAGGTAATAGGATTAGTTTGGTGTCAGCATGTAAATGTTATTCCTGTTAAATTCACATTAACACCAAAAAAATGAAGTCAATACGGGCTGGCAATGCTTGTGGCGGTAGCGTTTCTGTTAACTGATTGTTCATGAGAATTTCTATGCAGGTTGAAAAGAATACAAAGGATGCATTAATGCTTAAAGTAGATGAAGTTAAAATTGCCGTTATTGGCCTAGGCTATGTAGGATTACCGCTTGCAGTCGAATTTGGAAAGGGCCGCCATGTAGTTGGTTTTGATGTCAATCATAAGCGAATCGATGAACTCAATAACGGACACGATTCTAACCTTGAAACCACTGATGATGAATTAAAGGATGCTTGCAATCTTTCATTTACATCTTCAATCGAAGATATTAAAGACTGTAATTTTTACATTATCACAGTACCTACACCGATTAATGATTATAAGCAACCAGACCTTACTCCTCTGATCCGTGCCAGTGAAACCGTTGGGCGTATAATCAAAGATGGACATCCCGAATTAACGATCACTTTCAGGTGCTCACACCCGTATCTTGAGGTTTATTGGGTATAGAAAATGTAATTTAAAATTCCATGATAAAGTAGGCCATTTTTCATCAGGCTCATATGATTATTAACAGTAAAGGAAACAGCTATCTCATATTGCTTAGGTGAATTGTGTGGGTAAAAATGTGGTATGGACATGGGGGAGTTAAAAATGGCAAAAAAGATGATTTTGTATGGACACTTTGATTTTATAATAAATATCTGATTTTAATGAAAAAAAATAATGTCCATGGTGGTACAACTTTCCTTTACATAGATGAGGCGTTTTGCGATCTCTCTGGGGTTATGAATTGCTGCAATTTGGCGGCGTTTGGACGTGAAATTCGACACACGCTGCACAAGCGCACACATCTGCTCGTCGGCGTAGGTATTGCGCCCACCAAAACCCTCGCGAAGCTGGCGAACCATGCGGCCAAAAAGTGGCAACAGCAGACGGGCGGCGTAGTGGACCTCTCGAACAGGGAACGCCAGCGTAAGCTGATGGCGGCGCTTCCGGTCGATGATGTTTGGGGCGTTGGTCGCCGTACCAGCAAGAAACTCGACGCGATGGGTATCAAGAGTGCGCTGGATCTGGCGGATACCCACACTGATGTTATCCGCAAGCATTTCAGCGTGGTACTGGAGCGTACCGTACGTGAACTACGCGGTGAACCCTGCCTGGGTTTTGAAGAGTTTGCAGCGGTGAAGCAGGAAATCATCTGCTCAAGATCGTTTGGTGAGAGGCTCACGGATTACAACGCCATGCGGGAGGCGATTTGCGCCTATGCCGCGCGTGCAGCAGAAAAATTGCGCGGGGAACACCAGTATTGTCAGTTTATCTCTGCGTTTATTAAAACCAGTCCATTTGCCCCGAATGAACCTTATTATGCTAATAGCGCGTCGACCAAATTGCTGATCCCCACCCAGGATAGTCGGGATATTATCAATGCGGCAACACGCTGCCTGGACGTTATCTGGCGAGACGGACTGCGCTATCAAAAAGCGGGCGTGATGCTGGGGGATTTTTTCAGTTCAGGCGTGGCACAGTTGAATCTGTTTGATGACAATGGCCCTCGACGCAACAGCGCGGAGTTGATGACCGTGGTGGATCGGCTCAATAAAGAAGGGCGCGGAACGCTCTGGTTTGCCGGGCAGGGAATAGAACAGCAGTGGAAAATGAAACGAGGAATGCTATCCCCACGATATACCACGCGTTTTGCGGATTTGCTGCGGGTGAGTTGATTGTATAAAACAGGGAGATGTTATTTATTTTCTGGAGACGCCTCGCATTTATTTAAAAAACCGATACTGGCGGCCAATGGCGCCTCTCCTCATGACCCCATAAATTTCACCGTTTACACGGGGCTATTAAATGAAATACCATACCCCCCTATAGTATCCGGAGGGCGTATGCCGCATTCACCTGAAGATAAAAAACGCATTCTCACTCGTGTACGACGTATTCGTGGGCAGGTTGATGCGCTCGAGCGCGCGCTGGAGTCAGGCGAACCCTGTCTGGCGATCCTGCAACAAATTGCCGCCGTACGCGGCGCATCCAACGGCCTGATGGGCGAAATGGTTGAGATCCACCTGAAGGATGAACTGGTCAGTGGGGAGACCACCCCGGACCAGCGTGCCGTGCGTATGGCTGAAATCGGCCATCTTCTGCGCGCTTATCTAAAATAACACCATCACCTCGCAATAATGGGAAGAGACAAATGAAATCACGTGCTGCAGTTGCATTTGGCCCCGGCCAACCGTTAAAAATTGTCGAAATCGACGTCGCGCCGCCAAAAAAAGGGGAAGTGCTGGTTAAAATCACCCACACCGGTGTGTGCCATACAGACGCATTTACGCTCTCGGGCGACGATCCGGAAGGTGTATTCCCGGCAGTACTGGGCCATGAAGGCGGCGGCATTGTGGTTGAAGTGGGCGAAGGCGTCACCAGCCTGCAACCGGGCGACCATGTGATCCCGCTGTACACCGCCGAATGTGGCGAGTGTAAGTTCTGTAAATCGGGCAAAACCAACCTCTGTCAGGCCGTGCGCGCGACCCAGGGTAAAGGTCTGATGCCAGACGGCACAACGCGTTTTTCTTACAACGGCGAGCCGATTTATCACTACATGGGCACCAGCACCTTCAGTGAATATACCGTGTGCGCAGAGATCTCGCTGGCGAAGGTCAATCCACAGGCACCGCTGGACAAAGTCTGTCTGCTGGGCTGTGGCGTTACCACCGGGATAGGCGCCGTCCATAACACGGCAAAAGTAAAAGAAGGCGACACCGTGGCGGTGTTTGGTCTGGGCGGTATCGGTCTGGCGGTGATCCAGGGCGCGGTACAGGCGAAAGCCGGGCGCATTTTAGCGGTCGATACCAACCCGGAGAAATTCAAGCTGGCCGGTGAAATGGGTGCGACAGATTTCATCAATCCGAACGATTACGATAAGCCGGTGCAGGACGTGATTGTTGAGCTTACCGACGGCGGCGTGGACTTCAGCTTTGAATGCATCGGTAATGTGAACGTGATGCGTGCTGCGCTGGAGTGCTGCCACAAAGGGTGGGGCGAGAGCATCATCATTGGCGTGGCGGGCGCTGGGCAGGAGATCAAAACACGTCCGTTCCAGCTGGTGACCGGACGCGTCTGGCGCGGCTCCGCATTTGGTGGTGTAAAAGGGCGTACGCAGCTGCCGGGCATGGTCGAAGACGCAATGAGCGGGAAAATTCAGTTAGATCCGTTTATTACGCATCGCCTGCCGCTGGAGCAGATCAACGAGGCGTTCGATTTAATGCATCAGGGTAAGTCTATTCGTACTGTTATCCACTTTGGCGATAACTGATCCATCCGCCAGCGGAACTCTCCGCTGGCACTTTCCTGAATTTTTTAGAATGATGTTGTGAAAGTGTGACGAAACCGGCGCTTTTCGCGGTAAGCAATCCTGGCGGATTGCCGATGACTATCTATCGGGCGTGTTTTCACGCATAAACCCTACAAGAGAGTCGACGGTCATGGACAACACAACATCGATGCAGGCCCAGCACAAACTGGGCTTCCTGCATCAAATCCGACTGGTTCCGCTGTTTTCCTCCATTCTCGGTGGCATCCTTCTGCTGTTCGCCTTAAGTTCCGGGCTGGCGAGCTATTTTCTTATGCAGGCCGACCGCGATCAGCGCGATGTGACTGATGAAATTCAGGTCAGGATGGGGTTATCGAACAGCTCTAACCACTTGCGCACCTCGCGTATCAATATGATCCATGCTGGTGCGGCGAGTCGTATTGCCGAAATGGACGATATGAAGGCCAATATTGCGGAGGCGGAAAAACGGATTAAGCAGTCGCAGGAGGGCTTTAATGCCTATCTGTCTCGGGCGGTGAAAACGCCGGCAGATGAAGCGCTGGACGCTGAACTGAGCGCCAGTTTCAAAGCCTATATCGACGGTTTGCAGCCGATGCTCAAGTACGCCAAAAACGGCATGTTTGAAGCGATCATTAACCATGAAAATGAACAGGCCAGACCGCTGGATACCGCCTACAACAAAGCGCTGCTGAAGGCCATTGAGATCCGCACCGCAAGGGCGAACCAGCTCAGTGAGCAGGCCCATCATCGGACACAAATTGGCATGGTCTTTATGCTGGGCGCATTCGGTCTGGCACTGGCATTGACGCTGATGACGTTTATGGTGCTGCGTCGTACCGTGATCCATCCGCTGCTGCGCGCCGCCCAACGCATTGAGCAAATCTCAGCGGGCGATCTGACCATGCAGGATGAGCCCACCGGGCGCAGCGAGATTGGTCGTTTGAGCCGTCATTTGCAGGCCATGCAGCATTCGCTGGTAAAAACCGTGGGAACCGTGCGTCAGGGGGCAGAAGAAATCTATCGCGGGACCAGTGAAATCTCTATGGGGAATACGGACCTGTCATCGCGTACGGAAGAGCAGGCTGCGGCGATTGAACAGACGGCGGCCAGTATGGAAGAGCTGACGGCTACGGTGAAACAGAACGCCGATAATGCACATCATGCCAGCAAACTGGCGGAAGATGCTTCCGGCAAAGCCAGCCGGGGTGGTCAGATGGTTTCTGGCGTGGTGCATACCATGGGCAACATTTCGACTAGCTCGAAGAAAATCTCTGAAATTACCGCCGTCATCAACAGCATTGCTTTCCAGACCAACATCCTGGCGCTGAATGCGGCGGTGGAAGCGGCGCGAGCAGGCGAGCAAGGGCGCGGCTTTGCGGTGGTGGCCAGCGAAGTGCGTACACTGGCAAGCCGTAGTGCCCAGGCAGCAAAAGAGATTGAAGGATTAATCAGCGAATCCGTACGGCTGATTGATCAAGGCTCCGGGGAAGTGGTGGCTGCAGGCAATACCATGACGGATATCGTCGATGCGGTAAAACGCGTGACCGATATTATGCTGGAGATTGCTGCCGCCTCCGATGAGCAAAGTCGGGGCATCGTGCAGGTGAGCCAGGCGATTTCAGAGATGGACAAAGTCACGCAGCAAAACGCTTCGCTGGTCGAAGAAGCGTCTGCTGCCGCGGCCTCGCTGGAGGAGCAGGCTGCACGTTTAACCCAGGCGGTTGGCACCTTTCGCTTGCAGGGCGGCAGCGTGAAAAAACGCGCGCCCCTTGCTGCCACACCGGTTTATTCGTCGCCGCAAACGTCGCCATCCCACGGTGAGAATTGGGAAACGTTTTAACGATAAAGGGACCCGCGGGTCCCTTTATTTTTGGCGGCGGGAAAGATCAAAACGGGACAGTTTTGCGGATCGCGGCGATGAGGATCTGTGCGGCGGTAGAGAGCTGAACGTCGCTACGGGTCAAAATGCCAATGGGTTCGCCGGATCCTTGCGACGGTATCGGTAATGACACCAGTGTGGCCTGGCGTAAATCTTCCCGCACCGCGCCTGACGGCACAAACCATACGTAGTCGTAATCCACTGTCAACTGGCGCGACAGCGATGCCGACAGCGTTTCAATACAACCTCGCGGCAGTTCACACCCCTGGCTTAGCAGCAGGGCTTCCGCATGCTGCCTCGGCGCGGTACCTTTTGGCGATACCACGACCGGCCACTCCATCACCCGGCTTAGCGTGATGGTTTCCTGCAACAGCGGGTGGTTAGGGCGTACTACCAGCTTGAGCGACTCGAGAAATAATAATTCGTAGTTTAGCCCGACCATGAGTTCCGCATCGGCCATCCGGCCAATGCCGAGATCGATTTCCCCGGATTTTAACCCAGCGAGGATCATCGGGTTACTCATGGTGGCAACTTGCAGCGTGGTCTCCATTTGCTGCTTGTGGAACGGACCAATGACGGCGGGAAGAATACCCAGTGCAGCCGTCGG
Organism: Citrobacter freundii; assembly: GCF_029717145.1. Lineage (NCBI taxonomy): Bacteria > Pseudomonadati > Pseudomonadota > Gammaproteobacteria > Enterobacterales > Enterobacteriaceae > Citrobacter > Citrobacter freundii. The sequence continues at coordinate 2,434,084 of NZ_CP099222.1, read as the reverse complement.
TAGTGCCCCGATGCGCACGACATCATTATGTGCTTCTTCCCGACGATTTAATGCCTGACCGGCCGTATTGAGCGCGTCCAGCACTCTTACCGCATGGGTAAGAAACTGTTCGCCGGGTAGCGTTAACTGCGCACCAAGGCGACCGCGCTCGAAGAGGCGTGTCCCGGTCAGTTGCTCCAGTTCGTTGAGTGTTTTGGAGAGAGCCGGTTGACTCAGGTTTAGGGTTTCAGCCGCGCGCCCCAGCGTCCCCTGTTGGGCAACGGCGACAAAAGTGTGAAGATGGCGCAAGCGAATACGCTGATTGAACAGAACATTTTTTTCCATAAGCGATGTTAAAAACAGAGCCGTATCGGTAGCAAGTAAAGTTGTTGGTTTTTGATAACCTGATAGCAAAATATTATTAACATTTATCGCATTTTACTTACAACTGATTTATTTTGCTTATGTTTTGTACTGCCTGACTGCGCAGCGGGATCATGGAAGGGAATGTACCCGATCGTTATACTTTGGCTATTGTTCTCTTCACATTACAAGGCACTGATTAATGATACATGTCATAGGGCACCTTAATCCCGATAGCGATGCCATCTGCACCGCCGCGATGACTGCGCGCTGGTTAACCTTACGCGGCCAGCAGGCGACGGCATGGCGCGCGGGTGAACCTAACCGTGAAACGCAATTTATCTTTGAGCTCGCGGGACTCTCGATGCCCGAACTGCTGACGTTTCCGTTGACCGACAGCGATGTCTGGCTGGTGGATTTTACTGAACCCGCTCAGGGTCCAGACTCTCTGGCTGAGAGCAATGTCGTTGGTATTATCGATCACCACCGCCTCGGCGGTTTGATGACGCGTTTACCGCCGGAAGTGTGGGTGAAACCGGTCGGCAGTAGCGCGACGCTGTTATGGCAACTGATGTCGGAAGAGGAGCGTCGCCAGATCTCTTCCTCCGAGGCCGTGTTGCTGCTGGGGGCCATTTTGAGTGACACTGTCACGCTACGCTCACCTACCACTACGGCAGACGACTGCCAGGCGGTGGACGCGTTGGTCGAAAAAACGGGAGTTGATCGGGAGGCATTCTGCCGCGACCTGCTATCAGCTAAAACCAGCGTGGAGGGGATGAGCGCCCGGCAACTTCTCAATAAAGATTGCAAAACGTTCACGATTCATGAGCACCAGGTCTGCGTGGCGCAGCTCGAACTTTACGCACTGGATCAGGTGGCGCCGGTGTTGGACGATTTGCGTGCGGAAATGGTGCGCTATGCTGAGGAACGCCACGCTGCGCTGGTCGTGCTGATGCTGACGGATATCAACAAAGGCGACACCAGCCTGTGGTTTGCCGGAAAAGAACTGACAGATATCGCGCAGCCCTGCAAGGTTGAAGGGATGCTGAGTCGTAAAAAACAGATGCTGCCGTGGCTGGAAAACCATTTGAAACCACGCCAGTAAGCACCGTTCATCGTCTACGCGGGTGGGGGGAATTCATGCGGGATCACAGATTGTAAATTCTTCCCACCGGACTCGGTAGCGTTCTCTACACTCCAGGTAATATTCACTGGAGGCATGACATTATGGCGAACACCATCACGGCAGATGAGATTCGGGAACAATTTTCGCAGGCAATGTCAGCAATGTACCAGCAGGAAGTCCCGCAGTACGGCACGTTGCTGGAACTTGTCGCTGATGTGAATCTGGCGGTACTGGAAAATAACCCGACGCTGCATGAAAAACTGGCCAATGCGGATGAGTTAGCGCGTCTTAACGTTGAGCGCCACGGTGCGATCCGGGTAGGGACCGCGCAGGAATTATCCACGCTGCGGCGGATGTTTGCCATTATGGGCATGTACCCGGTCAGCTATTACGATCTCTCCCAGGCGGGCGTTCCCGTCCATTCCACGGCGTTTCGCCCCATCGATGATTCTTCGCTTTCGCGTAATCCGTTTCGGGTGTTTACCTCGCTATTGCGCCTCGAGTTGATCGATAACGTAACATTACGCCAGCGGGCTGCGGATATTCTCGCAAAACGCGATATTTTTACGCGCCGTTGCCACGAATTACTGGATGAGTTTGATGCGCAGGGTAGTTTTACATCTGCCCAGACTCAGGAATTTGTGCATGAAGCATTGGAAACCTTCCGCTGGCATCAGCACGCTACGGTAGATGAAGAGACCTATCACGCGCTACACAACGAACATCGACTGATTGCTGATGTGGTGTGTTTCCCCGGTTGCCACATCAACCACCTGACGCCACGCACGCTGGATATCGACCGTGTGCAGTCGATGATGCCGGAATGTGGCATTGAACCGAAAATCCTTATTGAAGGGCCGCCGCGTCGCGAGGTGCCTATTCTGCTGCGCCAGACCAGCTTTAAAGCGCTGGAGGAGGCGGTGCTGTTTGCCGGTGAAATGCGTGGTACGCACACTGCACGTTTTGGCGAGATTGAACAGCGCGGCGTGGCGCTGACCCCAAAAGGCAGGCAGTTATATGATGAACTTCTGAGTCACGCGGGAACGGGTAAAGACAACCTGACGCACCAGCTGCATCTTCAAGAGGTGTTTAAAGCCTTCCCTGACAGTGAGTTTTTGCTACGCCAGCAGGGGCTGGCCTGGTTCCGCTATCGACTAACGCCGTCGGGCGAGGCGCATCGTCAGGCGATCCGACCGGAGGATGACCCGCAGCCGCTGATCGAACGAGGCTGGCTGGTGGCTCAACCGATCACCTACGAAGATTTCTTACCGGTGAGCGCTGCGGGCATTTTCCAGTCTAATCTGGGCAATGAAACCCAGGCGCGCAGTCATGGTAACGCCAGTCGGGATGCGTTTGAACAGGCACTGGGCTGTGCGGTTTATGATGAGTTTGTGCTGTATCGGGAGGCTGAAGAGCGCAGTAAACGGCGCTGTGGTTTACTTTAATGGAATTTACACGGGATTCGGTCTGTTCCCATCGACATAATATATTTTCGATTTTGTACAGATAATCGGCGACCAACAATTGGATTATTAATGAATTTTGTCTAGAGTGAGCGGTCAGAAATGTGCACTCTCTTGCCGCAGATTTTGACCGGCGCGGGACCATTCACACGACCAGAAGGACTTACTTTCAGGCATGAATCGTAGACGATTTATTAAAGGTTCAATGGCAATGGCCGCCGTGTGCGGAACCAGCGGTATTGCATCACTCTTTTCCCGTGCTGCCTATGCGGCAGAGTCTGACATTGCAGACGGAAAAACCGTACGTTTTGATTTTTCCGTACTGCAATCAATGGCCCATGATTTGGCACAAAAACCGTGGGGCGGTGCGCCGCGCGCGTTGCCGGATACGCTGGCGAAACTCACGCCTCAGGCTTACAACAGTATTCAGTACGACGCCGAGCAGTCGCTGTGGAATAACGTTGAAAATCGTCAGCTGGACGCGCAGTTTTTCCATGTCGGCATGGGGTTTCGTCGCCGCGTGCGCATGTTCTCGGTTGATGACAGTACGCATCTGGCGCGTGAGATCCACTTCCGCCCTGAACTGTTCAAATACAACGATGCGGGCGTAGATACCAAACAGCTCGAAGGGCAAACCGATCTCGGATTCGCTGGTTTCCGCGTGTTTAAAGCGCCGGAACTGGCCCGTCGCGATGTGGTTTCTTTCCTCGGTGCCAGCTATTTTCGCGCCGTCGATGACACCTATCAGTACGGTTTGTCAGCGCGTGGCCTGGCGGTGGATACCTATACCGACAGCAAAGAAGAGTTTCCTGACTTTACCGCGTTCTGGTTCGAAACGGTCAAACCGGGCGCGACCAGCTTTACGGTGTATGCGCTGCTCGACAGCCCAAGCGTAACCGGTGCGTTTAAATTTGTGATCCACTGTGAGAAAACGCAGGTGATCATGGATGTGCAGAACCATGTCTACGCCCGTAAAGACATCAAACAGCTCGGCATTGCGCCGATGACCAGCATGTTCAGCTGCGGTAATAACGAACGTCGGATGTGCGATACCATTCACCCGCAAATCCATGACTCCGACCGCCTAGCAATGTGGCGCGGCAACGGGGAGTGGATCTGCCGTCCGCTGAACAATCCACAAAAACTGCAGTTCAATGCCTACACCGATAACAACCCGCGCGGCTTTGGCCTGTTGCAGTTGGATCGTGACTTCTCCCACTATCAGGACATCATGGGCTGGTACAATAAGCGCCCAAGCCTGTGGGTCGAGCCGCGTAACCAGTGGGGCAAGGGGACCATTGGCTTGATGGAGATCCCAACCACCGGTGAAACGCTGGATAACGTTGTCTGCTTCTGGCAGCCGGAGAAGGCGATCAAAGCCGGTGACGATCTGGAGTTCAAATATCGCCTGTACTGGAGCGCACAGCCGCCGGTACGCTCACCGTTAGCGCGTGTGTTGGCAACCCGCACTGGCATGGGGGGATTCCCGGAAGGATGGGCGCCGGGCGAGCATTACCCGGAAAAATGGGCGCGCCGCTTTGCCGTTGACTTCGTCGGTGGCGATCTGAAAGCCGCTGCGCCGAAAGGTATTGAGCCGGTGATTACGCTCTCCAGCGGCGAAGCGAAGCAGATTGAAATCCTCTACGTTGAGCCGATCGATGGCTATCGTATTCAGTTTGACTGGTATCCGACCTCTGACTCAACCGATCCGGTAGATATGCGCATGTTCCTGCGTTGTCAGGGCGATGCGATCAGCGAGACCTGGCTGTATCAGTATTTTCCGCCAGCACCGGATAAACGTCAGTACGTCGACGACCGCGAAATGCGTTAATCGCACGGTCTGTGGCTCTCCTGAAGGGGAGTCACAGACATCATCTCTGCTGAAACATTCTGTACGCTATTTACTCGATCCTGTTCGCATTTTTCCCTATGTCAAATGGGTAAGCTGAAGGTGTGTATTTCTTATACACGCTTTTTGTCCACTAACAGGGAGAAAGTATGTTTCCAGAATACAGAGACCTCATTTCCCGACTGAAATCCGAGAATCCTCGCTTTCTGTCTTTATTCGAAAAACACAACAGCCTTGATCATGAGATTTCCAGACTGGAAGGTTCGGATGGTCGGGGATACAGTTTGGATATTGTTCGCCTGAAGAAACAGAAACTTCACCTGAAGGAAGATCTGCTCAAAATCCTGCAAAAAGAGAGTGTCAGTGAGAGCTAAATAGTACGGCTCTCACTGTGTAAAAGGGCTTTCCGCAAAAAATGGGAAGCCCTTCCTGTCAAAGACTTAATCGACCATAACCCGTTTGTTCGTCGCGCCCCATAGAATCGACATTTCGGTGAACAGCGCACCGCTGATTTCTTCCACTTCCTCTGCGCTAACCTGTGCCTTGCCCTGTTTACCGAACAGCACCACCTCATCACCAGAGGTCACCAGCGGCAAATCGGTCACATCGACAATCAGCGTATTCATTGACGTTTTACCCAGCACCGGTACCCGCTGGCCGCGGATCAGCACATGTCCTGCGTTGCTGAACACGCGACGATAGCCGTCAGCATAACCTGCCGGAATGTTAGCGAGAACGGAATCGCGTTTGAGTGTATATGTACGGTCATAGCCGACGGTATTACCTTTCGGGTAATGGTTTACCGACGCAATCGATGATTTAAACGTCATCACGCGTTTGTATTCTGTGCTGGCGATGGTATCACCATAAAAAATTCCGCCAACGCGCACCAGATCCAGCCATGATTCACGCACGGTCAGCGTGGCGAAGGTATTGGCCACATGCAACGTCACGTCTTCGCGCTTCAGTCCGGTAATCTTGAGAACCTGGGCTGATTGGATATTGAAGCGGGCCAAATCGCGCTTGACCACCGCGGCATCTTCTTCCGGGAAATGCGACATGATGCCGACAATTTTCAGTCCGGGTAAGGCCGAAATAGCGCGGGCTTCTTCCAGTCCGGCCGCCGTGCTGACTTCCAGACCGTTGCGCGACATCCCGCCAGAGTTCAACGCCAGATGAATACGGATGGTTTTGCCTTTCTCCTGAGCAATGGCGCTCAGACGTTTCGCCATGTCCAGATTGCCAATCAGCTCCTCAGTATCAAAATCTGCCGCCTGACGCATCTCTTTTTCCGTGGCATTACGCACGCGCATCAGTTGTGATGCAAAACCGGCCTGACGCACGATGCTGATTTCTTCATTACTGGCGACGCCAATACACTGCACGCCGTTTTGCATCATCACCGGCGTGACGAGAGACAGGTCGTGCCCGTACGCGTCGCCTTTGAGAATGGCGCACAAGCGAGTTTTATCTCCCAGCAACTGCTGAACTTTGTGGACATTATATTCCAGCGCGCTGCGGGAGATCTCCAGGGTGGTATTATCCACCACCACCTGCTTGCTGACTGCATAAGGCACGGGACCGGTCTGCGAGGTGGGAACGGGTTGGTGACAGGCGGTGATCAGAAACAGCGGGATAAGTGCTAAACGACCCAAAGGTGCTGCCATGCTTGCTCCTTAGCAAAAAAATAGCGGTATTATTGTCATCATTGCGGATCATCCCCATGAGGATGCCCGGTTAATCAGATTAGCGGGTTCGGCGCGGTAGATTGTCGCTAAGTGATTGCTGTTACAGCATAAAAGTATGATGTCCGGGATGATAAATAGATTAATATCTGCGGATGCCAGTCAGAAATGCCCCGTTAACGAAAGTGAAGGAGATAAACATGCCAGAAGTCATCCCCGTCAGCGACACGCTGGAACTGCGGGCAGTCGAAGAGCAACACGTCACGCCATTGCATCAACTGGTACTCAAAAATAAGCGCTGGCTGCAGCAGTCGCTGAACTGGCCACAGTTTGTCGAATCCGAGGATGACACACGCAAGAACGTGCAGGGCAATATGATGCTGCACCAGCGCGGCTACGCCAAAATGTTCCTTATTTTTGAACAGCAGAACGTGGTGGGGGTGATCTCGTTTAACCAGATCGAACCGTTGAACAAAGCTGCCTATATTGGTTACTGGCTGGATGAAGAACATCAGGGGAAAGGCATACTGTCCCGGGCGCTACAGGCGTTTATTCAACATTACGCGCAGCGCGGTGAGATCCGCCGTTTTATCATTAAATGCCGGGTAGATAACCGTGAAAGCAATCAGGTCGCACAGCGCAATGGTTTCCTGCTGGAAGTTTGTCTGAAGCAGGCGGAGTTCCTCAACGGTGAGTACCATGATGTGAATCTCTACGCCCGTATCATTGATTGCGCCTCAGAATAAGCCTGCCAGAGGCGTGCGGGTAATACGTTGCTCGCCGTTGATCACTTTCGGGCCGCGCAGATGAATTGCGTCGCCTTCAAAGGCCTCGATGCAAGCCTGGCCGGTAACCTCAATGTGATGTTCGATCAGCACTTCGCCCTGGATACAGGCGTGGCCTTCAATGAGAATGCGATCGTCAAGCAGGATTGGGCCACCGCGTAGGCGCGCATGCCCCCCAACCAGCACGTGATGCTTCAGGACGCAGTTACCCTCGATCACGGCGTGCTCCGCCACCTGTGAGCTGTAGCGCAGGGTAGGAATGGCATCTTCATCAGTTCCGGAGGTAACCCGAGCATGGCCGTAAACTTTCGCGCAATCGCAGATCCAGACGTTATTTTCTTCATTGCCTTCTATTCGCGCAAAATCAAAAACTTCGGCGCGGTGTTCGATAAAGGCATAATTGACGACAGCGTCGCCATAGATTTGCGCCTGATGCACAACGCGCGAGTTGCTGACGGTTGCGCGGTCATAAATGTGCAAAATCTGGTCGCTTTCACGGGTTAATCCTTTGGCGGCAATGATTTCTGAACCACTCAACACGCGAGCCTCACCGGAAAGGAGGCATTCCCCACGGACAGTCGAATCTTTGACCGTGACGTTGTCACGTATTTCTGCGCCATGGCTGATTTCTGCCTGGTCAATCCATGCGTTATCGCCAACTTGCGTCCCCTCTCTGATCACGCTTGCACGGGTAATGCGGGCGTTGCCGGAGATAACCGCCCCGGCAAAGGCGATGGCATTCTCATCGTAAATCCAGCAATCACCGTTTTGCGCCAGCACGCTTTCGTCGTCAATCCAGCCGCCTGGCGTACCGGCTTGCACATCATTAAAGTCGGTGAGGGCGATGACCTGGTGTAGCAATACGTTTTTTTTGTGGCCATTATCCTGATAACTGAAGGAACGTGGCTCATCGCTCAGACGGTATTTGGTCATAAAGAATTTCCCAGTTGCGCACCTTAGTTAAACGTAGCAAAGTTTTCAGCACTGGCTAAACAGCCGTAAATTCCATAAAATGTATTTCAAATATACTTTAAAAAATAAACAAAATGAGTAATAACAAATACAGTGAGCGAGTTCTTAATCTTCCGGCCGGTTATTTTGGCATGGTACTGGGAACCATCGGGATGGGTTTTGCCTGGCGATATGCCAGTCAGATATGGCCGGTGAGTCACTGGATAGGTGACGGTCTGGTGATCCTCGCGATGGTCATCTGGGGGCTGTTGACGCTGGCATTTATGACCCGTCTGGTGCGTTTTCCCCACAGCGTGCTGGCGGAAATACGCCACCCGGTGATGAGCAGCTTTGTCAGTCTTTTCCCTGCCACCACCATGCTGGTGGCGATTGGTTTTGTTCCCTGGTGCCGGCCCTTAGCCGTGGTCTTGTTTGGTATTGGGGTGGTGATCCAGCTGTCGTACGCAGCCTGGCAAACGGCAGGGCTGTGGCGGGGTTCTCATCCGGAAGAAGCTACCACGCCGGGTTTGTATCTGCCGACCGTGGCCAATAACTTTATCAGCGCCATGGCCTGCGGCGCGCTTGGTTACACTGATGCCGGGCTGGTGTTTCTCGGGGCGGGCGTCTTTTCATGGTTAAGTCTTGAGCCGGTTATTCTGCAGCGTTTACGCAGTTCTGGTGAACTGCCGGCGGTATTACGTACCTCGCTGGGTATTCAACTGGCTCCGGCGCTGGTGGCCTGTAGTGCCTGGCTCAGCGTCAACGGTGGCGAAGGCGATACGCTGGCAAAAATGTTGTTCGGCTATGGCCTGCTGCAACTGCTGTTCATGTTGCGTCTCATGCCGTGGTATCTGTCTCAGCCGTTTAATGCATCATTCTGGAGCTTCTCGTTCGGCGTCTCGGCGCTGGCAACGACGGGGCTGCATTTAGGCCACGGCAGCGAGTCAGGTTTTTTTCATACGCTGGCGATCCCGCTGTTTATTTTTACCAATTTTATCATTGCGCTATTACTGATACGCACGTTTGCATTGCTGATGCAGGGAAAACTGCTTATTCGCACGGAGCGTGCAGCATTACTGAAATCTGAGGATAAATAATGACCCGTTGTGACGAAAACTACTTTACTGAGAAATATGATTTAACCCGCACGCATTCCGATGTTGTCGAGGCGGCAAAAATTGTTACGCCAGGCAAAACATTAGATTTAGGCTGTGGGAATGGTCGTAATAGCCTGTACCTGGCGGCTAACGGTTATGACGTGACGGCGTGGGATAAAAACCCAATGAGCATTGCCAACCTTGAGCGCATTAAAGACGCGGAAGGGCTGACCAATCTGCACGCTGAGGTAGCGGACCTCAATGCGTTACGCTTTGACGGTGAATATGATTTTATTCTTTCCACCGTGGTGATGATGTTCCTCGAAGCAAAAACTATCCCGGGCTTGATTGAAAATATGCAACGCTGCACCAAACCAGGTGGATATAACCTGATCGTCGCGGCAATGGATACCGATGATTTTCCGTGCACCGTTGGGTTCCCGTTTGCGTTTAAAGCCGGAGAATTACGCCGCTATTACACCGGATGGGATCTGCTGAAATATAACGAAGATGTGGGTGAACTTCATCGTACGGATGAGAACGGCAACCGTATTAAACTGCGCTTTGCAACAATGTTGGCGCGTAAAGCTGGTTAACCTACCCATTTGTGATAAGCCTTTCTACGTTCAGCATTTTTTTTGTGCTGAACGTTAAGATAACGTTAAGATAAAATTGTGCGGTCCTTACCATTTTTAGTGCATCCAAAATGATTCTGATTTGCTATTCTTTTCAGGCACCATTGCGAAAACTAAAGGGACCGTTTCATGCGTACTCAAACTTTATTTAAAGTTGCAGTGCTTACTGGCCTGTTGGCATTATCTGGCTGTGCATCAAAAGTGACTCAGCCGGAGAAATACTCTGGGTTTTTAAAAGACTATTCTGGCCTGAAGGAAACTAAATCAGCAACGGGGCAACCGGTGCTTCGTTGGGTTGACCCTAGCTTTAATGAATCTAAATACGACAATATCGTTTATAACCCGATTACGTATTATCCGGTTCCTAAACCAACCACTCAGGTTGGACAACAAGTTCTTGATAGGCTGCTGAGCTATACCAATACTCAAATGAAAACCTCCATTGGTAAGCGTAAGCCGCTGGTGACAACGCCTGGCCCACGTACTCTGATTTTCCGCGGGGCGATCACCGGTGTTGATACCAGTAAAGAAGGGCTGCAATTCTATGAAGTGGTTCCGGTTGCACTGGTTGTTGCCGGAACACAAATGGCAACAGGGCATCGTACCATGGATACCCACCTCTATTTCGAGGGTGAGTTGATCGATGCGGCAACCAATAAGCCGGTAATTAAAGTTGTCCGTAAGGGCGAAGGCAAAGATCTGAATAACGAGAGTACGCCGATGGCGTTCGAAACGTTGAAGAAAGTTGTTGATGACATGGCGACCGATGCCTCCATGTTTGACGTAAATAAAAAGCAATAATGAAAAACGCACCGTCTGCTTTCTGCGGATGGTGCGATTTTTTTCAGGCGACCCGGCGGCGGTACAGCAGTTTCCCCATCAGCATTTCCGGGCGGGTGAACATCACCAAATTCCCCAGTAAAATCAGCACTAATCCGGCAATGGCATTAATCTGCCAGACATACCCCTCATACAGCGTAGACAGCGTCAGTGCCACCAGTGGAAAAAGCAGCGTGCTTTAGGCCGCCTTGCTGGGACCGATACGTCCGACCAGCGTGAAATAGGCGCCAAAGGCAATCACCGAACCAAAAATTGCCAGATACAACAGCGCGCTAAGATAACTGAAGGTCCACTGAGGTGTGAAGTTGTCGCCGCGCACCAGGGCAATGGTAGCAATCAACACGGTGCCGTATAACATCGCCCAGCTGTTGGTGGTCATCACCTCGAGGCCATTTTTCTGATGGCGCAGGCTTATCATGTTGCCCAGTGAGAAACCAAACGTGCCGAGGGCGCTCAAGCCAATGCCCAGCAGCAGCGAATGATTTAACCCGCTGTTGACTAAATCTTGCCAGAACAAGGTGACGATGCCTGTCAGGCCCAGTCCGGCGGCGACATAAAAACGTCGCGGCGGTTTTTGACCAAAAAACAAGTAGCTATTAACCGCGTTGAACAGGACTGCCATTGAGAAAATAACCGATTCGAGTCCGGTATTGATCCATGCGGCGGCAGTGTAAAAACACCAGAAGTTAAAACAAAAAACGCAGCCGCCTTGTAACAAACAAAACAGATGGTCACGTGCGGAAAGCTTACGCAATTTTCCGCTGACCAGCAGAATGACTATCATCACCGTGCTGGCAACGGCAAAGCGCCAGAAGATAGAAACAGGGGCGGCAACCGGGCCTTGTTGCAGGTAAATGGCAATCCATGTCGTGCCCCATATCACCACCACCAGACTGTACAACAGTGCGTTCATACATCGCTCTCATTTTGCCTATTCAAAGGCAGACTGTGCCACGCCACTTCCGAGGGCGCTTTCATCCGATTGCGGGAGACTTGCAAAATCTTGCGCTTTTTTTTATGCAAAGCGGAAAAGAGGGCTGTTAACACCCTGTTGCTGAGATAGACTGAAAGTCTGCTCACAACGTCTTTGAAAGTGATGGTATGCCTCAGCCCTACGATGCCTTTGAAAACTTACGCAAACATAATGCCGTGCTGCATGAATCGGTTGCGTTACATTCTGGGATCCAGCTGGCGGCGTGGTCGAACAAACGCGATACCATCACCCAATATTGCGATCACCATACGCTCAGTTTGTATGTGGCAGATGGCTATGAGAGTTACCACAAAACGGCGGGCGGCTGGAAGAACGGCGGTGGCCCGGACCGCTTCTGCCTGATGCCCAAAGAGAGTGAATCCAGTTGGGATATCCGCGACGATCTGTCGTTTGTGCATCTCTACTGCACCGACGCGCATTTGCGTGAGGTGGGGGAGAAAGTCTGGGATAAGAGCCCTTATAGCGTCACGCTGGACGAACATACTTTCGGCAGCGATCCGGGGATCACCGCTGTGTACCGCCAGTTTCTGCTTGGTAATGACTGGCAACAGCCTGCTAACCATCTCACGCTGAGCGCCGCATCTTCGCTGTTATTAACGCACCTGATCCAGCATTACAGTAACGTACAATGGCGACCGCCGGTGGTGACGGGCGGACTCGCGCCCGTCACCTTGCGTAATGTGCTGGCCTATATCGACGCGCATTTGGCGTACCCCATCACCCTGAGCGATTTGGCAGGTGAAGCGGCGTTGAGCGATTTTCACTTTGCCCGAATGTTCCGCCAGTCGATGAACATGGCGCCCCATCAGTATGTCATGCAGCGCCGTATGGCGCTGGCGCAGCAGCTGGTTTGTTACTCTTCCCGCAGCTTGTCTGATATCGCGATGGCCTGCGGGTTTAGCTCCGCCAGCCACTTCAGCAACCGTTTTAAGCAGGTGACGGGCAAAACGCCCTCGCAGCTACGTGCGGCGCGCTAATCTCAGCACCGTGTAGCACACCCCTCCGGCAATTAATCCCCAAAATGCAGATCCAATCCCCAGCAGCGTCAAACCACTGGCGGTGACCAGAAAGGTGATTATCGCCGCGTCACGCTCGGCTTCTTGATGCAGCGCCTGATACAGGCTGCCGCTAATCGTCCCCAGCAGCGCCAGACCGGCCAGCATCTGGATCCAGCTCACCGGCAGGGCCGCCATTAACCCGGTCACTGAACCGCCGAATACGCCTGCCAGCAGATAGAAAACCCCCGCGGCAGCGGCCGCTAACCAGCGTCGCTGGGCGTCCGGGTGCGCTTCCGGGCTTTGGCATATCGCGGCGGTGATGGCGGCAATACAGATGGAGTAGACGCCAAACGGGGAAAACAACAGCGCCAGCAGGCCGGTGAATACGATCAACGGCGAAACGGGTAATGAATAGCCGGAGGCCTTCATGGTGGCAATGCCGGGGGCATTTTGCGAGGCCATGGTGACCAGAAACAGCGGCAAAGCAATACTGATGCTGTGGGCGAGGGAAAAATGGGGGGCGATAAATTCCGGCATCACCGGTGAGAGAGTGATGTTGTTAGTGACAACGTCACCTTTTATCAAAGCAATCATTATTCCCACCAACATCGCAGCAATGACCGCGTAGCGCGGGGCGACAACTTTGAGCACCAACCACGCCAGCAGCATGCTGCCGCACAGGAGCAGCTCGTTGTTCAAACTATTAAATGCCTGTAGGCCAAAACGCAGCAGGATCCCAGCCAGCATCGCTGACGCCAGCGAGTGAGGGATGACTTGCATCAGTCGGGCGAACAATCCTGTCACGCCGCACAGGACAATCAGCGCATTGGCGACAATAAATACGCCAATTGCCTCCTGAATAGTGACACCCTGCAGACCGGTGACCAGCAGCGCTGCACCGGGCGTTGACCACGCGGTTAATATCGGCGCACGGTACCATAACGTTAATGCCAGCGTACTGACGCCCATGGCGATGCCCAGCGCGGTCATCCAGCCGGCAATTTGCCCGGTAGTTGCCCCGGCGGCTATCGCTGCTTGCCAGATAATCGCCGCTGAACTGGCGTAGCCGACCAGCACAGCAACAAAACCAGACAGTACGGTAGGCAGAGGGAGTGAATATGTGCGCATAGCGGCTCCGCGTGCGTTATAACGGTCGGTCACTGTAGCACTGTGCGCTATAGCGTACAAGTGATAGTCTAGTGCTTTGCCACATGAGATCGAGGGAGATAACGAATGGACAATGTTACCCACTATCTGGCGACCACGCTCAGGGCGTTACGTCAGCAGCGGGAATGGAGCCTTGCACGTCTGGCGCAGGAGACCGGCGTGTCAAAAGCCATGCTGGGGCAGATTGAGCGCAACGAATCCAGCCCAACGGTGGCGACATTATGGAAAATCGCCACCGGACTGAACGTTCCCTTTTCGAGCTTTATCACGCCGCCGGAAGCGGAGAGCACGCCCGCATTCGACCCGCAGCAGCAGGCGATGATCGTCACGCCGTTGTTCCCGTGGGATCCACAGCTCTGCTTTGACCATTTTTCGATACTGCTGGCACCGGGAGCGCTTAGCGAATCTACCCCGCATGAGACCGGCGTTATTGAACATGTGGTGGTGATTAATGGCCTGCTGGATATGGACATTGACGGCAGATGGCGAACGTTAAAAACCGGTGAGGGAGTGCGTTTTGCCGGGGATACCGCACACAGTTATCGGAACAGCAGTGAACTGCCGGTTCACTTTCATTCGCTCATCCATTACCCACGGAGTTAATAGGGAAAACTATTTCGCAACGTCGCGCTTCTGACTACAATAGCCGCCATTTTACCGCTTTTGGATGGTAACAACCGTATGCCTCAGCAACCTCATCGTCTTGAATTGTTAAGCCCGGCCCGTGACACCGCGATTGCGCGCGAAGCCATTTTGCACGGCGCAGATGCCGTTTACATTGGTGGACCGGGGTTTGGTGCACGTCATAATGCCAGTAACAGCCTGAAGGATATTGCTGAACTGGTGCCTTTCGCCCATCGCTATGGGGCAAAAATCTTTGTGACGTTGAACACGATTTTACACGATGATGAGCTGGAACCCGCTCAGCGGTTGATTACCGACCTGTATCAGACCGGCGTTGATGCCCTGATTGTACAGGATATGGGGATTCTGGAGCTGGATATTCCGCCCATTGAGCTGCATGCCAGCACCCAGTGTGATATTCGCAGCGTCGAGAAGGCTAAGTTTCTCGGTGATGTTGGGTTTACCCAGATTGTACTGGCGCGCGAGCTGAGTCTGGAACAGATTAGCGCCATCCATCAGGCTACCGACGCGACCCTTGAGTTTTTTATTCACGGTGCGTTGTGTGTGGCGTATTCCGGCCAATGCTATATTTCCCACGCCCAGACCGGGCGCAGCGCTAACCGTGGTGACTGCTCTCAGGCTTGTCGCCTGCCGTATACCCTGAAAGACGATCAGGGGCGGGTGGTGTCATACGAAAAACACCTGCTGTCGATGAAAGATAACGATCAGACCGCTAATCTGGGCGCGTTGATCGACGCAGGCGTGCGGTCCTTCAAAATTGAAGGCCGCTACAAAGACATGAGCTACGTGAAAAATATCACCGCCCATTATCGCCAGATGCTGGATGCGATTATCGAACAACGCGGTGATTTGGCCCGTGCCTCAGCCGGTCGTACAGAACATTTCTTTACCCCCTCCACGGACAAAACGTTCCACCGTGGCAGCACTGATTACTTTGTCACCGCCCGCAAAGGGGATATCGGTGCATTCGACTCGCCGAAATTTATCGGCTTGCCGGTAGGCGAAGTGCTGAAGGTGGGAAAAGATCACCTTGATGTTGAAGTGACGGAACCGCTGGCTAACGGCGATGGTCTGAACGTGTTGATCAAACGCGATGTGGTTGGATTTCGCGCCAATACCGTCGAGAAAACGGGGAACAACCGCTATCGGGTCTGGCCGAATGAAATGCCGGCCGATCTGCATAAAGTGCGTCCGCATCATCCGTTGAATCGTAACCTCGATCATAACTGGCAGCAGGCGTTGACCAAAACGTCCAGCGAACGTCGCGTGGCGGTCGATATTGAACTGGGCGGCTGGCAGGAACAGCTGATCCTGACGCTCACCAGCGAAGAGGGCGTGAGCATCACCCACACGCTGGACGGCCAGTTTGAGGAAGCGAACAACGCGGAAAAAGCGCTGAGCAATTTGCAGGAGGGGCTGGCAAAGCTTGGGCAGACGCTGTATTACGCCCGTGATATTCAGGTGAATCTGCCGGGCGCACTGTTTGTGCCGAACGGTCAGCTTAATCAACTGCGTCGTGACGCCGTTGAAATGCTGGACGCAGCGCGACTGGCCAGTTACCAGCGTGGCCGCCGCAAACCGGTAGCCGACCCGGCCCCGGTTTACCCGCAAACGCATCTGAGTTTTCTGGCAAACGTCTATAACCATAAAGCGCGCGCGTTTTATCACCGTTATGGTGTTCAGCTGATTGATGCTGCTTATGAAGCGCATGAGGAAAAAGGCGAGGTGCCGGTGATGATCACCAAGCACTGCCTGCGTTTTGCCTTTAATCTGTGCCCAAAACAGGCCAAAGGTAACATCAAAAGCTGGAAAGCGACGCCAATGCAGTTGGTCAACGGTGACGATGTGCTGACGCTGAAATTTGATTGCCGACCGTGCGAAATGCACGTCATCGGCAAGATGAAACATCACATTCTGAAAATGCCGTTGCCGGGCAGCATCGTGGCTTCCGTCAGTCCGGATGAACTGATGAAAACGCTGCCGAAGCGTAAAGGCTAAGCGTTAACTTTGATGGGTATCGGGTTTGCGTGATTTTTGCCAGTGATGGTGTTCGCGGAGATCGGCGGCGGATTCTTCCGCCGTCATACGCAGTTCATCGCTGTCAGCCGTGTGACGTAATAAGTGATCGGCATCCTGCACCTGAAGATATTCATGTCCCTGATTAGTAGCGAAAAGCTGGCCAGAAAAAAGCGCACTGCTCAGCAATAACACTGTTAACCCTTTCTTAAACATCATTCACCCTCTGGTACGTTTTAACAAAAATTGCGGTAATTTCGTCGAGTGACTATTTCATTATTTAATCGAGTTAAAGGCAATCGATGTTTCATCAATTCGCCGGTTATTGCATTTTTGTTTATATAACGTTGGGATTTTAGCTGTCGGGTAACGCTACGCTACCCGACCAATATGAATGCAGACTCAGGACTTAAAACCTGCTGCCGTCATCAGCACACGGAAGACCATGCCAACAGCGGCCAGGGCCAGCACGCTGCCGCCCCACAGGATCACCAGCCACATCAGGCGTTTCCAGATTGATTGTTGCATCAATGATACCCCTCACCAGGTTGAACTTTGCCGCGAAAAACGTAATAGCTCCAGAAGGTGTAGACGAGAATTATTGGGATGATCAATAAGGCACCTACCAGCATAAAGCCCTGACTTTGTGGCGGGGCTACCGCCTGCCAGAGGGTGATGGACGGTGGAATGATATGCGGCCAGATGCTGATCCCCAGTCCGCTGAAACCGAGGAAAATTAGCCCCAGCGTCAGGATAAACGCCAGTGCATGGCTGTGCTGCTGGCCCAGCGAACGCCACAACCACAGACTGATCAGCGCGACCAGGAGTGGAACCGGCATCAGGAACCACAGGTTTGGCAGGCTAAACCAGCGATCGGCAATGGCGCTGTGCGCCAGCGGTGTCCACAGGCTGATAATGGCAATGACGACCAGCAACGCCAGCAGCAGTTTTTTGGCGGCGTTGCGCATTTTATCCTGTAGTGGATTTTCGCTTTTCATCACCAGCCATGTCGCACCCAGCAGCGCATAGGCCACTACCAGGCCCACGCCGCAAAACAGTGTGAAAGGGGTGAGCCAGTCGAAAGGTCCGCCGCTGTAGCTGCGTCCGCTGACTGAGAATCCATTAAGCACCGCACCGACGACAACGCCCTGGGTAAAGGTGGCGAGGATTGAACCGCATATAAACGCTTTATCCCAGAATGGCCGGTGTGCGGGCGTTGCTTTGAAACGAAACTCAAAGGCCACACCGCGAAAAATCAGGCCGATTAGCATCAGGGTTAAGGGGATGGTCAGCGCATCGACGATCACCGCGTAGGCCAGCGGAAAGGCACCAAACAAGCCTGCGCCCCCCAGCACCAGCCAGGTTTCATTGCCGTCCCAGACCGGCGCGACGCTGTTGACCATCACATCGCGATCGTCGGGGTCCTGAATGGCCGGAAATAAAATGCCAATCCCAAGGTCGAAACCATCCATCACGATATACATCAGCGTGGCGAACACGATGATAACGAACCAGATAACTGATAAATCAATACCCATTAGCGATGTGCCTCCGGTTGAGAATCGAGGACCGCAGCGGAAAGCGGTCGTGCAGGAGTACCCGTTGGCGGACTCGTCGGGTCATCTTCCTGCGGTCCTTTACGGATCAGGCGGATCATGTAGCTGTAGCCCACACCGAAGACCGAACTGTAAACCACAAAGAAGGCCATCAGGCTGATGCTCATGTGCAAATCGCCATGTGCGGAAACCGCATCCGCCGTCCGTTGCAGGCCGTAAACAACCCACGGCTGACGACCAACTTCGGTGGTCACCCATCCGGCCAGAATGGCAATCAGACCGGAGGGTCCCATCCATAGTGCGAAGCGCAGGAAAGGACGCGAGGTATACAGGCGTTGTTTGTAGCGCAGCCACAGGGCAAATGTGCCGAGCAAGATCATCAACATCCCCAGCCCCGCCATAATGCGAAATGACCAGAACACCATGGTGGAGTTAGGACGATCTTCTTTCGGAAATTCTTTCAGAGCCGGAACTTGTTTATCCAGACTGTGGGTCAAAATCAGGCTGCCCAGCGCGGGTATTGCCAGTCCGTAGCGGGTGCGCTCCTGTTCCATATCCGGCCAGCCGAACAGCAACAGCGGGGTCGGTTCACCGGGCACGTTTTCCCAGTGACCTTCAATGGCGGCAATCTTGGCGGGTTGATGCTTCAGGGTATTAAGTCCATGCATATCGCCAATCAACGCCTGTAACGGGGCGACGATCAGCATCATCCACAGGGCCATTGAAAACATGGCACGAATTGCCGGCGTATTATTTCCACGTAATAGATGCCAGGCCGCCGACGCCGCGACAAACAGGGCGCTGCTCAGGAAGGCGGCGACGGACATATGCAGTAGACGATAGGGGAAGGACGGATTGAAGATGACGGCAAACCAGTCCACCGGCACGACTTGTCCGTTGATAATTTCGTAACCCTGCGGTGTTTGCATCCAGCTGTTGGAGGCGAGGATCCAGAAAGTTGAAATAATGGTGCCCAGCGCGACCATACAGGTGGCGAAGAAGTGCAGACCTGGACCCACGCGCTGCCAGCCAAACAGCATCACGCCAAGGAATCCTGCCTCGAGGAAGAAGGCGGTCAGTACTTCATAGGTCAGCAGCGGCCCGGTGATACTCCCGGCGAACTCGGAAAAACCGCTCCAGTTGGTACCGAACTGGTAGGCCATTACCAGGCCCGAAACCACGCCCATACCAAAGTTGACGGCGAATATTTTAGACCAGAAATGATACAGCGAACGCCAGGTGGGATTTTTGGTTTTCAGCCACAGACCTTCAAGCACCGCCAGATAGCTGGCAAGACCGATAGTAATGGCCGGAAAGATGATGTGAAACGACACCGTAAACGCGAACTGGATGCGCGCCAGGTGAAACGCGTCAAGACCGAACATGCTTAACTCCGCAGGCAAAATTGATTTAGCGCAATTCTATGCCTGAGGAACAGTGGGGGGCAGAAACAGAACAGTTCTTTTTAACCATAACAGTTGCTGTGCTGTTATTTGTTAGTGGTACTGATATGAAAACTTCATTTTTTAAACACCCATAAAATCAATTATTTATTCTATTTAAAGCACGCGACGAAAATTGATGCTGTGCAGGCTCGCGGTGTGAGCATGTGGTTAACCGCTTTCGTTCACAATGCAGTAAAAACACAATCCCATAACAGTTGTCAGAATGTTGTTAATTTTATTGACTGATATACACTGCGAGCGTCACCTGCATCTGACTCCCGAGAATCATCATGAAAAAATATCAACGGCTGGCGGAACAAATTCGCGATCAAATCGCCTCTGGCGTCTGGCAACCCGGCGATCGTCTACCTTCTTTACGTGAACAGGTGGCGACCAGTGGGATGAGTTTTATGACCGTCGGCCATGCTTATCAGCTGCTGGAAAGTCAGGGGCGGATCATTGCGCGGCCGCAATCCGGCTATTATGTTGCCGCGCGGCCCGAACGTGAGTCGGCAACCCCGCAATCGCAGGTTGTGCGCGATGAAGCGGTCGATATCAACACGTATATTTTTGACATGCTGCAGGCCAGCCGGGATGCTTCGGTGATGCCGTTTGCGTCCGC
The DNA here is from genome assembly GCF_029717145.1 of Citrobacter freundii. Lineage (NCBI taxonomy): Bacteria > Pseudomonadati > Pseudomonadota > Gammaproteobacteria > Enterobacterales > Enterobacteriaceae > Citrobacter > Citrobacter freundii. Next base: position 2,413,868 of record NZ_CP099222.1, on the reverse strand, counting down.
ATTTCCCGACCCCCGTTTATTTCCCCTGCAGCAGCTTAACCGTTCGTTGGCGCAGGTGAGCAAAACGGCGACGGCAATGAGCGTGATTGAAAACCTGCCGCCGGGTAATGCCGAATTGCGTAATGCCATTGCCCGTCGCTATGCCCAGCAGGGGATCACTATTTCGCCGGATGACATTGTGATTACCGCCGGGGCGCTGGAAGCCCTCAACCTGAGCCTGCAAGCGGTGACCGAACCTGGCGACTGGGTGATTGTCGAAAATCCCTGTTTTTACGGCGCCTTGCAGGCGCTTGAAAGGCTACGTTTAAAAGCGCTGTCTGTTGCCACCGACGTCAAGGATGGGTTCGATCTCGTCGCACTGGAGCAGGCTTTACAAGAGTATCCGGTGAAGGCTTGCTGGCTGATGACCAACAGCCAAAACCCGTTGGGATTTACGCTCAGCGCAGAGAAAAAGGCCCATCTGGTCGCGTTGCTGGAAAAATACAACGTGATGCTGATCGAGGATGATGTTTACAGCGAGCTGTATTTTGGCCGTGAAAAACCGCTGCCCGCCAAAGCCTGGGATCGTGGCGACAGAGTGCTACACTGTTCGTCGTTTTCAAAATGCCTGGTGCCCGGATTTCGCGTTGGCTGGGTGGCGGCGGGGAAGCATGCGCGGCGCATTCAGCGGCTTCAGTTGATGAGCACCTTATCAACCAGTTCCCCGATGCAACTCGCATTGGTGGATTACCTCTCTACCCGGCGTTATGACGCGCATTTGCGTCGGCTACGTCGTCAACTGGCAGAACGCAAACAGCAAGCCTGGCAAACGCTGCTGCGCCATCTTCCGGCGGAAGTCAAAATTCATCATAGCGATAGCGGCTATTTTCTGTGGCTCGAACTGCCTGAACCGCTTGATGCGGGCGAGCTCAGCACGCAGGCACTGGCGCACCATATCAGCATTGCACCGGGGAAAATGTTCTCGACGTCAGGAACCTGGACACGCTTCTTTCGCTTCAATACCGCATGGCACTGGGGAGAACGCGAAGAGCAGGCCGTGAAACAACTTGGGAAATTAATTCGCGAGATGATGAAATAATAATGAATGGGCTATTCAATATAAAAGAATAGCCCATTCTTATTTTTGAAATAGCACCAGTAAAATCACGATGTTATTTCTTCAGGTGCAACCATACAAAATATCAATACCTCTAATTATTCCCCTTCGTGCATCTAACTCGTTGTCTATACTCCAGAAGATTTAATAACGTTGCAATAACTGACAGCGTAATGAGCGTTAGCTCACAACCTGATTAAATTTCCTTGCGCCAGCAGGAACGCTGCCAACACCCCGACTACTTTTAGGAAAGGACATATATTTACGGCAAGGCTGCCGCTCATTATTTTTTTTCGACAGGAGTAAGACGTTATGAGCAAGCAATTTGCCCTCACGAGCCTGTGTGCGCTCAGTATGACACTGATGACCGCCCACGCAGCTGAACCCCCAACATCATTAGATAAACCAGAAGGACGCCTGGATATTATTGCCTGGCCGGGGTATATCGAACGTGGCCAAACGGATAAACAATATGACTGGGTCTCACAGTTTGAGAAGGAAACGGGCTGCGCGGTGAATGTAAAAACGGCGGCTACCTCAGACGAAATGGTTAGCCTGATGGCAAAAGGCGGATATGACCTGGTCACGGCATCCGGTGACGCGTCACTGCGTTTAATTATGGGGAAACGTGTTCAACCTATTAATACTGCACTTATTCCGAACTGGAAAATCATCGATCCGCGTGTAGTCAACGGTGAATGGTTTAACGTCGGGGGAAAAGTGTACGGCACACCGTATCAGTGGGGGCCAAACCTGCTGATGTACAACACCAAGACCTTCCCAACGCCGCCGGATAGCTGGAAAGTGGTGTTTGTAGCGCAAACGCTGGAAGACGGCAAAAGCAATAAAGGGCGCGTCCAGGCTTACGACGGTCCGATTTATATCGCAGATACGGCGTTATTTGTTAAAGCCACCCAACCACAACTGGGCATTACCGACCCCTATCAGCTGACCGAGAAACAGTATCAGGCCGTCATTAAGGTCCTGAGAGATCAGCATAGTCTGGTCCATCGCTACTGGCATGACACCACCGTGCAAATGAGTGATTTTAAAAACGAAGGTGTTGTCGCCTCCAGCGCATGGCCTTATCAGGCTAACGCCCTGAAGGCTGAAGGGCAACCTGTCGCCACCGTCTTCCCAAAAGAAGGGGTTACCGGTTGGGCGGATACCACCATGTTGCACAGCGAAGCAAAACATCCGGTCTGTGCTTACAAATGGATGAACTGGTCATTAACCCCGAAAGTGCAGGGCGACGTTGCCGCCTGGTTTGGATCGCTGCCGGTCGTGCCTGAGGGATGCAAAGCCAGCCCGCTGCTGGGTGAAAAAGGATGTGAAACCAATGGCTATAGCTATTTCGACAAAATCGCCTTCTGGAAAACGCCGATCGCCGAAGGGGGCAAGTTCGTTCCTTACAGTCGCTGGACGCAAGATTACATAGCCATTATGGGCGGTCGCTGATTCCGCTGGGGGTTTTATGACGTACGCAGTGGAATTTAACAATGTCTCGCGATTGTACGGGGATGTTCGTGCCGTCGATGGGGTCAGTATTGCGATTAACGATGGTGAGTTTTTCTCTATGCTGGGGCCATCCGGCTCTGGCAAAACTACCTGTCTGCGCCTGATAGCTGGTTTTGAACAGCTGTCAGGCGGTGCAATTAGCATTTTTGGCAAGCAGGCCAGCGAGTTGCCGCCCTGGGAGCGGGACGTCAACACGGTATTTCAGGATTACGCGTTGTTTCCGCATATGTCGATCCTCGATAACGTGGCCTATGGGTTGATGGTTAAAGGGATGGATAAAAAACAGCGCCATGCCAAAGCGCGAGAAGCACTGGAGAAGGTGGCGCTCGGCTTCGTTTATGAGCGTAAACCGTCGCAGCTTTCCGGTGGACAGCGCCAGCGCGTGGCGATCGCCCGCGCGCTGGTTAATGAACCACGCGTGCTGCTGCTGGATGAACCGCTTGGGGCGCTGGATCTTAAACTGCGTGAACAGATGCAGTTGGAATTGAAAAAACTACAGCAGGCGCTGGGTATCACCTTCATTTTTGTCACCCACGATCAGGGTGAGGCGCTGTCGATGTCCGATCGCGTGGCGGTGTTTAATAACGGCCGCATTGAGCAAGTGGACTCTCCCCGTGAACTCTATATGCGCCCACGCACGCCGTTTGTGGCGAGCTTTGTCGGGACATCAAACGTCTTTGATACCGCCATGTCGGCGAATGTCTGCGGCCTGCAGGGAATGTTCTCTCTGCGCCCGGAACACATTCGCTTGAATGATCCTGGCGCAGAAGTGCAGGCGCCGGGCGTTATTCAGGCGGTGCAGTATCAGGGGGCCGCGACACGGTTTGAGCTAAAACTGGCTGGTGGCGAAAAGTTGCTGGTAAGCCAGGCGAACCTGACGGGAGAAATGCTGCCGTCAACGCTGTCGCCGGGTCAGCAGGTCATGGCCTCGTGGTCACGTGACGTGATGGTCCCGCTGGTTGAGGAGAGGTGAATGGCGATGAACGTTTTACATTCACCTCCCCAGACCACCAGGTTGAACAAAATCTCGGGCTATTTCTGGCGTAATCCGGGGCTGGGGCTGTTTTTACTGCTGCTCGGACCGCTGATGTGGTTTGGTGTCGTCTACTTTGGTTCATTGCTGACATTACTGTGGCAAGGGTTTTATACCTTTGACGATTTCACCATGTCCGTTACGCCAGATCTGACGCTGGCGAACCTGCAGGCGCTGTTTAACCCGGCGAATTACGACATCATTTTACGCACGTTGACCATGGCAATAGCGGTGACTATTGCCAGCGCCATTCTGGCGTTTCCGATGGCGTGGTATATGGCGCGTTACACCAGCGGCAAGATGAAAGCCTTTTTTTACATCGCCGTCATGTTGCCAATGTGGGCCAGCTATATCGTCAAAGCCTACGCGTGGACGTTGCTGTTGGCTAAAGACGGCGTGGCGCAGTGGTTTTTAACCCATCTCGGGCTGGAGCCGATCCTGACCGCGTTTCTGACGCTGCCAGCCGTGGGCGGGAATACGCTGTCGACGTCAGGATTAGGGCGTTTTCTGGTTTTCGTCTACATCTGGCTACCTTTTATGATCCTGCCGGTACAGGCTGCGCTGGAACGGTTACCGCCGTCATTGCTGCAGGCTTCGGCGGATTTGGGCGCCCGCCCGCGTCAGACCTTCCGCTATGTAGTGCTGCCGCTGGCTATCCCCGGTATTGCTGCTGGTTCAATCTTTACCTTCTCGCTGACGCTGGGTGATTTTATTGTGCCGCAACTGGTGGGGCCGCCGGGTTTTTTCATCGGCAACATGGTCTATTCGCAACAAGGGGCTATCGGCAACATGCCAATGGCGGCGGCATTCACCCTGGTGCCGATTGTATTAATCGCACTGTATCTGGCGTTCGTGAAGCGTCTGGGAGCGTTTGATGCACTCTGAACGCGCACCGTTTTTACTCAAACTGGCCGCATGGGGTGGCGTGATTTTCCTGCACTTTCCCATCCTCATCATCGCCGCCTATGCGTTTAATACTGAGGAAGCCGCTTTTAGCTTTCCACCGCAGGGGCTTACGCTACGGTGGTTTAGCGTGGCGGCACAGCGTAGCGATATTCTGGAATCAGTGACACTGTCACTTAAAATCGCCGCGCTGTCGACGGCCATCGCACTGGTGCTAGGAACGCTGGCGGCGGCGGCCCTGTGGCGGCGGGATTTCTTTGGCAAGAACGCAATATCGCTGTTGTTGCTTTTGCCTATTGCGCTACCGGGCATTATCACCGGTCTGGCACTGCTGACTGCATTTAAAACCATCAATCTGGAACCCGGCTTCCTGACCATCGTGGTGGGGCATGCGACGTTTTGTGTGGTGGTGGTATTTAACAACGTTGTGGCCCGTTTTCGTCGCACATCATGGAGTCTGGTTGAAGCGTCGATGGACCTGGGGGCGAACGGCTGGCAAACCTTCCGCTATGTGGTGCTGCCGAATCTTGCGTCGGCGCTGTTGGCCGGAGGCATGCTGGCGTTTGCGTTGTCGTTTGATGAAATCATCGTAACAACGTTCACGGCCGGACACGAAAGAACACTTCCGCTGTGGCTACTCAATCAACTGGGACGTCCGCGTGATGTCCCGGTGACCAACGTAGTGGCATTGCTGGTGATGGCGGTCACAACACTGCCGATTTTAGGGGCCTGGTGGCTGACGCGTGAAGGCGACACTCTCGCCGGAAACGGTAAATAAACGACAATATGGGAAATTGCTATGCAACATCAATTACTGATTAACGGCGAACTGGTCAACGGTGAAGGTGAAAAGCAGCCGGTCTATAACCCTGCTACCGGTGACGTGATCCTGGAAATTGCCGAGGCGTCAACCGTGCAGGTTGATGCAGCCGTCCGTGCCGCCGATGAGGCTTTTGCCAGCTGGGGACAAACCACGCCGAAAGTGCGTTCAGAGCTGTTACTGAAGCTGGCGGACACTATCGCCGAAAACGCGCAGACATTTGCTGAGCTGGAATCCTTGAATTGCGGTAAGCCTTTTCACTGCGTGCTAAATGATGAAATTCCGGCGATTGTGGATGTTTTCCGCTTCTTTGCCGGTGCGGCACGTACGCTCAACGGCCTGGCGGCCGGGGAGTATCTGGAAGGGCATACGTCCATGATCCGTCGCGATCCGCTGGGGGTGGTGGCGTCTATCGCACCGTGGAACTATCCGCTGATGATGGCTGCGTGGAAACTGGCCCCGGCGCTGGCTGCAGGTAACTGCGTGGTGATTAAACCATCCGAAATTACCCCATTAACAGCACTGAAGCTGGCGGAGTTGGCGAAAGATATTTTCCCGGCAGGCGTGATTAACGTGCTGTTTGGTCGTGGTAAAACCGTGGGCGATCCACTGACCGGTCATGAAAAAGTGCGTATGGTTTCACTGACCGGCTCTATTGCTACCGGTGAACACATCATTGGGCATACTGCGCCATCGATTAAGCGCACGCATATGGAGTTGGGCGGCAAAGCCCCGGTTATTATTTTTGATGATGCCGATCTCGATGCGGTGGTGAGCGGCGTACGCACGTTCGGTTATTACAACGCCGGGCAGGATTGCACCGCAGCCTGTCGCATCTACGCGCAGAAAGGCATTTACGACGCGCTGGTCGAAAAATTGGGTGCGGCGGTCGCCAGCCTGAAAACCGGTTCACCGAATGATGAATCAACAGAGTTGGGGCCGGTAAGCTCTCAGGCTCATTTGGATCGCATCACCAAAGCGGTGGATGAGGCCAAAGCGCTCGGGCACATCAAAGTCATCACCGGCGGTAAAAAAGTAGAGGGTGCAGGCTACTATTTTGCCCCAACGCTGCTGGCGGGCGCGAAGCAGGACGATGCTATCGTTCAGCGGGAAGTCTTCGGCCCGGTGGTCAGCATCACCCAGTTTGATGATGAGGCTCAGGTCCTGGCATGGGCTAACGATTCAAAATACGGGCTGGCATCTTCGGTCTGGACGCGAGACGTCGGTCGTGCCCATCGCCTCAGCGCCCGCTTGCAGTATGGCTGTACCTGGGTCAACACCCACTTCACGTTGGTGAGCGAAATGCCGCACGGCGGGCAAAAACTCTCCGGTTACGGTAAGGACATGTCGGTTTATGGACTCGAGGATTACACCGTTATCCGCCATGTGATGATTAAACACGAGTAAAATCAGTACCCGCGCATGGCCATAGACGCACGGATAGCTAATTACTGGTAGAAGGGTGTCTATACTATGCGCGGCACTGGCCTCGTCGCCATCGGACGGCGGTAAGTTGGAAATATCCGCGAGGTCAGGCTAATTTACATACATTGGAGTCGCGTTCCGTTCTCTTAATGAACATCACTTCGCTGATGCCCGGTATCTGGGTTTCATGGCAACTTCCCCTTCGATTAAGGATAGCGTTGCATCTACCCCTTGAACTCACAGCGTGAATCGGTCACCGCCTTACCTACATACGCTATCGGTTTGGCTGATAATTCAAATTCATGGATACATACTTTCATCATCTGAGGGTACGCGGCTTTTTTCTTTTAGTATGTGTACATTAGCCTTACAGAATTCTATGTAGGCTCTGGCCGCCGTGGAAACATGTCGGTGTTTTTTATAAACCAGATGCAATGATGAGTAGGGCAAACGTGTCTGGGGTAAAACCTCAATCAGTTTTCCACTATTAATGTATTCCGCAGCAAAAAAAGCAGGTAACTCAGTAATGTAGTCGCCAGCAAGGGCTCCAGAGCGCAAATGAAGATAATCATTGACGATGAAGGTCGCTGGAACATCGTAGGTATGTTCACCGAGCATCCACACCGGACGCGCGCCTATCACCGAACCCCAGGCGGCACAGGGATACTTCATCAGGTCTGATGGCTCTTTGGGGGGCTCACTGCCCTGAAAAAGCGCCGGGCTGGCGACCAGAATATGCCTGAAATCCATGAGATGGCTCGCAACGACATCATCATCAGAGATGCTTCCAACTCTCAGCGCGACATCAATACCTTCAGAAACTAAATCCACTCGACGTTCAGTCGTATAAACGTTAATGGCAATACCCGGATATATACGCTGAAACTGCCTGATGATTTCCCACCACGGTTCAAGTGATTGAGGCATTGTCAGGCGTAATCGGCCTGTAATGCGGGAATCGGCAGTGGTGAGGAACTGCTCGGCATCATTAAGCGTATCAATAGCCGAACTGGCCTGATCCAGCAATTTTTTACCCGCCTCTGTTGCTCTGCAACCTTTCACAGTGCGTTCTAGCAGAACAACATCCAGCTCATGCTCAAGTTCAGCGATCCTACGGCTTAGCGTCGGAAGCGGTATGTTGTTTTCCCGCGCTGCTGCAGAAAGGCTACCGCAGCGGGCTGTCAGAACAAACATCTTTAAGGCATTTAAGTCCATCGACTCCTCTCAAATATGAAAACATTATTCTCAATTTAGACGCTACACAGTACTGAATGTGGATATTAAAATACAGCCACTTTCAGTTAGCAATGCCCATAATTATAGAGAAAATGTATTGCCTTGAGCAGATTTAGAATCTATCTGACGACATCAGCCCTTTTTAAAGCTCCAAACCCTCCCTCTGATAAACTCTCAAAAATGAAAATTCAACATGCACAGACTTAGGAATATGACATTAACATGAACGATTTAGTAAAAGCCTATCTGGCTCGCCTTGGCCTTGACGCAGAAAAACCCTCCATTGAGGCACTTACCCGTTTACATCAAGCTCATGTAGAGCGGATCCCTTACGAAACATTCTGGATCCACCTTGGTCAGGATTGGGGAATTGACGCCATGGAAAGTTTCAGAAGAGCGGCAACAACCCGACGAGGTGGTTATTGTTTTCAGCTCAATGGCGGCTTACATACGCTACTCACCCACCTTGGTTACCGTGTGAGTATTCACCCAGCAAACGTCCACGGCGCTGAAGGCCCTGAGCATATAAAACTGGAAAACCATGCAGCTATCATCGCTGAGGGGTTGCCGAGTGAAAATAATCCCAACGGGAGATGGTGGGTGGATGTCGGTCTTGGCGATGCGCTTCATGAGCAAATGCCTCTGATGAATACTACCGTTAACCAGGACTCGATGCAGTTTGGCATGGAAGCCATGGACAAGGACGGCGTGGGCGATTGGCATCTCATTGCCGATCCATCGTGCTGGATCGCAGGCGTGAATATGGCTGAGCAACCCGCTTCTATGAGTGATTTCGTAGACCGTCATCACTTTAATATGCATTCCCCTGAATCCGGATATGCAAAAGTTGTTACTGCACAACTCCGGAAGCCACACGGCAAAACGATACTGCGAGGTTGCGTTTTAACAAAAACCGATGGCGAAGTCGTTACGACTCACATCTCAACGTCTTTACCCGAGTGGCAGGAAGTGCTTGATGAAGAATTCGGTCTGACTTTCGAAAACGTTCCTGAGATATCGCTTAAAAAACTGTGGGTTAAAGTACAGAAGATCCATGAAGAATGGGTTCAGACTCGCGAAAGTACGTAAAACAGCAAGTTGTTGACGACCGGCCCGATACATACGTTGATGTTATCGGCCGGAGCAGTATCATTGAGCGGAGTACCAACAATCGTATACTGGATTTGCTCATTATTCGGCAGCGAGCGAAATCTTATTAATATTACAACTGCACTAATCGCACTTTCCCCTACATAAATCCATGCTTAATGTCCGCTGCTGGCACTCAGCGGACAATTTTTGGGGTCAGAAGGCACGGTCGGTTTTGAACTATGTTTAACACCAGTCAGAATAATAAGATGGTTGAGGTTATTAGGGCCTGAACGGTGGCGGCCTCATTCCGGGAGCATTAGATAACCAGAACCTCACTCAGAAGTGTGCCAACATTGCGTGGGTAAGAACAATATCCGGAGAATAAAGTGTTCGGAAAATTTTTTTTAAATTACATGCCTGGTTTACAAAATTTATTAGCCTACGATAAAAGCTGGCTAAAACATGATGTTAAAGCCGGGTTATCTGTTGCGGCTGTCGCACTACCCGTTGCTATTGCTTACGCTGAGTTGGCGGGTGTTGGGGCAATCGTAGGGCTGTATTCCTGCGTTTTACCGATGATCGCTTATGCACTGTTTGGTTCTTCACGTCAGCTTATTGTTGGTCCTGATGCTACAACCTGCGCGGTGATTGCGGCCGTCGTGTTTCCCCTCTCTGCAGGTAATCCCGAACTGCACTGGCAACTGACGATCATCATGACATTGATGATGGGCGGATGGTGCCTGCTTGCCAGTAAATTTCGCCTGGGCGCACTTGCCGATCTGCTTTCTCATCCCATTCTTACTGGTTTGCTTAATGGCGTAGCCGTGACGATTATTGTCGGGCAATTAGGTAAGGTTTTAGGGATCACACTTGATGAGGCGCAGGTTATTGAAAAAATAATTGCCTTGCCAGGCCGAATCGTAGACAGCCATTTATTAACCTTAGGACTATCACTTTTAACGTTAGTTATTTTAATGGTTATCAAAACGTATCGCAGCCACTGGCCAGCACCGTTGATTGCCATTGTGATAACAACGGCGCTGGTATGGGGAACATCAGCACAAAATCATGGGATTGCCACTATTGGAGGCGACGGTTTTCAGCCTGGTTTACCCGTCGTTAACTGGGCGGCGTTCCAGCCAGGTCTGATGCGTGATTTAGTGATCCCGGCGCTGAACCTGGCTTTGGTCAGTTTTGTCAGTCTTATGCTGACCGCCCGTAGTTTCGCCGCGAAAAATGGCTATGACATTAATGCTGATGCTGAGTTTAGAGCTCTGGGTATTGCGAATCTCATGTCTGGATTATCTCAGGGGTTTGCTATCAGTGGAGCCGATTCCCGAACCGCTGTTAATGATTCAACTGGGGGGAAAAGTCAGCTGGTCTCCGTGGTTGCAGCCTTACTCATCGGTATCATAGTCGTATTTTTTACGCAGCCATTACAGTTTATTCCGGTTTCTGCATTAGGTATTGTTCTAATGTATGCCTCGTGGTCATTGATTGATTTACGTGGGCTATGGAACCTGAGGCGAAGAAATAAACAGGCATTTCGTTTGGCCTTTTTCACCTTTGGCTGTGTGTTAATTATCGGTGTAATCCAGGGGATCGGGCTTGCCGTGTTGCTCGGTCTGTTACAGTTCCTGCGTACAGTCTTTCGTCCTTCTGAGCACTTACTGGGAACCGACGAAAATGGAATGATTCACTCATTAGGTAATTCAACCGATATTAAAATGGTTCCGGGCGTGTTGATGTATCGATTTAACTCCCCGTTGACCTATTTTAATGTGGCTTATTTTAAACGTCGGGTATTAAACTTAGTTGATGGTACAACATTACAACCTAAATGGGTGGTTATTGATGCCGTTGCCTGCTTCACCTATTCAGATATAAGTGTCCTGGCCACCATTAATGAGTTAAAGCGTGACCTGAAAAGTCGACAGATTACGTTAATCCTGGCGGGCCGGAAAACGGAATTAACACGCTGGTTTAAAGAAAGCCGGCCAACAATGAATGATGATGACATGCTTCTGGCTCCAGACCTCTATTTGGCACTCCGGTTCATTCAAAGCAAAGAGAGTGCGGGTGAGGGCGAATCAGACGGTGATGTACCATCCCAGTGACACAATTCTTGAAAGGGGTCCAATAGTGCTGATCTACAATGTTTTTGGACGACATATTGGGGTCAAGCGTGAAGGTGTTCGCTGGCTTGTATTCCGCGCAGACCTGACGGAACGAAAATTCTCCCGGCTTTACGACATTGCTATTCCGGACAATATGACAGAAGACGAGATATTGGGCTGGCTGGACGATATTTTCCATGAAGCAGCAACAGAGCGTCATCCTGATGTGAGACGTATCGAATAGGGATTTGTCAGAAACCCGCTCCTGGCACGGAGCGGACTAACTAACGGATCTGAAGGTCCGCTGTGAGCGAGGAGCGGACGTCTACATGGAATAACCTACTTAAGGGCTCTTCATGCAGGTCCGCTCGAGTAATAAGTTAAAGATTAGAGGCAAGGGCTGCATTGATACATTTTAGTACATCATCATCTTTTCCAATAGATACGGGGAAACCTCTAACATTAAGAATGTTACTCTCGATTGAGATAACAAGTTTTTCACCTTCTATAGCCAAACCAAATATTTTAGAACGCTCACCCAAAATTGAACGAGCCAAGATATTGAAGTTTGTTGATGATTCACCACTCTTTAGTCTGGCATGTGCTGGTGCAACAATTGAAAGTAAAAGATCTCTCAGTGCATCAGCCTCACATATTACTTCAGTGCTCGAGGCATGCTGGACGCAGCGGATCAAATCTGAATATGCGGTGTTAACATCGTCAAGCGATAACTGATTGATATGGTCAATTTCACCAACAGCCGCACTTGGCTTTCCAATTGAAGTAAATGGATCTGAATTTTGATAGTAAGACTCTACTGAACCTTTGCGTAAAATAAATAGGCCACACTGTTCCAGCAGGTCAAGAAGCACTTTTAAACGGATCTTTATACTACTCCACTCATTGTCCTTAGCTAAATTTTCTAATTCATTATCATCAATAATGAAAAGTGTACAGAAAGCAGAGCGGCGCTTTGCTTGTGCCACTTCCTCGGTTTTCTTGTTCACCCAATACGGGTGCAATTCGGCGATTGCAGAAATTTCATTCCACCGGCAATCTACCAATTTGCAAAAATCTGTGAATATAGCACTAACCATTTGTTGCGAGGATCGATACCCTAACTCACTGGCTCGCGTTTCTGCGGTGGGGTTATCATTAAGGTATGAATTGACAAGATCAAGACCATCAGCGATTCCATCAGCGTCCGCCAACGCAACTGGGCTTTTGCCGAGTAAACGCAATAATTTTGCCACGGTTGGCATCTGCCCTTTACCAATCACAGGTAATAACTGTGATCCGGCAGCTTCAAGATGTATATCAAGTTTGTTTGCAAGCGCACTGCAAATCATTACATCAGAGGGGCCTTCAACTAATAAAGGCCGTTTGGAAAACAATGATAACTTATGCTCTTGTCCGAGACGAGCAATTAAGTTTTGTACTTTTTTGTTCCTGAGCTCGCCAGCGTCAGCTGGAATTTGCACTGGCTCACTAATCAGGTCATAACAGAAGACAAGAGATAGTAAATCTTCCGGTTTCTGAATTTGGAGCATTTCTGTTGAATGAGTAGCGATGATAACAATCTTTTTATTACCTCCCTCAGACGGGTGGCCCGAGACACTGAGGATTTCATGAAGAAGAAATGCCTGTAACTGAGGATGCAAGGAAACCTCTGGTTCATCTAGAAGAAGCGCCCCTACATCATCATCATAAAGTGCAGATAAAATCCCAACCAGATGCATCAATCCGGATGCCTCTCTGCCTGACGAGTATGATTTTGCTTCTATGTCCAATCGCGAAAATAATATTTTTAGTGATCCACCATCCCATTCAATAAGAATGTCGCGCTTGAATAACTTCCGAAGTCTCTCCTGAATTTTAATTAAAATATCAGCCCGTTCAGCAAGCGTTTGGAAATCGCCATTAATAGTTTCCATCTGATGTCTGCGAACAGCATCACTCTTGCTACCATAAGTTGCGTAGTCGTACTGTGGTGAGCCTCCACGATGCCCGTCAAAGTCTGATCTATACTGCTCCAACATCCCCATTCGTCCAGCAGAGAGAAAGCGCACATACTTTCCATTCGTATGCTGACTAAGACTTTGCTTGAGCCCCCTCAAAAGATGTGTTTTTCCAGAGCCATTTGGGCCGAGTAGAACTGTAAGACCTCTGTTTAAGGTGACCTTGCGATTGAAATTTTCATTGTGACCAGCAATTTGCGCTGTCAATTCTAGAGGGAAACTCACTTGCATCACTCCTTATGCATGACATGTTCAGCAAAAGGGTTTCCATGCTTTAATTATGGGTTATCCCTTATGCCCTAAACTTTTAATAATAAACGGAAGTAACTAAAATTTAAAAAGCTGACAAAAAGAATACTGTTCGTCAGAACTAAAATATACATCTATAAATCGAATAATTCAGCATGATAATTGCTCCAATTCACATTAAATTTTGGTGGGGTCGCTTTGCAAAGGAAGTCCGCATTTGGCACAAAGCGAACTGTCATAGGTGGAATGTCCGCTGCTGGCTGTGAGCGAGGAGCGAAAAGTCGGTTTGAAAAAGCCCAGGATCATTGTCGCAGACGATGATGAGGATCAGACTAACCGGTGTGTTAGCACTTCTCATGGG